>NZ_CP011427.1:2464722-2772812 GCF_001506165.1 Pantoea vagans | reverse complement strand
AACAGTATGGATTTACGCCGAAGAAATGATACTTAGCGATCCCGAATGGCAGGCGGTGTTTCTCAGCCTAAAAGTCTCTTGTGTTGCAGTACTGGTCAGCCTGCCGTTTGGCATCATGATGGCCTGGATTCTGGCGCGCTGCCGGTTTCCGGGCAAAACCCTGTTGGATAGCGTGATCCATTTACCGCTGGTGTTACCGCCCGTGGTGGTGGGTTATCTGCTGTTGATAGCCCTTGGCCGCCGTGGATTCATTGGCGAATGGCTGTATGACTGGTTTGGCTTCACCTTTGCCTTTAGCTGGCGCGGTGCGGTGCTGGCTTCTGCGGTGATGGCTTTTCCGTTGATGGTACGCGCGATACGTCTGGCGCTGGAAGCGGTCGATACCAAACTGGAGCAAGCCGCACGCACGCTGGGTGCGGGACGCTGGCGTGTATTTTTCACCATTACCCTTCCGCTCACCTTGCCGGGCATCATTGTCGGTACGGTGTTGGCCTTTGCCCGTTCACTGGGTGAGTTCGGCGCAACCATTACTTTCGTCTCCAACATTCCTGGTGAGACGCGCACTATTCCGTCCGCGATGTTTACGCTGATTGAAACGCCCGGCGCGGAAGGCACTGCTGCTCGCCTGTGCGCAGTGGCGATTGCGCTGGCCTTGTTGTCGCTGGTGGCTTCAGAGCTGCTGGCGCGCTGGGGCCGTAAGCGGTTAGGAGCGGCCTGATGCTGAATCTGAATATTTCCCAACAGCTGGGCGATCACCTGCTTGACGTCAATGTGCAGATCCCCGGCAGTGGCATCACCGCCATTTTTGGCGTGTCAGGGGCAGGTAAAACCTCACTGATCAATGCGATTGGTGGCTTGACGCAACCGCAGAACGGGCAGATTCAGCTTAACGATCGCCTGCTGTTTGATGCGGCGACGCGTGTAAATCTGCCGCCCGAAAAACGCCGCATCGGCTATGTCTTCCAGGATGCACGTTTGTTCCCGCACTATCGTGTGAAGGGCAACTTGCAATATGGCATGGCGGCGAACATGAAGGCGCAGTTTAACAGCCTGGTGACGTTACTTGGGCTGGAACCGCTGCTCAATCGCTTTCCGGCATCCCTGTCAGGCGGTGAAAAGCAGCGTGTGGCGATTGGCCGCGCATTGCTCACCGCGCCGGACATCTTGCTAATGGACGAACCGCTGGCCTCACTGGACTTGATCCGTAAGCGTGAACTGATGCCGTACCTGCAAAAGCTGGCGAAGCAGGTGGATATTCCGATCCTGTACGTTTCGCACAGCCTGGATGAGATCCTGCAACTGGCCGACAACGTACTGGTGTTGGATAGTGGCAAAGTGAAAGCCTTTGGCGCACTGGAGAAGGTGTGGAGTAGCGCGGCAATGCGCCCGTGGCTCCCAATTGCCGATCGCACCAGCGTACTGCGCGTGCAGGTGCTGGAGCAGCATCCCGATTACCCGATGACGGCTTTATCACTGGGCGACCAACACATTTGGGTCAGCCGGGTGAATCAGCCCGTAAAAACGGCACTGCGTATTCGTATCGCCTCGGCAGACGTGTCCCTGGCACTGCAGCCGCCGCAAAACACCTCAGTCCGCAACATCTTGCCTGCCCAGGTGGTCGAGTTGTTGGAGATTGATGATCAGGTCGAAGTGAAATTGCGCATTGGCATCAGTGAGCTGTGGGCGCGAATTTCGCCATGGGCAAGGGATGAGCTGGGTATTCGACCCGATCAGTGGCTGTATGCGCAGATTAAGAGTGTGTCGATTACAACATAGCGACACATTTGTAGGGTGCGCATTTATGCGCACCTTTGATTTCAGACGGTTACAGAACTTCCTGGTAAATCACTTCGGCAATACCCGCTTCCAGGTTGGTGCCAATGACTTTTTTGGCGCGCGCTTTGATCGCGTCATCAGCATTACCCATCGCCACGCCCAATCCAACCTGTTCCAGCATGCTGAGATCGTTGTAGTTGTCGCCAAACGCCAGCACGTCTTGCATGCTCAAACCCTGGCTCTCAACCCACTGCGCCAGACGCTTACCTTTGCTGTTGCCTGCCTGAGCAATATCCACCTGATCGTGCCATGACCATTCGCAGGCCAGCCCCAGCTCAGCTTCGGTGCGCTCTGCAAACTGCTGTAATGCTCGGGTATCAGGGTGGGAAAGGGCAAACTTCCAGATGGCGTGTGCATCCTGAGCCGCTTGCGCCAGGCTAGGCACTTGCAGGAACAGCGGACGTTGCGCTTCCGGCAGCGATTGTGCCCAGTTTAAGGTACGCGTGACGTGGCCGGTCGGCTCCTGATACAGCATGGCGTCATCCACATACAGCAGGCCGTGAATGTTCTCCTCATCGAGCATCTCGATAACGCGTGTCGCCTGGCTTTTCTCCAGAGGATCGGAAGCCAGCACCTTCTTCGCTTGATAATCATACAAGTAGGTGCCATTACAGCAGATTGCGGGTGTCTCCAGCTGCAGTGCCTGATAAAAAGGGTGGATAGCGCAGTGGTGGCGACCGGTGACGATCAGCACTTTGACACCCGCCTGTTGTGCGCGGGCCAGCGCTTCAATCGATTCTGGCAGAATGGTTTTGTTCGGGGTCAGCAGGGTGCCATCAAGGTCAAGGGCGATTACGCGGTAGCTCATTACTCTTTCCGTCCGGGAGTTAGCAAAGGGTTTAGTCTACACCCGGCAGCGGCCCTGAGACAAAAAACAGGGCACAAATGAATCCAGCGCGGCAAAATGAAACGCGCTACAGTTATCCCTTTCATCAGGCAGCGAATAAGGAAAAACGCATGAAACAAGTCGTGTATACCGCCAGTCCCGAGAGCCAGCAGATCCATGCCTGGCAGTTACAGGAAGATGGCGCACTGACGTTATTGCAGGTCACGGATGTGGCCGGTCAGGTGCAGCCGATGGTGGTGAGCCCGAAGAAAGATTTTCTCTATGTCGGGGTTCGTCCGAATTTTCGCGTGCTGGCGTATCGCATTGCGGCCGACGGTTCGCTGAGCCTGGCCGGTGAAGCGCCGTTGCCGGGCAGCCCGACGCATATCTCCACCGATCGTCAGGGTCACTACCTGTTCTGCGGTTCTTACAACGATGCCTGCGTCAGCATCAGCCCGATTGGCAGCGATGGTGTGCCGCAGGCACCGAGCCAGGTGATTAGCGGTTTGGATGGTTGCCACTCGGCGAATATCGATCTCAGCAACCAAACGCTGTTTGTGCCGGCACTGAAGCAGGATCGCATCTGCCTGTTCCAACTGAACGCGGACGGCACCCTGGCACCGCGCGAGCAAACACAAGTCACCACGGTTGAAGGTGCAGGTCCACGTCACATGGCATTCCATCCTAATGGCGCTTACGGCTATGTGGTGAATGAACTCGACAGCACCGTGGATGTCTGGGCTCTGAGCAACGTGCACGGCCAGGTAGAGCGCGTGCAAAGCCTGGACATGATGCCGAAAGATTTCAGCGATACGCGCTGGGCGGCAGATATCCACATCACGCCAGATGGCCGTTTCCTGTACGCCTGCGACCGCACCAGCAGCACCATTACTGCGTTTAGCATAAGTGAAGATGGTTCGGTGTTGGCGATCGAAGGCTACCAGCCAACAGAAACACAGCCGCGCGGTTTCAATATCGATAACAGTGGTCAGTATCTGGTGGCGGCGGGGCAGAAATCACATCATATCGAAGTGTATAAGATTGCAGAGCGCGGTCTGCTGCAACCGCTGGCGCGTTACGCCGTAGGCCAGGGCCCGATGTGGGTGGTGATTCACGCGTTGGATTGATTAATGACCTGCCGATATAACCGGCAGGTCTTAACCGTAGCGGCGCGATTTATCGCGCATTTTACGGCGGTATCGCGACGACATGCGTGATAAATCGCGCCGCTACAGAGTAACAATTAAGCGTATTTCACCGTGATGGACGCGCTTGCCAGTGCATGGAAGTGCACATTAAAGCCCACCATGGCACCACTCGCGCCGGCATCTACGTCAATCTTATCGGTATCCATCGCGTGTACGGTAAAGATATAGCGATGTGACTCACCCTGCGGAGGCGCTGCGCCGCCGTAACCGGTTTGACCAAAATCGGTGCGCGTCTGAATCGCGCTTGCTGGCAAGGCGGCAACGCCTGAACCGGCACCTTGCGCCAGTTCCGTCACGTCAGCGGGCAAGTTCGCGACCACCCAGTGCCACCAACCTGAACCTGTTGGTGCATCAGGATCGTAACAGGTCACCACAAAACTCTTAGTCCCCTCAGGGGCATCTTCCCAAGCCAGATGAGGTGACAGATTATCCCCTGTGTATCCCATCCCGTTGAAAACGTGTCGCTCTGGCATCTTATCGCCATCATTAAAATCCTGGCTAAATACGCGCATGACCTCTCCTTTTTTCCATTGTGCAGTGCCGTCCATCATGGTGGAAAATCTGCTGCACTTCCAGTCTCCTCACCCTTGGAAATGCGCCTCAACATCCAGCGCCGCACGCACTGCCTGGGTTAGTTGTGAGAGTTCAGCGGCAGAAATCAGATAAGGTGGCATCAGGTAGATCAACTTGCCAAACGGCCGGATCCACACGCCACGTTCAACAAAGAACTGCTGCAGTGCCGCCATATTCACCGGCGAGTGGGTTTCAATGACGCCAATCGCCCCCAGCACGCGGGCATCGGCCACGGCGTGATGCTGGCTGAGTGGCAGCAGTTCGCGCTGCAACTGCTGTTCGATTGCTGTCACTTGCGCAGGCCAGTGCCCCTCATTGATCATCGTCAGGCTCTCTACCGCCACCGCACAGGCCAGTGGATTGCCCATAAAGGTGGGGCCATGCATAAAGCAGCCCGCGGCACTGCGGCTGATGGTGTCGGCCACTTCGCGGGTCGTGAGTGTGGCGGAAAGCGTCATGGTGCCGCCGGTCAATGCCTTACCCAGGCAGAGAATATCGGGTGCGATCCCGGCATGCTCGCAGGCAAACAGTTTACCGCTGCGACCAAATCCGGTGGCGATCTCATCGGCAATCAGCAGGATGCCGTAGCGATCGCACAGTTCGCGCACCTGCTGCAAATAGCGCGGATGGTAGAAGCGCATCCCGCCAGCACCCTGCACGATGGGTTCAAGGATCACCGCCGCAATCTCGCGATGATGCTTCTCCGCTAACTGAGCGAAATCGGCAAAGTCAGAGGCATCCCACTCCGCATCGAAGCCGCACTGCGGCGCAGCGGCGAACAGGTGTTCCGGCAGATAACCCCGCCACAAGCTGTGCATGGAGTTTTCTGGATCGCACACCGACATCGCGGCAAAAGTGTCGCCGTGATAGCCACGCTTCAACGTGAGGAATTTTTGCCGTGTTTCACCGCGTCCCAGCCAGTACTGCAACGCCATTTTCATCGAGACTTCGACGGCGATCGACCCGGAATCGGCGAGGAACACGCACTCCAGCGCTTCAGGTGTCATGGCGATCAGCTGGCGGCTCAGTTCCACGGCGGCCGGATGGGTAATACCGCCAAACATCACATGCGACATCTGCGCCATCTGCTGCTGTAAAGCCTGATTGAGGCGCGGATGGTTATAGCCATGAATCGCTGCCCACCACGACGACATCCCGTCGACCAGTTCTCGTCCATCAGCCAGCTGTAGCTGGCAACCGTGCGCGGCGACTACCGGGTAACAGGGCAGCGGATCGCGCATCGAGGTGTACGGATGCCAGATATGCTGGCGGTCAAAGTTGAGGTCGTCCTGAGTGAACATCTGTCTTGTAAACCATTTTGAAAAGATTTAGTTTACGAGTATAACCACGTTAATCGTCGGGATGAACCCCTTTTTTCTGGAGTAAGCAATGGCAAACCGCTGGACACTGACACAAGCTCAGGCACTGTTCGATAAACCTTTCCTTGAGCTGATGTTCGAAGCGCAGCAAGTTCACCGTCAGCATTTTGATCCGCGCCAGGTGCAGGTCAGTACACTGCTGTCGATCAAAACCGGTGCCTGTCCGGAAGACTGTAAATACTGCCCGCAGAGTGCACGCTATAAAACCGGGCTGGAGTCCGAGCGTCTGATGGAAGTGGAAGCGGTGCTGGAATCGGCGCGTAAAGCCAAAGCGGCGGGATCAAGCCGTTTCTGTATGGGCGCTGCATGGAAAAACCCTCACGAGCGCGACATGCCGTACCTGGAGCAGATGGTGCAGGGCGTGAAAGCTATGGGTATGGAAACCTGCATGACACTGGGCACGCTGGACAACACCCAGGCTGAGCGCCTGGCCAGTGCGGGTCTCGATTTCTACAACCACAACCTCGACACTTCGCCAGAGTTTTACGGCAGCATCATCACCACGCGCAGCTATCAGGAGCGTCTGGATACGCTGGATAAAGTGCGCGGCGCAGGCATTAAAGTGTGCTCGGGCGGCATTGTCGGCCTGGGTGAAACGGTGAAAGACCGTGCGGGCTTGCTGGTGCAGTTGGCGAATCTACCGACGCCACCAGAGAGTGTGCCGATCAACATGCTGGTCAAGGTCAAAGGCACGCCGCTGGCGGATAACGATGACGTTGAACCTTTTGATTTTATCCGCACCATTGCGGTGGCACGTATCATGATGCCATCGTCGCACGTCCGTCTTTCAGCGGGCCGTGAGCAGATGAGCGAGCAAACTCAGGCGATGTGCTTTATGGCCGGTGCTAACTCCATCTTCTACGGTTGCAAATTGCTGACTACGCCGAACCCGGAAGAAGATAAAGATCTGATCCTGTTCCGCAAACTCGGCCTCAATCCCGAACACACCGCCACCACCGCAGGTGACAATGAGCAGCAATATCAACTGAGTGAACAGTTGGTGCACGCGGATACCGAACAGTTCTACAACGCGGCAGTGTAATGAGCTGGTCAGATCGCATTGAACACGCGTTGATCGCACGACGTGAAGCTGATGGCTGGCGCGTGCGGCGGCGTTTTGAACACAACAGTGTCCGTGAGATCACGCTCGAGGGGCAGCGCTATTGCCACTTCTCCAGCAACGATTATCTGGGCCTGAGCCAGCATCCAGCGGTGATTGCGGCCTGGCAGCAGGGTGCGGCGCAAGCGGGGGCTGGCGCGGGCGCTTCCGGCCACGTCACGGGCTATAGCCAATACCATGCGCAGCTGGAAGAGCAGCTGGCGGAGTGGTTGGGTTACAAACGTGCCTTGCTGTTTATCTCCGGCTTTGCCGCCAATCAGGCGGTGATCCATCTGCTGGCAGAAAAGCAAGATCGCATTCTCGCCGATAAGCTGGCACACGCATCGCTGCTGGATGCGGCCAGCCACAGCCCGGCTACCCTCAGACGTTTTGCCCATAATCAGCCTGAGAGCCTGGCTAAACTGCTGGCAACGCCGTCGGACGGCGGCACGCTGGTGGTGACCGAAGGCATTTTCAGCATGGATGGCGATAGCGCACCGCTAGCCGCTATCGCGCAGGAGACGCAGCGTGGCAACGGCTGGTTGCTGGTGGATGATGCACACGGTATTGGGGTGTGCGGTGAGCAGGGGCGAGGAAGTTGCTGGCAGCAGGGCGTAAAACCCGAGCTGTTAATTGTCACCTTTGGCAAAGGTTTTGGCGTCAGCGGAGCCGCACTGTTATGCGATGAAGCCACGG
Organism: Pantoea vagans; assembly: GCF_001506165.1. NCBI lineage: Bacteria > Pseudomonadati > Pseudomonadota > Gammaproteobacteria > Enterobacterales > Erwiniaceae > Pantoea > Pantoea vagans. The sequence continues at coordinate 2,765,195 of NZ_CP011427.1, read as the reverse complement.
CGGATTACGTCGAGCAGTTTTCACGCCATTTGATCTACTCCACCGCGATGCCACCGGCACAATGTTGTGCGCTGTTGGCCGCGTTGCAGCAGATCCAACAGGGCGATGCCCTCCGTGAACAGCTAAACAGCCATATCGCTCGCTTCCGTCGCGGTGCGGCCGATCTTCCGTGGCAGCTGATGCCGTCAAACAGTGCGATTCAGCCACTGATTGTGGGCGAAAACAGTGCGGCGTTGGCGTTGTCACAGCGTTTGGCTGCTGCCGGATGCTGGGTGAGCGCGATTCGACCGCCTACGGTGCCGCCGGGCACGGCGCGTTTACGCATCACCCTCACGGCGGCACACCACACTGAAGACATCGATCGTCTACTGGAGGCACTGTATGACGCTGCAGGTTAACAAGCAGGCGGTGGCGCAGGCCTTTGGACGCGCGGCACAGCATTATGAACAACATGCCGAGTTGCAGCGGCAGAGTGGGGATGCCCTGTTGGCGCTGGCACCGGCGGGTTTTGGCCCGCATTTGCTGGACGCGGGGTGTGGCACTGGTTGGTACAGTCGCTACTGGCGCGATCGTGGGCGCACACTCACCGCGCTCGATCTCTCTGCCAGTATGCTGGATGCTGCGCGCACCCAGCACTCTGCACAGCATTATGTGCAAGGGGATATCGATGAATTGCCGCTACCGGATAACAGCGTTGATGGGGTGTGGAGCAATCTGGCGGTGCAGTGGAGCAGCGATCTGCGCCTTGCGCTACAGCAATTCCTGCGCGTCACACGTCCCGGCGGCGCGGTGCTGTTTTCGACCCTGCTTGATGGCTCGCTGCATGAAGTGCATCAGGCGTGGGCACAACTTGATGGCCGTATCCACGCCAATCGCTTTCTCAACGAAGCGCAATTGACCTCAGCCTGCGCAGGTTTGCCGCTGCACGCTCAGCAGCAGATGATCACGCTGCACTTCCCCACAGCGCTGAGCGCGATGCGCTCGTTGAAAGGTATTGGTGCCACCCATTTGCATGAAGGGCGCGGCACAGGTGTGCTCACGCGTAAGCAGCTGACACAGCTTGAGCAGTGCTGGCCGCAAGATGAGCGCGGCTATCGCCTCAGTTATCACTTGATGTATGGAGTTTTAAGTAAATGACACGCTGGTTTATTACCGGAACGGACACTGAAGTCGGCAAAACGGTGGCCAGTGGCGCACTGTTGCAGGCGGCGAGTGCTGCGGGTTTACGTACCGCAGGCTACAAGCCAGTGGCATCAGGGTGTGACATCACGCCAGCGGGGATCCGCAACAGTGATGCCCTGGCGCTCCAGCGCTACAGCAGCCTGGCACTCAGCTACGAGCAGGTGAACCCGATGGCATTTGTGGAACCGACTTCACCGCACATTGTCAGTGCGGAAGAGGGCAGGCCGATTGAGTTTGCTGCGTTGTCCGCAGGGCTGCGTGCGCTGGAGCAGCAGGCTGAATGGGTGCTGGTGGAGGGGGCCGGCGGTTGGTTTACCCCCTTATCGGAGACGCAAACCTATGCCGATTGGGTTGAGGCGGAGCAACTCCCGGTCATCCTGGTGGTGGGAGTGAAACTGGGCTGTATTAACCATGCGATGCTGACAGCAGAAGCGATTAAGGCACGCGGGCTGCGTCTGGCGGGATGGATTGCCAACGATATTCAGCCGCCGGGTAAACGTCATGCGGAGTACATCGCCACACTGCGTCAGCGTATTGATGCGCCGTTCCTGGGCGAGATTCCGTATCTGGACAACGAAACGCAGCAGGCCGAGTGCGGGCAGTATTTGACCCTGCCACTGTAAAAATATCCTTTCCAGGTGCGCATAAATGCGCACCCTACAACGATTTATCATTCACCCGTAGGGTCGCGATTAATGGCGACCACACCAATCGGCGGCCGCTACGTCGACGTTAACCACTTGCTAACAGTGATATCGTCCAGTTGTGCCACGTGGCCCTGCGCCACATTACGACCCCGATGCAGCAGCAGGAAATAGTCCGCTACCCGGCGGATAAACGACACGTGCTGCTCCAGCAGTAATACCGTTAAACCGTATTCGCGATTGAGGCGGCGGATCAGGTTGCCCATCTCCTCTTCCAGCCAAGGCGACATACCTTCAGTGGGTTCATCCAGAATCAGCAGCTTTGGCTGCAACACCAGTGCACGTGCCAGCGCAAGGTGCTGCTGCTGGTCCATCGGTAATTCGCCGCTGCGCTGATGGCGTAATGAATAGAGTGCAGGAAACAGATCGAAAACCATTTCTGGAATAGCACGGCTGCGGTCGTCCTGCGCGGCCATCAACGCAATCATCAGGTTATCTTCCACACTCATCTGCGAGAAAATATGGCGCCCCTGCGGCACATAGCCAATGCCCATTCGCGCGCGCTGTTCCGCAGGTTGCAGCAGCAAGTCCTCTGGCGGCGAACCATCTTCCTGCCAGGTCATCGAGCCGCTATTAATCGGTAAGCGCCCCATGATGCAGTTCACTAGCGTGGTTTTGCCCATTCCGGGACTGCCCAGCACACCGGTACAGGTGCCGGGGGGCAGATCGAGATCGACATCCCACAGAATATGGTTGTGACCGTAAAACTGATTCACCGAACGTAAACTCAGCATCTGACATACTCCTTCCAGATTATTTGCCTGAATGCTCCCGCTCTGTGTCGTCTGGCATACAGTCGTGCACGATTGATAGTGGACACTGCTGTTACAGGCCTGCGCAGCAGACCTTATGGACTCGTCACTCCATAGTCAGGTACCTGCAATTCCCAGGCCAGATTAGTGCGACGGGGGCATCTTCATCAGAATCGAGGCAAAACAGCCCTTAAAAGATGAGAGATGCTTAATAATTCCACTCAGTAATAACCTGGCTGCACTTTGAGAGTGCTGAACGCTTAACGTTTCTGGTGCATCTGTTCGTTCATAAGGCAATCACTGAAGAAATAAATGGTCTTAACGCACGGTTTTCACGACAAGAAGGCTTGCTTAAGCTGCAAAAAGAATAGTTAAAGCGGTCTGAGGTGGGGGGAAAATAATCGCAAAAAAAAAATATTTCGCACGCCTGGACAAGCCTGGGGAAAATTATACACAGCCGATGGGTTCAGGGCTGGATTCAGTTATCCACCATTCCTGTGGATAACCTTGTGTATTAGCGACTGAAAACCGGGCGCAAGCGAGGAAATACGCGGCCTGCATACATTATGCTGCGAAACTGGACTTTGAGGTCATTGTGAATAAAATCAGCAGGTTATTTAAAAGCAAGCCTGAGATTTTTCTGCCTTGTCATCCGACTGCAATTTAATGGCGCTCTCTTGACAAATGTTAAAAGCGTTACGGCTCTGGGGATAACCTTGCGCAACAACATTTTGCTTTCTGCCGCTTTAATTGCACTGAAGCGAAACAACCCGTTTCCCCGTTATCGTGCAAGATATCTGTAAATATATCCAGTATTTTTTTCTGGCAAATTCGCCATAGCAGAGTAGAATTAGCAGCCTGCCCGCCGACTTCTTCCGCAGGAACCGCAAAACCATGAGTAAAGCCTTTAAACTCAACTCTGCTTTCAAACCTTCAGGTGATCAGCCTGAGGCGATTCGTCGTCTGGAGGAGGGGCTGGAAGATGGTCTCGCGCATCAAACGCTGCTGGGCGTCACGGGGTCGGGTAAAACCTTTACCATTGCCAATGTCATCGCCGATCTCAATCGCCCTACGATGGTGATGGCGCCTAACAAGACACTGGCTGCCCAGTTGTACGGGGAGATGAAAGAGTTTTTCCCGGATAACGCGGTGGAGTTTTTTGTCTCCTACTACGACTACTATCAACCTGAAGCCTATGTGCCAAGTTCCGACACCTTCATTGAGAAGGATGCGGCAGTTAATGAACACATTGAGCAGATGCGTCTTTCCGCCACCAAAGCCATGCTGGAGCGCCGTGACGTGATCGTGGTGGCGTCGGTATCGGCCATCTACGGTTTGGGCGATCCCGATCTCTACCTGAAGATGATGCTGCACTTAACGCGCGGAATGATCATCGATCAGCGCAGCATTTTGCGTCGTCTGGCAGAGCTGCAATATACCCGTAACGATCAGGTCTTCCAGCGCGGTACGTTCCGGGTGCGTGGTGAAGTCATCGACATCTTCCCGGCGGAATCCGACGACATTGGTTTGCGTGTGGAACTGTTTGATGAAGAGGTTGAGCGCTTATCGTTGTTCGATCCGCTCACGGGGCAAGTGGACTCGGTGATCCCGCGCTTTACTATCTACCCTAAAACGCACTACGTCACGCCGCGCGAGCGTATCCTGCAAGCGATGGAAGAGATCAAAGACGAGCTGGTGGTGCGGCGTAAAGTGCTGCTGGAAAACAATAAGCTGCTGGAAGAGCAACGCATTAGCCAGCGCACCCAGTTCGATCTGGAGATGATGAACGAACTGGGGTACTGCTCTGGCATTGAGAACTACTCGCGCTACCTCTCGGGTCGTGGCCCCGGCGAACCGCCTCCGACCTTGTTTGATTATCTTCCGGCCGATGGTTTGCTGGTGGTCGATGAATCGCACGTCACCATCCCGCAGATTGGCGGCATGTATCGTGGCGACCGTGCACGTAAAGAGACGCTGGTGGAGTATGGTTTCCGTCTGCCGTCAGCGCTGGATAACCGTCCCTTACGCTTTGAAGAGTTTGAAGCGCTGGCGCCGCAAACCATCTATGTTTCGGCGACGCCAGGCAACTATGAACTGGAAAAATCGGGCAGTGAGGTGATCGATCAGGTAGTTCGTCCCACCGGGCTGCTGGATCCGATTCTGGAAGTGCGTCCTGTCGCGACCCAAGTGGATGATTTGCTGTCAGAGATCCGTCAGCGCGTGGCGATTAACGAGCGTGTGCTGGTGACCACCCTGACCAAACGTATGGCGGAAGACCTTACGGAATATCTGGTGGAACACGGAGAGAAGGTGCGCTACCTGCACTCCGATATCGACACCGTAGAGCGTATGGAGATCATTCGTGATTTGCGCCTGGGTGAGTTTGATGTGCTGGTCGGCATCAACTTACTGCGTGAGGGGCTGGATATGCCGGAGGTGTCGCTGGTGGCGATCCTCGATGCGGATAAAGAGGGCTTCCTGCGTTCTGAGCGCTCACTGATTCAGACCATTGGTCGTGCGGCACGTAACATTAACGGTAAGGCGATTCTTTACGCCGATAAGATTACGCCATCGATGGAGCGTGCGATGGGGGAAACCGAACGCCGTCGCGAGAAGCAGCAGCGCTACAACGAAGAGCATGGCATTGTGCCGCAAGGTCTCAACAAGAAAATCACCGATATTCTTGAGTTGGGCAAAAACGTGGTGAAAACGCGTGGCAAAGGTAAGACGGCTTCACGCGTGGCTGCAGAAGAAGAGGCGAACTATCTGGCACTGACACCGCAGGCGATGCAGAAGAAAATTCACGAGCTGGAGGTGCAGATGCAACAGCATGCGCAGAATCTGGAATTCGAAGAGGCTGCCAGCGTGCGCGACCAGTTACACCAGTTACGCGAATTGTTTATCGCGGCGTCCTGATTTCAGCAAGAATCGTTGCGGTCGCCATTAATGGCGACCCTACGCGAAACGCCGTAGTGTGCGCATTCATGCGCACCGAAATCGCCTGAATCGCCTGATTCAGCGCAATGCGCAGTAACTGGCGATTCATGTGCACCTAAAACGCCTGAATCGCCTGCTCCAGCGCAATGCGCAGTAACTGGCGGTCGTGACGGTACTTGATGTCAGCGGCCTCCAGCGGTTCGCGCACAATCAGACGATCCTCTACACCACGAATGTCGGCGGCCGGACTGACCACTACCGCATCAATCACGCGCTTTCCAATCGCCTTTTCCATGATGGCCAGCTTATCGGCCACGGTCAGGCTGGCGGCTGCAGGGCTTAATTCGCGGCCAAGATTGCCAATAAACACCATGGTGGCAGGGGTACGGCGTAATGCGCGAGTCATCTCTTCCATCAACAGAATCGGCATCAGGCTGGTGTAAAAGCTGCCGGGGCCAATCAAAATTAAATCGGCTTCAGCAATCGCATCCAGCGCCTCTTTAGTGGGGATGACGTTCGGGTGCAGCATCAACTCTTGCGGCGGTTGCTTCATCTCATCAATGGCGGTCTCACCGTACACCATGTTGCCTTCGCAATCCTGCGCCACCAGATCAACCGGCTGCTCCGACATCGGGATCAAGAAGGCATCCACCTTGAGCAGATTACGAATGATGTTGATGGCTTCCAGCGGACGTACGCTGAGGTGATCGAGTGCTTTGAGTATCAGATTGCCAAGATTATGGCCCGCCAACTCGCCATTGCCTGCGAAGCGATACTCGAACATCGCCGACGCCACGCTAGGCTCGGTGATCAGTTGATTGATGCAATTACGCATATCACCCCAGGCAATGCCGCCTTCCGAACGACGAATGCGTCCGGTGGATCCGCCATTATCGGTGGTCGTCACGATACCGGTCAGGCGCGAGCCAAGCGGTGCCAGTGCGGACATCACACGGCCAAGGCCATGCCCGCCGCCAAGCGCCACTACGCGATCTAAATCTGCCAGGGTACGATTCATGCTATTCCTTAAAAGCTTACAACTGCCTGAAGAGGCGCAGTTGTAGTGATGTGAATCAATATCTACCGCGCATTTTAACGTATCCTGCTGCGAAAATGCGGTGAAAAATCGTTATGTATCAGTATATATAGCGAAATTCACTCATGGATGCGAGAGGCAAATCGCGCTAACATCCGTATTAACCGTGTTGTCGATAACGACAGCAGACTCCCAAGCCTTGCATGCCTAAGTCGAAAGATAGGGCTGCCTGGCCGTAGCGTAAGCTGCCAGGGTGCAGAAAGAAATGACTGCATCTCCCGTATTTGGAAAGGTGTTCAGGTGCCACAATTTACAGATGCCTATGCGCGCAGCTTTTACTATCTGCGCCTGTCGGTCACGGATGTGTGTAACTTCCGTTGTACCTACTGCTTACCCGACGGTTACAAGCCGAACGGTACGCACAACAAAAGCTTTCTCTCGCTGGACGAGATCCGTCGCGTGACGCGTGCCTTTGCGGCTGCGGGCACAGAAAAAGTGCGCCTGACCGGTGGCGAACCCTCTATGCGTCGCGACTTCACCGATATCATCGCGGCGGTGCGTGAAAATCAGGCGATCCGTCAGATTGCTGTGACCACTAACGGTTATCGCCTCGCGCGGGATGTGCAGGCGTGGCGTGATGCGGGACTCACCCACATCAACGTCAGCGTCGATAGCCTTGATGCGCGCCAGTTCCACGCGATTACCGGTCAGGACAAGTTTGCTGAGGTGATGGCCGGCATTGATGCTGCCTTTGCTGCGGGTTTCGAGAAGGTCAAAGTTAACAGCGTGCTGATGCGCGACCTGAACAGCCACAGTCTGGAGACTTTCCTGGACTGGATCCGCACGCGCCCAATCCAACTGCGCTTTATCGAGCTGATGGAAACCGGCGAGGGCGGCGATCTGTTCCGCCGTCACCATATCTCCGGCGAAGTGATCCGCGATCAACTCATCATGCAAGGTTGGCAACGCCAGACGCGCGGGCGCAGTGATGGCCCGGCACAGGTGTTCCGCCATCCTGATTATCAGGGTGAAGTCGGCCTGATCATGCCCTACGAAAAAGATTTCTGTGCCAGTTGTAACCGCTTGCGCGTCTCGGCCATCGGCAACCTGCATTTATGCTTGTTTGGCGATAGCGGCGTGCCGCTACGCGATCTGCTGGCCTCCGATGCCCAACAAGATGAACTGCAGGCGCGTATCGCGCATAGCCTCGGGCACAAAAAGCAGACGCACTTCCTGCATCAGGGCAACACGGGCATCACGCAAAATCTCTCCTTCATTGGTGGCTAAACACAGGAGTTACAGCCATGGGTAAACCGACCGGCGAATTTGTCGCCTTGAATGTGGCGGTGATGACCGTCTCAGATAGCCGTGACGCCAGCAACGACACCTCGGGTGATTACCTGCGCGAGGCGTTGACGGAAGCCGGACACCAGGTGGTGGATCGCGCCATCGTGCCGGATAATCGTTACCGCATTCGTGCAACGGTATCGCGCTGGATTGCCAGTGAAGATGTGCAGGTAGTGATCGTCAACGGCGGTACCGGATTCAACAGCAAAAACAGCACACCAGAAGCACTGCTGCCGCTGTTTGATCGTGAAATCGATGGATTTGGCGAGCTGTTCCGTATGTTCTCCTACGAAGACATTGGCAGCTCGACGCTGCAATCGCGCGCGGTGGCTGGTCTCGCGAACCAGACATTGATTTTCGCCGTACCGGGTTCCACCAACGCGTGTCGCAGCGCGTGGGAACGCATCATTGAAGAGCAGTTGGATGCGCGTACGCGTCCCTGTAATTTTGTCTCTCATTTGAAGAAGTTGTAAGCATGTCATTAACGCATATCAATGCCGCTGGCGAAGCCCATATGGTGGATGTCTCAGGCAAAACCGAAACGGTTCGTGAAGCCCAGGCCGAAGCGCTGGTGCTGATGCGCGCCGAAACGCTGCAAATGATCATCGACGGTAGCCACCACAAGGGCGACGTGTTCGCCACGGCGCGTATCGCCGGGATTCAGGCGGCGAAACGCACCTGGGAGCTGATTCCGCTTTGCCATCCGCTGATGTTGAGCAAGGTGGAAGTGACCCTGGTGGCGGAACCCGAACACAGCCGCGTACGTGTGACCTCACGCTGCCGCCTGACCGGGAAAACCGGCGTCGAGATGGAGGCGCTGACGGCCGCCTCGGTTGCCGCCTTGACCATTTACGATATGTGCAAGGCCGTGCAGAAAGATATCGTCATCGACCAACTGCGCTTACTGAGTAAAAGCGGCGGCAAATCCGGCGATTTTCAGGCGGTGGCGCATGATTAAAGTGCTGTTTTTCGCGCAGGTGCGCGAGCTGACCGGAACCAGTACGTTAGAACTGGCACCGGAGTATCAGGACGTGGCTTCGCTGCGTGCGGCGCTGGCCGGAAAAAGCGACCGCTGGGCGCTGGCGCTGGAGTCCGGCAAGTTGCTGGCGGCGGTGAATCAAACTCTGGTGCCGATGAGCCATCCGCTGCGTGCCGGAGATGAAGTGGCCTTCTTCCCGCCGGTGACGGGGGGATGAGCATGGAAACCCGCATTCGCGTTGGCGTCGAACCTTTTGATGTCGGGCAGGAGTATGCACAACTCGCCGCCCATGACAGCGATGGTGCCGTGGTGACCTTCACCGGCAAAGTGCGTAATCACAATCTCGGTGACAGCGTGGCGGCATTAACGCTGGAACACTATCCCGGCATGACAGAAAAAGCGCTGGCGGAAATTGTCGAAGAGGCACGCCAACGCTGGGCATTGCAGCAGGTGACGGTGATCCATCGCGTGGGGGAACTGTTTCCCGGTGATGAAATCGTGTTTGTTGGCGTCAGCAGCGCGCATCGCAGTAGCGCCTTCGCGGCGACAGAATTCATCATGGATTACCTGAAAACCCGCGCCCCCTTCTGGAAGCGGGAAGCCACCGAACAGGGCGAACGCTGGGTCGATGCGCGCGACAGCGACCATCAAGCCGCCGAACGCTGGAAGTAGGGCGTAAATTCCGCCTGCGCCGATAGCCGCAGCCCTCTGAAAACGTTAAGGTACGGTTTTTGTTGGCTATCAGGGAACAGGATGAACACCACTAAAATGCTGAAAGGCGCAGCGCTGCTTACCGCGCTGGTGTTGGCGGGATGTAGTAGCAAAAAAGAACCGCAGGCACCGGCACGTCAGCCGGCCGACGTTAAAAGCCAAATCCAACAGTTGCTGCCCAGTGACGTGAAGCAAAAAAGCGCCTGGGCGGATGACATCTACACCGCCTTTCGCGTGCAGCAGATCGATCCCAGCGTCAGCAATGTCTGTGCGGTGATCGCCGTCGCCGATCAGGAATCCAATTTTAATGCCGATGCACCAGTGCCGGGTTTGCCGAAAATCGCCTGGGGTGAAATCGATCGCCGTACCGCGAAAGTGCATGTTCCCGCCTTTTTAGTGCGTACCGCCTTACTGATCAAATCCCCCACCGGCGAAAGCTACGCGGCACGCCTGGACAAAGTGCGCAGTGAGAAAGAGCTGAGTGCCATTTTTGATGATTTCATCGATATGGTGCCGATGGGGCAGAAGCTGTTCGGCAATCTGAATCCGATTCACACCGGTGGGCCGATGCAGGTCAGCATTGAATTTGCCGAAGCGCACGCCAAGGGCTATCCGTATCCGATTGACGGCTCCATCCGTCGTGAAGTGTTTACCCGCCGTGGCGGTATCTACTTCGGCACCTTACATCTGCTGGGGTATCCGGCAGATTACAGCCAGCCGCTGTATCGCTTTGCCGATTTCAATGCCGGATGGTACGCCAGCCGCAATGCCGCCTTCCAGGCCGCCGTGGCGCGTGCCAGTGGGATAAAGCTGGCGCTGGATGGCGATTTGATTATGTATGGCAGCGAGCAAGCCGGTTCGACCGAATTAGCAGTGCGCACGCTGAGTAAGCAGCTGGATATGAGTAACCGCGAAATCCGCCGCGATCTGGAGAAGGGCGACACCGAAAGCTTCAGCAGCAGCACTTTGTGGAAGCAGACGTTTATTCTGGCCGACAAAATGGCGGGCAAACGTCTGCCGCGTGAGATGCTGCCGGGCATAAAACTGGAGAGCCCAAAAATCACCCGCAACCTGACCACCGCGTGGTTTGCGCAGCGCGTTGATGGCCGATATCAACAGTGCTTGACGCGCCGTTGACGCAATGCGGTGTAGACTCCACACTTACAGCGTTTGTCCAACTTAATGAGGTGCATCATGGACCGATATCCACGTAATGATTCAATCGTGCAGCAGGCATCAACCGGGCTGCAAACCTATATGGCGCAGGTCTATGGCTGGATGACCTGCGGCTTACTGCTGACGGCCTTTGTGTCATGGTTTGCTGCGCGTACGCCTGCCGTTATGGAGCTGGTGTTTGCTAACCGTATCACCTTCTTTGGGCTGATTATTGTGCAGTTGGCAGTGGTGTTTGTGCTGTCAGGCATGGTGCATCGCCTGAGCAGTACGCTCGCGACCGGGCTGTTTATGCTCTATTCCGCGCTGACCGGATTGACGCTGGCGAGTATCTTCCTCGTCTATACCTATTCTTCCATTGCCAGCACTTTCTTTGTGACGGCAGGGATGTTCGGCGCAATGAGCTTCTACGGTTACACCACCAAGCGTGACCTGAGCCGTTTCGGCAGCTTGCTGTTTATGGCGCTGATCGGGATTGTGCTGGCGTCACTGGTGAACTTCTGGCTGAAAAGTCCGGCGCTGATGTGGGCCATTACCTATATCGGTGTGGTGGTGTTTGTCGGTCTGACCGCCTATGACACGCAGAAGCTGAAATCGATTGGCGAGAGCATTAACGTCAACGATAAAGAGAATCTGCGCCGCTACTCGATTATGGGTGCGCTGACGCTGTATCTCGACTTCATCAACCTGTTCCTGATGCTGCTGCGCATTTTCGGTAACCGTCGGTAAATCATTTTCGGTAATTGTCGGTAAATCATCTTCGTAGCGGCGCGATTCATCGCGCGTCTCAGCAGCGATACCCCTGCTAAATGACGCGCAATAAATTGCGCCGCTACAGTTTAATGAAGTTGTTAACATCTCACCTCAATGAGTCCAGTCTCGTAGCAGCCCGACAAGGTCCTTAACCCATTATCGTGAAGCCATTTTGCGCTCATTCTTCTGCCGCAATTGCTTCGCTCGGCTCTCCAGCAGCAAATACAACACCAACGCCAGCAACAGCGGTAAAATAAAGTACAGCACGCGATAAGCCAGTAGCGCGGCGATAATCGTGCCGTGCGAAACCTGTTCCCCTGCCAGCAGCGCAAGAAACACCGCTTCCAGCACGCCGATCCCAGCGGGAATATGAATGATCACCCCAGCGATACTGCTGATCAGCAACACGCCCAGCACCTGCGGATAATCCACCTGACGTGCCAGCAAGAGCCAGATGATCGCCCCCATCACCAGCCAGTTGGCGCTGGAGACCGCAAACTGCAACAACGCCATGCGCAGTGACGGCAGTTGCAGATGCTGACCTTTCACCGTCCACTGGCGCTTTTTCGCAAAGGTACAGGCCCATAAATAAATAGCGACCAGCACTAACAGCGCTGCACCAATAATGCGCAGCGTGTTTTCGCCGATAAACCAACGCGGCGGAATCGGCACCATCCCCGCCACAAACACCACCCCAGCCAGTAAGATATAGCCCAGCCAGTTAGTCGCAATGCTCATGGAAAAGATGCGGGTGATAGTGCCGCCGGGCAGTCCCAGGCGTGAATAAAGCCGATAGCGCATCGCCACGCCACCCACCCAGGTGCTCAGCGTCAGGTTAAAGGCGTAACAGATAAACGACACCAGCATCACCTGACGTTTGGCCAGTTTGTGCCCGCAGTAGGCACGACCAATCAAATCATAGACGCCATAGGTGAGATAGCTGACCACCACCAGCGCGGCGGCACCCAACACTACGTAGCGGTTATAACCCACAATCACCTGATAGACGTCTTGCCAGTTCACTTTGCGCGCGTAAATCACCAGCAGCACAATCACGGCGATAAAAAACAGCCAGGTGAGGATTTTCTTGGCCCATTGCCAGCGCGAATGTTTCTTGCTCATCAGGGTTTCGCTCCTTGATTGTCGGTTTCGACCCGATCCTGGGTTTCCATTTCCGGCTGAACCGGCGGTTCCACCTGGCTCAGCAGCGGAGTATGCGCGGGCAACCAACCCGCGATGGCCGGGAAATGGCGTAGGAAGTGAAACACGATGACGCTTTTGGTCAGATGCCACCAGGTGCGTGGCGGCAGCTTGTCATCCTGTACGCGCTCGCAATCCTGCTGTAACAGTGCTTCCAGATTTTCGCGCAGTGTCTGGTTGAACGCGCGATCGTGCACCATCAGATTGGCTTCGAGGTTGAGTGACAGACTGAGCGGGTCGAGATTGCTGGACCCCACCGTGGACCAGTGTTGATCCTGCACCGCAATCTTGCCGTGCAGCGGCCGGCGGCAATACTCGTAAACCTCCACACCGGCATCCACCAGATAGTTGTACAGCATCTCAGCACCGACTTTGACAATCGGCATATCGGGCTCACCCTGGACGATCAGCCTGACGCGCACGCCACGCTGTGCGGCACTGCGCATCTCGCGCAGCAGCCGATAGCCAGGGAAAAAGTAGGCGTTGGCGATAATCACGTCGTGCTTTGCCTTGCGCAACATATCCAGATAGTGCTGCTCAATGTCATCGCGATGCTGGTCATTATCGCGATAGACAAACAGTACCTGAGCGTCACCCGGCATGGCATTCACCGCCAGCCGTGGCGATCGGCCTCCCCACCAGCGCCGCGTCACCTGTTCGCTACCCATGGCTTGCTGCACGTAATGCGCAATATCCAACACCACCGGTCCGGTGACCTCCACTGCATAGTCCTGCTTGGCTTGCGGGCCGAAGTCGGTGTTGTGCTCGTCAGAAAAGTTGATACCGCCGACGAAGGCCAGCGTCTCATCCACCACTACGATTTTCCGATGCAGGCGGCGGAACACATTGGTGCGCATGCCCAGCACAAGCGGGCGCGGATCATAATAGAGAAAGCGCACGCCGGCTTCGGTGAGGCTGTTGACGAAGTGATCGGATAAATCAGGCGAACCGTAGCCATCCACCATCACTTCAACATGGACGCCACGCCGGGCTGCCGTCAATAAATCGCTATGGAGAGACTGGCCAACTGTGTCCTCGAACAGAATAAAGGTTTCCAGCAGCAGCGAACGCTGCGCGCCTTGGATGGCTTCAGAAACGCGCGGGAAAAACTGATCGCCATTTTCCAGCAGCCGAAGTTGGTTGCCATCACGCCAACTAAAGTTCATAGCAAGATCTCCACTGCCAGCGGGGCGTGATCGGAAAGATGTGACCAGGGTTTGACCGGCAGCGCCCAAGGATGGCTGACCGTGGCGTTGCGGATGTAAATGCGATCAAGGCGCAACAGGGGAAAACGGGCCGGAAAGGTGCGCGCCGGGTGGCCGTTTTTCATGCTGAATACTTCCTCAAGGCCGGCGCTGCGTTTCAGAAAACGATTGGCACGAACTTGCCAGTCGTTAAAATCACCGGCCACCACCAGCGGCGCATCATGCGGCAGCGCGGCGATGTGCTCACTCATCATTTTCATCTGCGTCTGGCGATGGTGTTCCTTTAAGCCCAGATGAACGCAAATGACATGCAGTGGCTGCGGACGGTCAGGCAAGCGAATCTGGCAGTGCAACATGCCGCGTTTTTCACTTCCTGCCACAGAAATATCGAGGTTTTCATATTCAATAATCGGAAAACGTGACAATATCGCGTTCCCGTGGTGTCCTTCAGGATAAACCGCATTACGGCCATAGGCAAAATCATGCCACATGGTGTCAGCCAGATACTCGTAATGAGAGTGTTCTGGCCAGTTTTCGATGTGCAGCGAATGGATAGCGTGGGTGCCCATCACCTCTTGCAGGAAGACGATATCCGCTGAGGTTTCGCGGACGGCGTCACGCAATTCCGGCAGGATAAAGCGGCGATTAAAGCTGGTGAACCCTTTGTGGGTATTGATCGTCAGGACTTTAAATGAAAATCCTTGCGTGATTTGTGGCATACTGCGACGCGCTCCTTTTCATCATCAACAGCACAAAGTGTAGTCTTTGTCACAAATGGGTGGTGAGTGGAGCATAAAATTAGGGCGTAATCCGAAATTTGCTTTACATTGAGGAAATCCGTCTGGCCGCAGCCAGATACACTTGGGCGACCTGTTGGGTCTGCCAGGAGAAATGAATGAAATGGTCTAATCGTGTTCAGATTGTTACCGGTCAAACCTGCTTGCATATTGCCATGCACTTGTTGGTGATTGCAGCGCTGGTGTGGGGCTGGAAGCATAAGGCGCTGGTAGAAGTGAGCAGTACCCTGGTAGCCGCTTATGCGTTGGTGTTTATCGCCATGCTGGCTCTGCAGCGTAGTGCCCGTTTACGCCGATTTGGCGATTCTCTGGAAGAAGTAACGACAACCTATTACTTCGGTGCAGCGATGCTGACGCTGTTCCTGATTTCCCGCTTCATCCACAACAACCTGCTGATTGGTTGTTTGGGCGTGGTGATGTTAGTGGGACCGGCACTGGTGTCACTGCTGGCGAAAGAACCCGCGCATCGCGTGGAGAAAAAACGCAGTTAATGTTTGGCGGGATCTTTCTGCCTGCTGTGAAAGAAGGAGCCATTTATGGCTCCTTTTTTATGGGTAATCAGGTCGCCATCACTGACGACCTGACAATAAAGAAAGGCACACATTATGAGTACATCGGTAAAACCGTAGGGGGGCATTTATGCGCCCTAAGAAAACCCCTCGCGGTAATGGCTGTCGCAGTCCCAGCCGAAACCTGCTAAACTCTCGCCCTTACGCATGGTAGTTTGTGCCCTTTTCACACGTGAGCCTCAGGCTTGCGTCATATCCCCCCTGAAAACTACATCGCTGACGGCGATCAGGGCGGTTCGGAGTAATACACCTGCATGTCTTTTGACTCTCTCGGCTTAAGTGCCGATATTTTGCGTGCGGTAGCGGAACAAGGCTACCAAGAACCGACGCCAATCCAGCGTCAGGCAATTCCTGTGGTACTGGCTGGCCGCGACCTGCTGGCGAGTGCTCAGACCGGTACGGGTAAAACCGCCGGCTTCACGCTGCCACTGCTGCAGCGCCTCAGTGCAAATCCTTCCACTGCGCGCGGTCGTCGCCCGGTGCGTGCACTGATCCTCACCCCAACCCGTGAACTGGCGGCGCAGGTGGGCGAAAACGTCCGTGAATACAGTCAGTACCTCAACATCCGTTCGCTGGTAGTTTTCGGCGGCGTAAGCATTAACCCGCAAATGATGAAACTGCGCGGTGGCGTCGATGTGCTGGTGGCGACGCCGGGCCGTCTGCTGGATCTGGCGCATCAAAATGCCGTCGATCTGTCACAGGTTGAAATTCTGGTACTGGATGAAGCGGACCGTATGCTCGATATGGGCTTCATCCACGATATCCGTCGTGTACTGGCGCGTCTGCCAGCCAAACGTCAGAACCTGCTGTTCTCTGCGACTTTCTCTGATGAAATTAAAACCCTGGCGGAAAAACTGCTGACCAACCCAGAACAGGTTGAAGTGGCGCGTCGCAACACCGCTTCTGAGCAGGTTTCACAGCAGGTGCATTTCGTTGATAAAAAGCGCAAGCGGGAACTGCTGTCACTGATGATTGGTCGTGATAACTGGCAGCAAGTGCTGGTGTTCACCCGGACCAAGCATGGCGCGAACCATCTGGCCGAACAACTGAACAAAGATGGCATTACCGCAGCGGCTATCCACGGTAACAAAAGCCAGGGCGCGCGTACCCGTGCGTTAGCGGACTTTAAATCTGGTGGTATTCGTGTGCTGGTGGCGACCGATATCGCCGCGCGTGGCCTGGATATTGAAGAGCTGCCACACGTGGTGAACTACGAGCTGCCAAATGTGGCTGAAGACTATGTACACCGTATCGGCCGTACCGGTCGTGCGGCGGCGACTGGTGCGGCGTTGTCGCTGGTGTGTGTCGATGAGCACAAACTGCTGCGTGACATCGAACGTTTGCTGAAGCGTGAAATTCCGCGCATCGAGTTGCCTGGCTTTGAAGTCGATCCAAGCATCAAAGCGGAGCCGATCCAAAACGGACGTCAGCAGCAAGGTCGCGGTCAGGGCCGTGGTCAAGGCCAGGGGCGCGGACAGGGCGGTAACGTTTCTCGTCCTCACAGCGGTCATGCGCCACGTCCGCAAGGCGAAGCACGTCCAGCGCGTCGTCAGGGCGGCAATGCGGGCCAGGCTGCGCCAGCAGCTAACAGCGGTCGCCGTCGTCCAGCCCCTAAGAAGAGCGGGAATATCTAACCCATGAGGGTTTTACTGGCGCCGATGGAGGGCGTGCTGGATTCGCTGGTGCGTGAGCTGCTCTCCGGGGTGAATGATTATGATCTGTGCGTCACCGAGTTTTTGCGTGTGGTCGATCAACTGTTGCCGGTAAAATCCTTTTGGCGTTTGTGTCCTGAGCTGCACAACAGCAGCCGCACCCCTTCCGGCACGCGTGTGCGTATGCAGCTACTTGGGCAGTATCCCGAGTGGCTGGCAGAAAACGCTGCGCGTGCGGTGGAACTCGGTTCCTGGGGCGTGGATCTCAACTGTGGTTGCCCGTCAAAGCTGGTTAACGGCAGCGGCGGTGGGGCGACGCTGCTGAAAGATCCTGAGCTGATCTATCGCGGTGCCAAAGCGATGCGTGAAGCGGTGCCTGCCCATCTACCGGTAACGGTTAAAGTACGCCTGGGCTGGGATTCCGGTGAGCGCCGCTTCGAGATTGCCGATGCGGTACAGCAAGCTGGGGCCAGTGAACTGGTGGTGCATGGCCGTACCAAAGAAGAAGGCTACCGCGCTGAAAGCATCAACTGGCAGGCGATTGGTGAGATTCGCCAGCGCCTGTCGATTCCGGTGATCGCCAACGGCGAGATCTGGAGCTGGCAGGATGCGCAGGATTGTCTGCGCATCACCGGTTGTGATGCGGTGATGTTAGGGCGCGGTGCGCTCAACATCCCCAACCTCGGCCGTGTGGTGAAGTACAATGAAGCGCCCATGCCATGGTTCGAGGTGGTTGAACTGCTGCTGAAATACACCCAGTTAGAGAAGCAGGGTGATACCGGCATGTACCACGTGGCGCGCATAAAACAGTGGCTGGGCTACCTGCGTAAAGCCTACGACGAGGCCGATGGGCTGTTCAGTGAAATCCGTACCTTACGTGTTTCCGCTGAGATCGCCACAGCGATTGAACGCCATGCGCAGCAACTGACCGCACACGCATAGCGCCCCCTCATTATTTAAACGCTGCTGTATAGTGTGTCTGCTTACTGGATGCGTAAAAGCGGACCATCTGCTCACTGAATTTCACCGGGTCATGGTGTTCCGCAATTCTTTGCAGTGATTGCGCGGAGTACTGGGTAATGAGCCCCGGATTACGCAGAATATCCACGATATGACCTTTCAACTGCTGCACGATCTGGTGGCGAATATCCTTTTTGCGCTCTTCTGAGTCAATCACATACTCATGCTCATCATTTAATGGCTGTTGAATAAGCCAGCCTGCACCTGCTGGATTGATCTCGGGTAAGGCACGAACATTGGTGGTGATCACCGGGCAGCCGCTGGCCTGCATTTCCAGCACCGAGAAGCCATAAGTATCCTGCCAGGTGGGGAGTAACCCCACGTGTGTACGTTGCAATAGCGCCAACACCTGATGATTGGGTAATGCGCTAAAGTGCTGAATATGTGGCGATGTGTTGATTAGGTGTTCAATGCGAGTATAGAACGCCTCATCATCCTGAAATTGGCGATGGGCAATATTATGTCGCTGCGAAAGATCGCCAATCAGGGTGACCTGAATCTGACTGCGAGTGAAAACATCCTCTTCAGTCAGTTGCGAAATCGCCAACACCACTTCGGCCCCTCCCTTGCGATAGAACTCACTGCCAACAAACGTGAAATGAATTTTTCCCGGTGAAATTAAACGCGGTTTTACACACAGCAACGGCTGAGGAGGATGGAGAATACGCAGTTTATGGGCCGCTGCCGCCTTGATGGCAGGGAAAGCCTCCAGCAACTTCAGTTGGATGTTAAAGGTCGCTTGTGAGATGGCAATCAGGTACAAACATTCATCTCTGGCGATTAATGCCAGTTGCGAGTGCAAGTCGGGATTAGCGGTTTTTTCCATGCCGGGCACGGGCAACACGCGGGGGATTTCAGTCTCAAAGGTGGCGATCCAGTTACGTTTGGTATGAGCAACTTCGTTAAAGAGATGAATGACATCCGCACTGTGCGGCAGCAAGCCGGGCAGCGGATAAAAGATGAATTGCTTATTTTTATGTAGCAGCCTGGATCTGACGGCGTTCAAATAAAAGTAAATGTTCTTTTTTCGGCAATCAATATACTGGTGGTGAGGGTTAGTGATGATATTTCTTTTTTCAGGATATCCGCTTCCACTGATGATTATCTTCATAATCTCTCCCGGCAGGTAGGGTACAGAGTGAAATAAAAATATGTCGAACAATGAGAAGTTACGCGCGCTGAAGAGGTATGTTACTCACTGAAAGTAACCACCTGGATTTGATTTTATAATCTGTAACCTAAGGCTTGATGGCGACAGAATCTATGTTTAATGCGGACGTTCAAATATCACTCGCGTTAATGATTAAAATTCAATCCGCTTACTCTCTGGTTTTGCTATAAATTTTTTCTGATAAATGCTAAATGTGCCTGCCAATAGGGGGATTTTTCAGATTTGTCATGTCTATGGTTTAAAAAAACTAAATTAAATTCGCTTATTAAAGTTAATTAATAATAAGTATCTGGCATTTGATATTATTTAGTGCCTGAGATTGTTGTTTGCATACGGAATTACGCTATTACACAGTTCCAGCTAAAGTCAGGTTCAAGATGAGCGCTGTTCGCGCTATAGTAGAGGCCTACATTCATCTGTAATGCCATCACTTATGTCAGACGCCGCTGTACTGAGCCATGCTCAGTTAAATAAACGCATCATTTCCGTCATCATCTTCACCTTTTTCTGCTATCTCTCGGTGGGGTTGCCATTGGCGGTACTCCCCGGATTTGTGCACAACCAACTGGGCTTCAGCTCGTTTATTGCTGGCTTGATCATCAGCCTGCAATACTTCGCGACCCTGCTTAGCCGACCTCATTCCGGGCGCCTGGCCGATCGTTATGGCCCCAAACGCGTGGTGATGATGGGATTAGTGTGCTGCGGGATGAGCGGCGTGCTCTCCATCATCGCAGCGTTGTTTAGTGATGTGCCGATGCTGAGCCTGGCGCTGCTGGCCGCAGGCAGACTGTTCTTGGGCGTGGGCGAAAGCTTTAGCAGCACGGGATCAACGCTCTGGGGCATGAATATTGTTGGGCCATTACAAACCGCACGCGTCATTTCGTGGAATGGTGTTGCCACCTATTTTGCCATGGCAATCGGTGCGCCATTGGGTGTGTTGCTCAATCAGTGGTTTGGCATCAGCGGCTTTGCTGGCCTGGTCGCGGTAATGGGTGTGGTGGGTTTCTGGATGGCGAGTCGCAAAGCGCCTGTTAAGGTCACTGCCGGCGTGCGCATTCCGTTCCACCGGGTGGTGAGCCGCGTCTGGCTGTTTGGTCTGGCGCTAGGGTTTGGCACCATCGGTTTTGGCGTGATTTCCACCTTCATTACGCTCTATTTCGCCAGCCGCGACTGGAGTGGCGCGGCCTTTGCTCTGACGCTATTTAGCCTCGGGTTTGTGCTGGTGCGCCTTGCGGGCGGCCGTTACATCACGCGGTTTGGTGGCATTAAGGTATCGCTGGTGTCCTTTGTACTGGAGTGTGCAGGTTTGCTGCTGATTTGGCAGGCAGACAGCAGCTGGCTGGTTGATATTGGCGCCTTCCTGACCGGCGGCGGATTCTCATTGGTGTTCCCGGCTCTCGGCGTAGAAGCGGTGAAACGCGTGCAGCAGCAGGATCAGGGATCGGCATTGGGCACCTATTCGGCCTTTCTTGATTTAGGGCTAGGACTAACCGGACCGGTGGCGGGTTTACTGATTGGTCATTGGGGCATGCAGTCGGTTTATCTGGCCGCGGCACTGATGGTATTAGGCGCATTCCTGATTACCTTGCGCTTGCAACAGCAGCACGGCCGCCAGGCGACCGTGCCCACGGTGAATTAGTACTTTTCTGGCACCACCATGTTTTCCGGGACCGGTGCGCGGCGATAATCTTCATGACGTTCGCGCATCGGTAACATAATCGTTTTCGATTCACTCTCTTCGTACGGCACTTGCTGCAACAGATGGCTAATGCAGTTCAGTCGCGCACGTTTTTTATCAACGCCTTGCACCACCCACCATGGCGCTTCAGGGATGTGAGTGCGTTCCAGCATCTCTTCTTTCGCTTCGGTGTAGTCTTCCCAACGACGACGGCTTTCGAGATCCATCGGGCTGAGTTTCCACTGTTTCAACGGATCGTGAATACGGCTGAGGAAGCGGAGTTCCTGCTCTTCGTCAGTGATCGAGAACCAGTACTTGATGATCTGAATGCCGCTGCGTGTCAGCATTTTTTCGAATTCTGGTACGCTGCGGTAGAACTCTTCTACTTCGGCTTCATTACAGAAGCCCATCACGCGTTCAACGCCTGCGCGGTTATACCAGCTACGGTCAAACATCACGATCTCACCGGCGGCCGGCAGATGTGCGATATAACGCTGAAAATACCACTGAGTTTTCTCACGATCGTTAGGCGCGGGCAGGGCAGCCACACGACAGGTACGTGGGTTCAAACGCTGTGTGATACGTTTGATCACGCCGCCTTTACCTGCGGCATCACGGCCTTCAAACAGAATGACCACACGATGCCCGGTACGCATCACCCAATCCTGCAACTTCACCAGTTCGCCTTGCAGATGCAACAGCTCACGGAAGTAGCGGCGACGGAAGGCTTTATCACCTTCTTGCTGGGGGGCGCCGTTATCCTTGAAGCGCAGATCATCCAGCTCCATCTCCAGCTCTTCGTCGTAGCTGTCATAGAATTCTTGCAGCAAACGCGCATTAAACGTCTCACTGCGGAAGTTATTGTCGTGTGTCGCCATCACTGTTCCCCGTTACAGATGAATAAACAGAGCGTAAAGCAGCCCTGAAAGTAAGACTGATACCGGCAGCGTCAATACCCACGCCAGCGCGAGGTTACGGATGGTGGAGAGCTGCAGGCCAGATTTGTTGGCCGCCATAGAACCGGCTACGCCCGATGAGAGCACGTGTGTGGTGGAGACCGGCAAGCCGAAGACGTCAGCCGCACCGATGGTGGCCATGGCCACTAATTCAGCACTGGCACCCTGGGCATAAGTCAGATGGGTTTTGCCAATACGTTCACCCACGGTGACCACAATCCGACGCCAACCCACCATGGTGCCGAGGCCGAGGGCGATCGCCACCACCACTTTTACCCACATCGGGATAAAGCGTGTGGCCGCATCCAGTTCTTTCTTCACCGCGGTGAGGTTACTGGCGATCTCTTCTGGCACCGGCACTTTGGCGGATTGCAGATGTTTGATGGTTTCCGAGGCGAGGTACATATCGTTACGGGTGTTGGTCACCGCCTGGGCCGGAATGTTCTCTACCGAACCGTACTGACGAATTTGCTCGCCGATATCACCCAGCATCATGCCCAGCGCAGGCAGAACCTGTGGGCGGTTCTGGCTGGTGCGCACGAATTCCGTCAGGACTTCGCGTGGAGCAGGCATCGCGGCGGGAGGCGGCTGCAGCGCCAGTAACTGCTGTTCGGTGACCTGGGTTAGCGCGGCAACACGCGGGATTTGGTCTGGCGGCAGTGAGCGGTTCAGGGCATAGGCAATCGGCATGGTGCCGACCAGAATCAGCATAATCAGCCCCATCCCTTTCTGCCCATCATTCGAGCCGTGGGCAAAGGAGACGCCGGTGCAGGTCAGGATCAGCAGGCCACGGATCCACGGCGGCGGTGGCTGGTTGTCTTTTGGCGCTTCATACAGCTGGCGATTGCGGATAAAGGCTTTCATCGCCAACAGCAGCAGGGCGGCGCAGATAAAGCCGACCACCGGTGACAGCAGCAGGGCGTAGCCCACTTTGATGGCCTGATCCCAGTCTACGCCGCTGGTACCACTGCGACCGTGCAGCAGGGCATTGGCTACGCCCACACCGATGATTGATCCAATCAGCGTATGCGAGGAAGACGCAGGCAAGCCGAAATACCAGGTGCCGAGGTTCCAGATGATCGCGGAGAACAGCAGGGCATACACCATGGCAAAGCCGTTGCCGCTACCCGCTTGCAGGATCAGCTCGACGGGCAGCAGCGAAATGATGCCAAACGCCACCACGCCGCTGGAGAGCAATACGCCCAGGAAGTTACAGAAACCAGACCACACCACGGCCACACCCGGTGACAGAGAGTGGGTGTATATCACCGTTGCGACGGCATTGGCGGTGTCATGGAAGCCGTTCACAAACTCAAAGCCGAGGGCAATCAATAGTGCGACCCCCAGCAGCAGGAACGGCGTGTAGCTGGTGACCGGCGCACCGGTCTCTTCTACGTCATTGAACAGATTGATCGCGGTAAAGAGCAGGCCGGCACACAGGAGTATCAGGAAAATGATACGTGAGACACGACCGCTGCCTTGGTTAAGATTCGGACGTCCGCTGGGAGACGATGATGTCGATGCAGGTAAACTGTTTTCAGCCATAACACACCCCGGTGTGGATTGACGATGCTCGAACGGCATCCGTTACTGGCAGTGTGATACGTGGTTTGTATGACAGAATGATGATGGCGATCACGGTGTGTCATCTTGCTGTAACACGGCTGTCGCAGTCTGTGGATCTGACCGCTCCGGGATCCTCACGCTGCCATGTTCCAGCCTGTCTTGCCGCTTGCCTCACTGCCGGATTTCAATAATGAAGTCGCTGGCCTTATTCATGGTTACTTATTCACACCGGAAGCGCCGCCACAAAGGCTTAACGCGCGTGAGGCCTCACAGCTTGCACAACATGAACTGCCCGAATCTTACTTTCTGTGGCTTCACATCAACCTTAACCACGCGCGCGCTGAGCGCTGGGTTCAGGACCACTTTAGTGTTGATAATGATTTTTTCGACGAGATACATTCCGCCTCGCCGCGCACCCGTTTAGCCCATCAAAACGATGCGCTGCTGGCGGTACTTAATGATGTGACTTTCAGTAAAGAAGAGCGCAGCACGCAGAACGCCACGCTGTGGATTTGGTGCTGTGCACACGTCATCGTCACTGCACGCTATCGGCCGGTGGGGATGATTGAACGCATGCACCAGCAAATTGACCGGCTGGAATTTAGCGAACCCGATGCGATGCTGTTGTGGCTGCTGGGCGAGCAGGAAGCACAGTTGGAGCAGGTGGTGCGCCGTTCCAGCCAGGCGGTGGATGCGATTGAAGAGCGGCTGCTCAGTGCGGCGATTAAAACCAACCGCAGCGAACTGGGGCACCTGCGGCGTATGTTGCTGCGTGTGCAACGTTTGCTGGCCCCTGAACCCGCGGCGCTGTTCCGTTTACTGAATCGTCCACCTAAATGGCTCAAGCGCGAACCGCTGTCAGAACTGCGCATTTTCACTGAAGAGTTCAGCGTCGCGCTCAGTGATTTGGCGGGGCTGATGGAGCGCATACGTTTGTTGCAGGAAGAGATTGCTGCCAGCCTGATGGAACAAAGCAACCGCACACTGTTCTTGCTGACGGTGATTACGGTGTTGGCGCTGCCGATTAATATCGTGGCGGGTTTTTTTGGCATGAACGTCGGCGGCATTCCGCTGGCGAACAATCCGCACGGATTTCTGCTGTTAGTGATTGTGGTGCTGGTGTTCACGCTGGTGGCAGGGTGGCTGGCGTTAAAGCGAAGAATGTAGTTTACGGTCGGCTTCAGGGCCAGTGCGCATAAATGCGCACCCTACAAAAACTGTGCCCTGTTGTTGTAGGGGCGCCATTGATGGCGACCGCCCACAAAAAAGCCAGCCTCACCGGGCTGGCTTTTTACTGTAAGGCTTAGGCGAGATTACAGGCTGTTGCCGGTCGCAGGTTGAGCAGCAGGGGCTGCATCAGTTTGCGGTGCAACGGCGCTGGCGCCTTGCGGGGTCATTGGCTCTTCTTTCGGCTGTGCGTCAGAAGACTCCTGAACCGGCACTGGAGCAGGCATCACTTCGCCCTGTGGACCGTTGATCTTGGTTGGCATACCGTTACGCGCCTGGATAGCGTTGTTCACGGCATCCTGGTTGGTGCTGGCATCGGCAATCACTTTGGTCACGGCAGCGGTCAGCGTGATTGGCACCACTTCACGTGAGTTAAATTGCTCTTCGGTAGTAGAGAGTGGGTTGTGCACCTCAACATAACGAGAACCGTCTGGCTCAACGGTGGCTTTCACCGGCTGATCGATAAACTGCACGCGCGTACCCACTGGCACATTGTCGAACAGCCATTTGATATCATCAGCACGCAGACGCACACAGCCGTGGCTCACGCGCAGGCCGATACCGAAGTTGGCGTTAGTGCCATGCACGGCATAAAGACGGCCGATGTACAGCGCATACAGACCCATTGGGTTATCTGGACCCGCCGGGAACACGGCTGGAATGCTTTCGCCACGTGCAGCGTATTCTGCATGCATCGCTTTGGTCGGCGTCCAGGTTGGTCCCGCTTTCTTACGCTGAACACTGGTCGTCCAGTTGACTGGGGTGTCTTTACCCAGTTCGCCGATACCGATAGGCAGCACAACAACGGTTTTGGTGCCTTTCGGGTAGTAATAAAGACGCATTTCCGCGCTGTTGATCACGATACCTTCACGCGGCGCGTCAGGCAGAATCAGCTGCTGTGGGATCACCATTTTGGTGCCAGCTTTAGGCAGATAAACATCCACGCCCGGATTGGCTTCCAGCATATTGCTGAGGCCCATCTGATACTGTGCAGCAAAGGCTTCCAGCGGAAGACGGCTGTCATCAGGCACGGTGATTTCAAGGTTTTCGCCGATCAAACGGCTGTTAGCCGCTGGCAGCGGATAGACTACTGCAAATGCCGACTGGCTGAACGCCGCCAGTACCAGGGCGAGTGAAGCGAACGCGCGAATGCTCTTTTTCATGTTTTTCAAGTCGTTATGGCCGTGTTTCAGGCTTGTCAGTGTGTCGAATCCATCTCGGTCTTAATGACCCGGTGCGCATTATATGTGCATAGGCGCAAAGATGGGAATCATGATTTTCGTTGGCTGAAGATACTTTACCCAAATAGTGGTATTTACCAGACTATTCTCTTTGCTGTGTCGCCCAAAATGTGAATTTCTTAAGGCTGCCACAGCGTCACTTCATTGCTCAATTTACGGTTGAGGAAAAAAGCGGCACTGATCAATGCCAGATGTGACAATGCCTGCGGCATATTACCCAGTGCTTCCCCGTGCGTGGTGAATTCCTCCGCATAAAGCCCCAACGGATTGGCATAACTCAGCAGCTTTTCGAACTCAAAATGCGCCTCATGTACCCGCCCGGCACGCGCCAGACACTCGACATACCAAAACGAACAGGCAGCAAAAGAGCCTTCACCCCCGGTTAAAGCATCGGCAGGCGTCTCACTAATGTTATAGCGCCGCACTAAACCGTCGCTCACCAAATGGGTTTTAATCGCATCCAGCGTGGCGATCCAGTCGGGATCGGTGGAGCTGACAAAACGCACCAGTGGCATCAACAGCATTGATGCATCGAGGAATTTTCCCCCACGGGTGGCGGTGAAGTGTCCGAGTTCGGGATTCCAGAAGTTTTGCCAGATATCGTCGCGGATCTCGCTGCGCACCCGATCCCAACGCTCATACGGCATCGGCAGTGAGCGCTTCAGCCCGAGGCGCAGTGCGCGATCCAGCGCGACCCAACACATTAAACGCGAATGCAGGAAGTGTTCCGGCTCGCCGCGCATCTCCCAAATACCAGCATCGGGCTGATTCCAGTTCGCGCAGACATAATCGATCATGTCGGAGACATGCCGCCAGCCGCGTTGTGAAATCGCCTCACCGTATTTGTTCGCCAGATATACCGCGTCCATCAGTTCGCCGTAAATATCGAGTTGGGTTTGTCGCCACGCATCATTACCGATGCGTACCGGACGCGAATTGGCGTATCCAGAGAGATTGAGCAGTTCGGTTTCGTGCAGTTCCGTCCCGCTGTCCAGGCGATACATCACTTGTAAATGAGGTGTATCGTCATGGCTGTGCTCCACACAGCGTCCGACCCAATGGGTAAAGTCTCGCGCTTCTTCCACATAACCCAACCGCATCAGCGCGTACATGCTGAAGGAGGCATCGCGGATCCACGAGGCGCGATAATCCCAGTTGCGCTCGCCGCCCAACTCCTCCGGCAAACCAAAGGTGGCGGCAGCGGCGATAGAACCGTGCTGTTTTGAGGTCAGGAGTTTTAACGCGAGAGCAGAGCGTGTCACCCTTTCCTGCCAGCGACCGCGATAGGTGCTGTGGCTGCTCCAGTGACGCCAGTAGTTCAGGGTCTCACTGAAGCATTGTTCGGTGGCGATTTCCGCAACGAACGGATCTTCATCACTGCCAAACACGAACTCGGCAGACTCTCCCGCTTTCAGGGTAAAGGTCGCCACTGCACTGTGATTTTCTCGCGTCATCACTACCGTCGCGCTAAGACGCAAGGCGGGCTGACCTTCCGCGAGAAACGCGATGCCGCCGGGGCGTAATTCGGTGTGGGTGTCGGCACGGGCATAATCATGGCGCGGTGCGCACAGCAGATGAAAGTTGGCCGATCCGCGCACCATTTTTACCCGACGAACCAGACGTGGCACTTTATTGGGTTGATCGCAGATGGGCATGTAATCGGTGATTTCCGCCACGCCTGCATCGCCCAGCCACCGGGTTTGCAGGATGTTAGTGTCCGGCAGGTAAAGCTGCTGCTGGCGGGCATTTTTCCAGTCAGGTGCCAGCGAGAACAATCCCGCTTCGTCGCCATCGAGCAGGGCGGCAAACACTGAAGGGCTATCGAGCTCGGGCCAACAGAGATAATCGATGGTGCCGTCATTGGCGATGAGTGCACAGGTGCGTAAGTCGCCGATGACACCGTGGTCATCAATTTTGCGTTTAATGGTGCTCATGTGGCCTCCCTTGGCGGTATCTGATTGTTAACTATAGACGAAAAGCTTTTTTCAGCTGAGGCGGGGCACGGAAGGATAACTTCTATACTGTGTAGACACCCTTCACGCAGGAGAATGTTATGGCATTAGGCAAACAGAAAGTGGCGGTGGTCACCGGTGCGGATTCAGGAATTGGCCGCAGCTGCGCTGTGATGCTGGCTGAAGCGGGTTATACCCTCGGCATTACCTGGCGCTCAGATGAAGAGGGCGCGCAGGAAACGGCACGGCTGGTCGAGAGCAAAGGGCAGGTGGCGCAGGTAAGGCAACTGGATCTCTCCGATCCCCAAGAAGGCGGCAAGCAACTGACGCAGTTGATCAATTCATTGGGCCGTATTGATGTGCTGGTCAATAACGCGGGCGTGATGCTTAAAGCGGATTTCCTCGACGTCACCTTTGAAGACTGGCGTAAAACCTTCAATGTTGATGTCGATGGCTCTTTTATCTGTGGGCAAATTGCAGCGCGACATATGGTTGATCAAGGGGATGGCGGGCGCATCATCAACATCACCTCGGTGCATGAACACACCCCGCTGCCCGATGCGACAGCCTACACCGCAGCGAAACATGCGTTGGGCGGATTGACCAAATCGATGGCGCTCAGCTTGTTGCCACACCACATTCTGGTGAATGCCGTGGCGCCAGGCGCGATTGCAACGGCGATGAACAACTTGACTGACGATCAGGCTCGCAGCACGCGCATGCCGGAAATTCCGATTGGGCGTCCCGGCGATACGCGTGAAGTGGCGAGTTTAGTGGCGTGGCTCTGTTCCGAGTGGGCCACCTACACTACCGGTCAATCCTTTATCGTTGACGGCGGATTTATGCTGGCCAATCCGCAGTTTAAGGGCTATCACCATTAGCCCGCCCGGCGGTGATTCCATCGGCGAATGACATAACGCAGCACGATGCCGAACACAATCGCCGCCACCAACCACAGTAAGTGTTTGAAGTGCTGGTCAAGCTTGTGCAGCCACGGCGTGATGATCTCCCCCGCAAAGTAGCCAAGAGTCACGAAGATCAGGGACCAGATGGCCGCACCGATGACGTTGAGCACAAAAAAGCGCAATGGTTTCAGACGGCTGGTGCCGATGATGATCGGGCCGATAATGCGAAAACCGTACATAAAGCGCACGCCGATGACAAACAGGCTAGGGCGCTTTTGAATCAGGTGATTGGCCTTGCGAATGGTGTCCTGATGTTTACGAAAACGGCGCAGGATGCGCGTGCCATAACGGCGACCCAACCAGAACAGCAGTTGATCGCCAATAATCCCGCCGGCCATGGCGGCCAGTACCACCCCAGTGAAGTGCAGCAAGCCTTCATGCGCCGCCACGCCGCCCAGCAGAGTAAAGGTTTCCCCTTCTGCGATACAGCCAATCAGCAGCGCCAGATAGCCATATTGCGTAATTAATCCATTGATATCGAGATGCAAATTATCCTCCCTGTCGTGAATGAATCAGGTAACAGTTTATACGCCAGTGGCTTTTTTTGTGCCGCTGTCCGCAAAAACAGCAGCGCCGATTATACTTGAAGGGAAGCTGCCTGAGTTGGACAGTCTGATAGCTGGAGGGGCAGCCCATCGCATCAGAGGAGTGATTTTATGAATCATGTCTGGGGTCTTCTGGCGCATCCTAACCAGGAAATGCGCGATATCAAGCAAGAAAACGAGAGCGTTTCGCACCACTACACCCACCATGTTTTGATGATGGCCGCGATCCCGGTGATTTGCGCCTTTATCGGTACCACACAACTGGGCTGGAATCTGGGCGAAGGGCAATTTGTTCAACTCAATCTATTGACCGGCATCGGTCTGGGCATTCTGTTTTATCTGATTATTTTAGGTGGCGTGGCGGTAATGGGCCGCGTCATTCACTGGATGGCACGTAACTATCCGCAGCGTCCGAGCATACCGCGCTGTACCGTGTTTGCAGGCTATGTCGCAACACCGCTATTTATCAGCGGTCTGGTCGCGCTCTATCCGCTGGTGTGGCTGTGCGTATTGGCGGGAGCGGTTGCTCTGCTTTACACCGGCTATCTGCTGTATGTCGGCATTCCGGTATTCCTCAATATCGACCGGGAGGAGAGCCTGCGTTTCTCCGGTTCAACGCTGGCCATCGGTGTGCTGGTGTTTGAAGTGCTGCTGGCGTTGACGGTGGTGCTGTGGGGTTATGGACCGCGATTGTTCTGATGGGCGGTTGCCATAAATGGCAACCCAACAGATAAACCATGGAATATAAGGTCGTCATTTATGACGACCTTTTTTTAACGCCCGGAAACAATCTACCTAAGAAATTTCGTAGGGAAGTGGGTATGATGCTGCTGCCAGCCCGCATCCCGTCTGGTTTGATGCGTGCGGCCTGTGTCTCAAACACAGCGCAAAACTCCTTATCGGATTTTCCTGACACGATGTCTGTAAAAATGCGTATTTCCTTGCTGTCGCTGGCGCTGTTTGTCGCCGCGCCCGCAGCTGTAACACCTGCACTGGCCGCGCCTGCTGCGCTATCTAATCTGGCGCCGATTGCGCAACCGCAAATCGCCTCCGGCAGTGCGATGATTGTCGATCTTGAAACCAACAAGGTGCTGTTCTCCAGCCACCCCGATCGTGTGCGTCCGATTGCATCGCTCACCAAGCTGATGACCGCGATGGTGGTGTTGGATGCTAAGCTGCCGATGGATGAAATGCTTTCCGTCGATATCAGCCATACGCCCGAGATGCGCGGTGTGTTTTCACGCGTCAAACTGAACAGTGAAATCAGCCGTCGCAATATGCTGCTGCTGGCGTTGATGTCGTCTGAAAACCGGGCTGCCGCTAGCCTGGCGCATCATTATCCAGGTGGTTATGATGCCTTTATCCGCGCCATGAATGCCAAAGCGCGCGCGCTGGGTATGACGCACACGCATTATGTTGAACCGACCGGTTTGTCGATTCACAACGTCTCGAACGCGGAAGACCTGATCAAGCTGGCCAAAGCCACGCGTCAATATCCGTTGATTGGTGAATTGAGTACCACCAAAGAAGACACCGCCATATTTAAGCATCCGAACTATGCCCTGCCGTTCCGCAACACCAACCATCTGGTGTACAAAAATGACTGGCGTATTGCATTGACCAAAACCGGTTACACCGATGAAGCGGGTCACTGTCTGGTGATGCGCACGGTGATTAATAACCGTCCGGTCGCGCTGGTGGTACTGGATGCCTTTGGTAAGTACACCCACTTTGCTGATGCCAACCGTCTGCGTGACTGGCTGGAAACCGGCAAAGCCGCGCCGGTGCCAGCCGCTGCGTTGGCGTACAAGAAACAGAAATCGTCGCAAACGGCCAGCACTGCTGACGTGGAGTAAAGCGTCTGGTTTGGTCGCCTTCAATGGCGACCTTTTAAAAATGAAAATCCCTTATCGTCAGCACCAATGTTTTACCGCTTCATTCCTATAGTTTCCGTTTCGGCTACGCTCTACACTGGCCGCCATTCATTATTAACTGGTATTTATCGGCTGTTATTGCGCTGGAATCTCACTCATATGTTTAAGCTTCGTTCGCTCTTTACCCCAATTTTACTGCTGCTGGTGCTGTTGAGCCCGGCGATCGGCTATGCGGATGACAATGCGGCCGCAGCGGCGCAGCAAGAGGACGCCGCGCCGAAGGTGAATCCTTCCGTTGAACTGCCGAAAATGCAGAAAATCCTCGATAAAATTAAAGGCCAGGTGTCCGGTGATACTAACGAAAACCAGCTCAACCAGCTCAATGAGATGGCGCTGGAGCTTTCGGGTAATGCAGACACCCTCGGTCAGGCTTTGATCCCGCAACGTCAGCAGCTGGATGCACAGTTGGCGGTACTGGGGCCCGCCCCGAAAGCGGACAGCGGCGTGAAAGAGACGCCCGAAGTGACGCGCAAACGCTCCTCGCTGGAAAGCCAGAAAAGCAAACTGGACGATCAGATCAAACAGGCCGAAGGGATTAAGAACGGTGCGCTGGTGCTCTCATCGCAGATCGTTAACCTGCGTCGCGATCAGTTGAAAAGCCAGTTAGCCTTAAATTCCGGCAGTATTCTGGGGCCGAAATTCTGGTCACCGCTGGTGAGCCGTCAGGATCTCGACGGCGAGAAAATCAGTGATTTTATCGCGGAACTGCAGGACACCGCAGCGCTCTCCTGGGAGCCAGGCTGGCGTTTTGGCACCATTGGCTGGTTGATTGCGGCGATGCTGGTGATGACGCTGGGCCGTCGCTACAGCGAAGAGTTTCTGGCGTGGGTCAGCATCCATAAAATGCCGGAAGGGCGCTTGCGTCGCAGTTTCCTGGCGGCAGCCATTGCGCTCACCACCCTGGCGGCCGTGGTGCTGACGTTCAACTTTATTGCGCTGGCATTTACCCGCCGCGATGAAGTCTCTACCGATGTGCAGGATTTTGTTGAGCGTCTGGTCCAGCTCAGCGTCTATTGCGGACTGATTGCCGGTTTAGGCCGTGCGTTCCTGTCAACGCGCCGTCCAAGCTGGCGTTTGCCGAGCATCTCCAATGAAGTGGCGCAGGCTTTAAAGCCGTTCCCACCGATTACCGCTGCGCTGGTGTTTGTCTTCCAGACCGCTGAATCTTTCAACTACAGCGTTGGCACCAGCCTGAATACCACTATTTTCGCCAACGGACTGACTGCACTATTGATCGGTAGTACGGGACTGGCGATCAGCATGCGTACCAACCGCGTGCGTCGTCGCATGGTGCAAGAGGGCAATGCCCCCGAGGCTCGCCCGACCATTGTGGGTTTAGTGCAGCTGGCGCTGACCATTACGGCACTGGCGATTCTGATTTCACTGATCATCGGTTACGTAACGCTGGCTCGCTTCCTGAGTTATGAAGTGATTTGGTGTGGCATTTTGTTCGGCTCATTCTACTTCCTCAGCCACTTGGTGAATGATGGGTGCGAGAGTCTGTTTTCCACCAATAATGCCACGGGCAAACGTCTGCAGGGCTCGTTGAATATCGACGAGCGACACTTGCAGCAGGCCGCTACGCTGCTGGCGGCAGTCGGCAAAACGGTGCTGATTGGCTTTGTCGCGCTGGCGTTGCTCAATGGCACCTTTGCTTCTTCCACCCCGATTGAGCTTATCCAGAAGGTGATTGAATTCTGGGGAGGCAAAGGGCTGGAGTCGCTGAACATTGTGCCGGCGCACATGGTCAATGCGATCCTCTGCCTGGTGGTGGGCATCTACGTGCTGCGCTCAGTACGCCGTTGGCTGGATAAAGATTTCCTGCCAAAAACCACCATGGATGTGGGCATGCGCGTGTCGCTGGTGACGCTGTTCAGCAATATCGGGTATGTGCTGATCATCTTGCTGACGCTGTCGATCATGGGCCTGCAGTGGAACAAGCTGGCGTGGATCGTCAGTGCCTTGTCAGTCGGTATCGGTTTCGGCTTGCAGGAGATCGTGAAGAACTTTATCTCCGGTCTGATTTTGCTGACCGAACGCCCAGTTAAAGTGGGCGATTTGGTGACAATCAGCGGCATCGAAGGGGATATCCGTCGTATTAATGTGCGTGCCACCGAGATTCAGCTCAGCGATAAATCCACGGTGATTGTGCCGAACTCGCAATTTATCTCACAGAACGTGCGCAACGCCACCATGGGGAACGCCCAGGGCGTGGTGACCATTTTGCTGACGTTCCCGTTGGATATCGATCCGGTGCGGGTGCGTGAAATCCTGCTTGAGGTTTATCAGGAGAATGAGCGTATTCTGGAGACGCCTGAGCCGTCAGTCTCGTTTAAAGACCTGACCTCCGCCGGAATTGTATTGAGCGTGACCGGGAATGTGGCAGGACAGCGCCAGATTTCCAGCGCCAAAAGCGATTTGCTGTTCGATATTCTGACGCGTCTGCGCAAAGAGGGTATTGTGCTCTCTACACCGCAAACGATGATTATCGAACGCCGTGCGCTGCCTGCTTCGGTGCAGGATGACGGTGAGCAACTGCCTTAACAGCATAGACAGCCTGAAGGCCGCCCCACGACGATGGGTGTAGGATGCGGCCCTTGGGCCGGCAGAATATTTTGTAAGGTGCGCATTGATGCGCACCTGGATTTATCAGACCTTCACCGCCCATCCTTTCTGCTTACTGGTTTTGCCAATCCCCGGATTAAAGGAATTGGTCGGGTCTAATTGACGGTAAAACGCCTGCAGCTGCGGTTTAGCCTGATACAGATGACCGACATTATGCTCGGCCGGATACTCCGCACCGCGTTCGCTGAGGATTGCCAGCATCTTCTCTTTTAATGCGTGGGCATCAACGCCTTTCTTCACGATGTAATCCTGATGGAACACATGGCAGAAGAAGTGGCCGTAATAGAGGCGATGA
Organism: Pantoea vagans; assembly: GCF_001506165.1. NCBI lineage: Bacteria > Pseudomonadati > Pseudomonadota > Gammaproteobacteria > Enterobacterales > Erwiniaceae > Pantoea > Pantoea vagans. The sequence goes on along the minus strand of NZ_CP011427.1, from coordinate 2,731,023 downwards.
CTGAGGTCATGATCAAACTCTGGCGGTAAACGCTCAAACCAGTCGTTGTCATTGCGGCGTAGCGCGATATCCAGCGCCAGAATATCTTCCACTTCATTGGCATGTACGGCGTGATAACGCACGGCGGCACCGGCTGCGGCAAAACGATGCAGGAAGGCATGTGCACCCTCTTTGGCATCGCAGGCAAAAAACTCGCCACCGCCTTCGCGGAAGTATTCGTGCAGATACTCTTGTGCTTCGGCCACCCCTTCACCGGACATTTTCAGCATCAGATGATGCTCAAACTTATCACGATACTGTTTCATGCGTTTTGGCAGGTGCGCAGGCAACCAGCCGCTAATGCGTTGAAGCAGGCGATCGGTGAGATGGGGTTTGACGAAGCTCAGTTTAGCCAGCCAGGCGTCGACACGGCCTTTTAAGGTGAAGAACAGCGGCATTTTATCGGTGCCGAGTTTGTCGATCATCACGAAAGTATCTTTGCCGTACACCTCGGCGATATCAAAAATATCGCGGTGCATATATTCGCCCGCGACCGGTAAATTGTTAAATTCTGCCAAAATATGACGGCGCAGATCGCCCAGCACTGCCGGATCGTTAGTGCCAATGTAAAACACCTGCTGCTTGGGTTCGGTGGGGAAGGTGTCGAGACGCACGGCGAACACCGCCAGTTTGCCCGCGCAGCCAGACGCTTCAAACAGGCGGCGTTCGTCGGCGTTAAAACGGGCTGGCGTATCCGCATGGATATCGCGCACTCGCTTTGCATACTCATGGTCCGAAGCATGACGTTCATCCCAGCGCACATCGCTCTGCTGCCAACGGTCGTCATCAAGACGGCCGAGTATCTCTTCCGGCGAGTGGCCGAGATCCATCCCCAGATGGTTCACCAGCTTCAGTTTGCCGTCGGCGTCAATCTGCGCGTAGAGCGCCATTTCACTGTAAGCCGGACCGCGTTTGATCAGCGACCCGCCTGAATTATTGCAAATTCCGCCCATCACCGATGCGCCGATACAGGATGACCCGATCACCGAGTGTGGCTCGCGCCCCAGCGGTTTTAACGCTTTTTCCAGTTGATACAGGGTACTGCCCGGGAAGGCGAGGATCTGGTTGCCGCCATCAATCAGCTGCAATTTGTCGAGACGCAGCGTGCTGATGATTACCACCGGACGATCGTAATCGTTGCCGTTGGGGGTGGAACCTTCCGTCAAACCGGTGTTGGCCGCCTGCATCAGGATCACCGCATCGGCCTGCACCAGTGCCTGCAGCACACGCCACAGTTCCAGCAGTGTACCTGGAAACACTACCGCCAGCGCATCGCCCTCGCCTGAACGAAAGCCTTTACGGTAGCGCGCGGTCTGTTCCGCTTCGGTTAACAGGTGCGAAGGTCCGACCAGGCGGCGCAGCTCAGCAAGCAGTGTAGGGTGTGAGGTGTTGTTATTCATGAACCTGTCCTTGTCGTTAACGTTGCGTTTCTACTGTAGCATGCGCCAACCGCATGGTCGCGGTGTGACATCGGTTGCTACCTGCTATCCTCATCTTGTGGCACACTGCCTACCCTTCATACTTCAAGTTGCAGGTGCGTTGGCTACGTGCATTCACCTCAGTCACTTACTTCAGTAAGCTCCTGAGGATTCATGCACTTGCCGCCTTCCTGCAACTCGAATTATTTTGGGTATACCCCTTCAAACTTCAAATTGCAGGTGCGTTGGCTACGTGCATTCACCTCAGTCACTTACTTGTGTAAGCTCTTGAGGATTCATGCACTTGCCGCCTTCCTGAAACTCGAATTATTTTGGGTATATTACGTAGTTACTTAAGAGAACCCGACCTGATGAAATGGATTTACTCTGTTAGCCTCGCTGTTTCCCTTGCCATGCAACCTGCCTTCGCAGATGAGCTGTTTGGCCCCCATCCAATGACTGAACAAGCGCGTGACACCTTTGTGAATCAGCTGCTCAGCAAAATGACCCTTGATGAAAAAATTGGGCAAATGCGCCTGATCAGTGTGGGACCGGATACGCCCAAAGAGGCGGTTCGCGACATGATTCAGCACGGCCAGGTCGGTGCCATTTTTAATACCGTCACGCGGCCCGATATCCGTGTGATGCAGGACCAGGTGATGCAACTCAGCCGCCTGAAAATTCCCCTGTTCTTCGCCTACGATGTGGTGCACGGGCAACGCACTATTTTCCCGATTCCGCTCGGCCTGGCGGCCAGCTGGGATCTGGATGCGATTGGCGAAGTCGGCCGTATCTCAGCCTATGAGGCCGCCGACGATGGCCTGAACATGACGTGGGCACCGATGGTGGATGTGTCGCGCGAGCCACGCTGGGGCCGTGTGTCCGAAGGTTTTGGTGAAGACACCTTCCTGAGCGCGCAGATGGGCAGCGCCATGGTGAAAGCGATGCAGGGTAAAAGCGCCGCCGACCGTTATTCGATCATGACCAGCGTCAAGCACTTTGCGGCCTATGGTGCGGTAGAGGGCGGTCGTGATTACAACACCGTGGACATGAGCCCACAGCGCTTATTCCAGGACTATCTGCCACCGTACAAAGCGTCACTGGATGCCGGTAGCGGCGGGGTAATGGTGGCGCTCAACTCACTGAACGGGACACCTGCAACGGCGGATAGCTGGTTGCTGAAAGACCTGCTGCGCGGGGAATGGAAGTTCAAGGGCATTACCATTAGTGACCACGGCGCCATCAAAGAACTACTGAAACACGGTGTGGCCAGCGACCCACAGGACGCGGTGCGTATTGCGCTGAAATCCGGTATCGATATGAGCATGAGCGACGAGTACTACAGCAAATATCTGCCTGGCCTGGTGAAAAGCGGTGCCGTGAGTATGGCGGAGATTGATGATGCTGCGCGTCACGTGCTGAACGTCAAATACGACATGGGACTGTTTAACGATCCTTACAGTCATTTAGGCCCGAAAGGCAGCGATCCGCAGGACACCAACGCCGAGAGCCGACTGCATCGTGCTGAAGCGCGTGACGTGGCGCGTAAAAGTATCGTGCTGCTGAAAAACTGGCATGAAACGCTGCCACTGAAGAAAGGCGCAACCGTGGCGCTGGTCGGCCCGTTAGCGGATAGCCAGCGCGACATTATGGGCAGCTGGTCAGCGGCGGGTGTGGCCAAACAGTCCATCCCTCTGTTGCAAGGCATGAAGAATGCGATGGCAGGCAAAGGCACCTTACTGTATGCCAAGGGTGCCAACATCACCGACAACAAAGGCATTCAGGATTTCCTCAACCTGTATGAGCAGGCGGTCAGCGTCGACAAACGTTCGCCGCAGGAATTGATTGATGAAGCCGTTGCTCAGGCGAAGAAAGCCGATGTGGTGGTGGCCGCCGTTGGTGAAGCGCAGGGTATGGCCCATGAAGCCTCCAGCCGCAGCGATTTGGTCATCCCGCCAAGCCAGCAAAAGCTGCTGGCGGCGCTGAAAGCCACCGGCAAGCCGTTGGTGATTGTGCTGATGAATGGCCGTCCATTGACGGTGGTGAATGAAGATCGTATCGCGGATGCGATGGTCGAAACCTGGTTTAGCGGTACCGAAGGCGGCAATGCCATTGCTGACGTGCTGTTTGGCGACTATAACCCATCGGGCAAGCTGCCGATGTCCTTCCCGCGTTCAGTGGGCCAGTTGCCGATTTACTACAACCACTTGCCAACCGGTCGCCCGTATAATTTCGCCAAGCCTAACAAGTACACATCGCACTATTACGACGCGGTGAACGGTCCGCTTTATCCGTTCGGTTACGGTTTGAGCTACACCACCTTTACGGTGTCGCCTGTGAAGATGTCCGCCAAAACCATGCCGCGTAACGGCACGGTAGAAGCCAGCGTCACGGTGACCAACACCGGCAAGCGTGATGGCGCGACGGTGGTGCAGATGTATCTTAACGATCCGGTTGCCAGCATTAGTCGTCCGGTGCAGGAGCTGCGTGGCTTCAAGCGCATTATGCTGAAAGCGGGCGAATCGCAGACCGTGAGCTTTAAGATTGATGTGGATGCATTGAAATTCTGGAACCAGAAAATGCAGCACGTCGCCGAACCGGGCAAATTCAACGTGATGATTGGCCTGGATTCCGTGCGGACTGAAGATGGGCAATTTGATTATTTATAATCATTAACAGTTTGCACCTCCTGTAGCGGCGCGATTTATCGCGCGATGAATCGCGCCGCTACACATCGCAGTATATGATATACCTCAGCCATTCCTGCCAACGGGCACAACCACCAATCACCATGAACCTGCGCAAACGCATCGAACAGCAAGTCTTTCGCCTTAACGGTCTGTCACTTAACGAATTTGATATCTCGCAACCGCCTGGCGATCCTGGCTTGTTTGGGCCGGATCATGTTATCTGGCGCGTACACGGCGACTTTCCCTCGATGTTGTGTGGCGGTATCAGCGCGTTGATGCTGCAAATGCTGCATCCGGCCGCGCTGGCAGGGGTGTGGGATCACTCTAACTTCCGCCAGGACATGCTGGGACGCCTGCGTCGCACCAGCCAGTTTATTGCCGTGACCACCTTCGGCAATACGGTGGATGCCAACATCCTGATTGAACGCGTCAAACGTATTCATCTGCGGGTGACCGGCATTGATAATGCGGGCCAACCCTATGCCGCCAGCGATCCGCATCTGCTCACCTGGGTACACGTGGCGGAAACCAGCCGCTTCCTCGCGGCGCATCTGCGTTACAAAAATCCGCATCTCAGTCACGCCGATCAGAATCGTTACTACCAGGAAGCCGCACTGATTGCGGAGGCGCTCGGGGCGCAACAGGTGCCAAAAAGTGTTAAGGCGGTGGAGGATTATCTGCAGGCGATGCGTCCAGAACTGATCTGTGATGAACGCACGCGAGAAGTGATGCAACTGCTGATCAACGCTCCTGCACCTTCGTGGCAGGCGAAACCGGCTATGGAAGTGATGTTAAAAGCGGGTATGGGGCTATTACCGGACTGGGCGCAACAGCAGATTCAGCATCCGATTGGCCGCTTCACCCAGTGGCGGGTAGATAAAGAGATTGCCGTGATTGCCGGACTGCTGCGTTGGTCAATTCAGCGCGGTGCTTACGCCCGTGCGATGCAACGCATGGGGTGCTGAGGGTTACAGGTGAAGCTCATCCTGCTTTTTGGTGTAGGTACGCGGGGTGCGGGCTTCGCGTTTTAAGGTGAGTTGGCGCTGCTGATAATGATGCAACAACATGCCCAGTCCCAATCCTATCAGTGCCAGCGGCAGCAAACTGTAATAGATATCAATCGGTAACAACACCAGCAGTGCGACGCCACCCAGCAAAATGGTCAACGCCGACATCACCCACGTGTAGCGAATAAACAACCACACCAAAATCGCGAATATGACGACGTCACGCAGATTCAAATCGAGATTTTGCAGTACCATATCGGCCATTCCACAAGGGGTAATGCGCAGACAATAGCATGCGAGACGGCAAAAGAATCACGAATTAATGTGATGTCTGAAAGTGCACCCTGCTGCCATTCATTAGCATCTCTCAAGATTCCTGTTAGCACTTTGAGAGTTTTACCCTTGTGTCACGTGGTGCGAGTGTCGATCCTGCTCTATTCTCAGGGAAAATGGATCCCTCAAGGCTTTGTCGAGGCGTTATGACACACCAACCTCTGATTGCTGAGGTGCCTAATCAGCAAAATACACTTACTGCCATCGTCGAACAGGATGCGCGTACCGCCTATTTCTATATCTGGCCGAACGATCTGTTTCGCAGCCAGTATGCCGTGCGCGGTTGCTGGCTGCGCAACCTGTTGCCCGCCCCGGCGCGCGAAGATCGTGAAGCGATGGAGCAGGGCATTGCACCGCTGCTCAGCGCGGAATTTTGCCGTACGCTGGAAGCGGAGCCAATGCTCGATCCTGCTGGTTTACAAATTCTGTGGGAGCCGAGCGATGACGGGGCCGCGCTCTGGTATTACGGCCAGTTGCTGGCGGTGATCCCCGGCTGGAGCCTCTATCAGGACAAGCAGGTCAGCTTCTCTGCTGGCTGCATCAAAGAGAATCGCCTTACCGCACCCCTCGGCTCTGCTTCCACCAATGATTACTATGCGCGCGCCGAGCAACAGCGCCATTTCTGGCGCGACTGGCATGATGGCCAGCTGTGGGACAGCGTGCAGCGCGATGTGATGCAGTGCTATCAGGCGCAGTTTGGCGAGTCGGTGAAGTATTACGCCATCGACCAGGGCAACTGGCCGCCGATGGCGATTTCTCAGCACTGGCACAATGGCGTTTGGTATTTTCTCACCCTTGGTATGGCGATCCGTCCGATGCCGCAAGTGGATTATCTGTTTGATGAGCTGGCACCGCAGTATCGCCGCGTGGAATTAGCGATGGCAGTGGATGGCGAAGTGATGACGGAAGCCAATGCGGTACAGATGGCGAGTGCGCTGGCAGAGTTCGCCCACCTACCATGGGCGCGCCTGACGTGGATTGGCGAAGGGCATACGCTGGCATCCGAAGTGGCGCCAGTAGGCTTTGAGAGTTTCCTGCTGGCGAATGACCTGGCACCGGAAGCGGCACAATTCCGTTTGCCAAAGCGCGATGGCGATCGCCCCAATTTGCTATGGGCCACGCCGATCACTGAAGCGGAACGCCAGTTCGCCCAGTCTGATGAACGCGGCGGCCAGCTGCTGTTGCAGCGTTTACAGGCTGACGGGAATAATCACGTGTTCCGACCGCGTCAGGAAGTGGTGGATTCCCCATCTTCTCAATGAAGTCTATTTGAACTTTGTAGGGGCGTGCCTTGGCACGCCCTCTGTCGGCACGGGCGGCCTACAATTGGAAGCGACACAAATTCCTCATTCCACCGACTAAGCGCAGCGTTAGTCACCACCCTAATGATCACCTAAATCAACTATTTGCATTTTTGTGATCTGCCTCACCTCAAGTTCCGCTTTAACACGCCGTTAACCTCGATCAGGCAACTCGCCAACCAGGGTAAGGGCACATCAATGTTAAAAACTACACAATCTCGTTTTACCGCGACGTTGGTCGCATTTTTCGTGGTCCTGATGCTGGTTACCGTGGTGGTGATCAATCAGTTTATTGCTCCGCAACTGAGTCAAAACGAAAGCCGTTTGGTCCGCTATGAAGTTGATGGTCTGGCCGGGCGCATCGTTGAACAGATGAACCGTGTGCAGGCACAACAGCGCGCGATCACGGAGGCGGCTGGCGTGATGGACAGCGCCGCCATCGACACCTTACTGCCTGCGTTGGTGAACCAATACCAGGACAGCAACGTTTTTGGTGGCGGTATCTGGCCACTGCCTAATCGTCGCGATCCCGCGAAAGAGAAGGACAGTTCATTCTTTGCGCGCAATGCCAGCAATCAGTTGCAGGTCAACACATACTGGAACTCTGATGCGGCGGATAAATACTGGGAACAACCCTGGTACAAAGACGGTATGGCGGCAGCAAAAGGGCAGTGTGCCTGGGCGAAAGCCTACCAGGATGCTGCCAGCCCGCAGCCACGCACCAACTGCGCCATGGCGATTTATCGTGATGGCACGGTGTGGGGAGTGGCGACTATCGACGTCACACTCGGCTTCTTTAACCAGCTGGCAAAACAGATGGGTGATGCGATTAAGGGACGTGTGCTGATCGTGGAAGCCGATGGCAAAGTGGTGGGTAACGCCGCGCTGCTGGACGGCACGCCGAAGCTGGAAAACCTGTCCGATACCCAGTTGCCAATGGCGTCTGCGTTGAAAGGTTTACTGGCGCAGGCGGGAACGCAGCCAACCCAAACGACTTTCAAAGGTGAGGATGGCGAACACACCTTGTTCCTGCAGGCGATTGCGGGCAGTCCGTGGTATCTCGCCAGCGATGTGCCTTCCAGCCTGCTGGACGCGCAAACACACAGCATGCTGACGCGGCTTGGCCTGGTGCAGATCCCTCTGGCAGTTATTCTGCTGCTGGTTCTGCTCGGTTTCGTGCGCGCGATGATGAAACGCCTGAGTCTGTTGCATCGCAACATTGAAGCGCTTTCAACGGGCGGTGCCGATCTCACCCAGCGCTTACCTGCCAGCAATAGCCCGGAATTCAATGCGGTGGCGGAGAGTTTTAACCAGTTCATTGCGTATCTGCAGGGATTGATGCGTCAGGTTGGCGACAGTGCTTTAGCCATCACCGCTGCCTCGCGTGAAATCGCCAGCGGTAATGCGGATTTGTCTGCACGCACCGAATCGCAGGCCAGCTCGATAGTGCAAACGGCAGCTTCGATGGAGGAGTTGACCGGGACCGTGCGTCAGAACGCCGATAACGCCACGCATGCTAATCAGCTGGCAGACGGTGCCTCGCAGGTGGCCGCGCGTGGTACCGACGTGGTGCGCCAGGTGGTCAGCACCATGGGCGCGATCAACCACTCATCACGCAAGGTGGTGGATATCATCAGTGTGATTGACAGCATTGCCTTCCAGACCAATATCCTCGCACTGAATGCTGCAGTTGAAGCGGCGCGCGCGGGTGAGCAGGGGCGTGGCTTTGCTGTGGTGGCATCGGAAGTGCGTAATCTGGCCCAGCGTTCGGCGAACTCCGCGCGCGAGATTAAGAAGCTGATTGAGGAGTCGGTGGCCAACATCGATACCGGTAGCCAGCTGGTTGAGCAGGCCGGACAGACCATGGATGAGCTGATGCAAGGCGTTAGCAGTGTGACAACGCTGATGAGCGAAATCATGTCTGCCAGCCGCGAACAGAGCATGGGGATCGAGCAGGTTAACGTGGCGATCACGCAACTGGATGGCAGCACGCAGCAGAACGCCGCGCTGGTGGAGCAGGTCTCCGCTGCGGCCCATGCGATGGAAGAGCAGAGCGTGCAGCTGGAGTTGGTGGTGCAGAGCTTTAAGCTGTAAGGGGGGCGGGGCGATGTTAATCATCGCCCCGTGCCAATATCACGTAAACGCGTTACGAATCTCTTCGCGCGCCGCATGGCGTGTGGCATTGGCGACGGTGCCGCGATCCACCAATTTCCCCTGCAACAGCAAATTGTAGATTGATGACTGCGGTCGATTGAGGCGGTTCTGAATCAACTGTATCGCTTCATAACCCAATTCGCGGCAGGGCACGGCGAATCCCGTAATCGGCATTTCAGGTGATCCCTCCAGGCGGCTCGCCAGATCGGTGGTCATCAACGACATATCCTCGGGAACACGTAAACCGCGTGACAGCAATGCCTTTTGTACGCCAGTAATGATCCCTTTACCGCCGGGCAGAATCACATCTGGCCACTGTTCACGGGGATGCGCATCCAGCCAGCGATGCAACGCCGCTTCGGTATCCTGTGATGAGTAAGCTTCAATCACGATCAAATCATGCTGCGAATTAAACGGCATATGAAAGTGGCGATAGGCGTCTTTGATTCCTTCCAGCCGCAGAAACAGTGTCTCACGGCGCAGACAGGTCACGGTCAATACGCGACGATGGCCCTGTTCAAACAGATGCTGCATAGCGCTAAAACCAATCGCACGATGATCGGGAGAGACCGCATCCAGCCTCATATCTTTATCCCGCGAGTTGATCAACACACAGGGCTTATCCAACGATGCCGCGAGACTGAAAATGGCCTGATCGTCGGTGCCGATAATGATGATGGCGCTGATATTTTTTGCGCCGGCTTTCTCCAGAAACAGCTTCACATCGGCGCGTTGCTCCTCCAGCGGACAGTAGCTGATATGCACATCGTGTGATGCACAGGCCTCGGCGATGCCGCGTGTCACTTCGAGATAGAAGTGGTCCCCGCGCGGGGTAAAGGTGCGGGCGGGCGCAAACACCACAATGCCATTGATCAGCAGCCGGCCACTCATCATTTCGTGTAAGACGCCGAGCCGACGTGCGCAATTTACGATGGCATCACGTGCCTTATCACTGGTGTAGGATTTCCCGCTCAATACGCGCGAAACGGTGCTAACCGAGTAGCCGGTTATTGCTGAAATTTCGTCCATTTTGAGCTTGCCAGCCATAATGTGATCCCCATCCCAATCAATTTTTGCAAATTTTTGCAGACGTAGTGGACTGATATTAAGACTGTTTTACATTTGGTTCACAAACATCCGCACCGCTCTGCGAGCATTCTCACAAAAACAGTTTGTCCCCTCCGCCGCGCTTTTTTATGTTCCTCGCAGACACCTCAATAGCGGTCACAGGCGGAGAATCACGATGTTAAAAATTGCGATAGTGGGCATGGGCAATATTGCCAATTCACATATCCAGGCATTTTTGCAGTTTCCTGAGCGCGGCAAAATTGTCGCGGTAGCGGATGTGTATCCGGAAAAAGCGCGCGAGAAATTGCAGCGTTACGGCCTGCACGATGTGCGTGTTTATCGCGATCACCAAGAGATGTTGGCCGAAGGTGCTGACATTGACGTGGTGGATGTCTGCACGCCGCCCTACGTCCATGCGGAGAACACGATTGCGTCGCTGCAGGCCGGGAAACATGTGCTGTGTGAAAAACCGATGGCGGCCTCGCTGGAGGAGTGCGATGCAATGATCGCCGCGCAAAAAGCCAGCGGGAAAATATTGTCGGTGGTGGCACAGAACCGCTTCACTGACGCTTTCTGGCGGCTGAAGGCGGCCGTGGATTCCGGGCTGGCGGGCAAAATTTGTCATGCGCAAGTGGACTCCTTTTGGTGGCGCGGTCACGCCTACTATGACTTGTGGTGGCGCGGTACCTGGGAAAAAGAGGGCGGCGGCTGCACCCTCAACCATGCGGTACACCATATCGATGCCATGCAGTGGATGCTCGGCGCGCCGAGTGAAGTGGTCGCCATGATCGGCAACGTGGCGCACGACAATGCCGAAGTTGAGGATCTCAGCGCGGCTATTTTCCGTTATCCCAACGGCACCCTCGCACAACTCACCGCTTCGGTGGTGCATCACGGTGAAGATCAGAAAATCGTGCTGCAGGGTGAAAAAGCGCGACTCTCTGCTCCGTGGAAAGCGGTGGCTATGCAGGCGGCTGAGAACGGTTTCCCTGAGAAAGAGAACAACCAGGCGCTGGAGAGTGAGCTGGAACGTTTCCATGCGGATACGCCACCGCTCAAATGGACGTTACATGCAGGACAGGTGGATGACTTCTTCTCTGCCATCGAACAACAACGTGCACCGCTGATTGATGGCGAGCAGGGTAAGCGTTCGCTGGAGCTGATCACCGCCATTTATAAATCGGCTATCACTAAAAGCACCGTCTCCTTGCCGATTCCTAAGGATGACGCCTTCTATCGCACCGGCGGGCTGATTGCCCATGCGCCGCACTTCTATGAAAAACAGGCTTCGGTGGACAATTTTGCCGACGTCGATGATATCCCACTGGGCAAAAACTTTGCGTGAGGACACAACCATGAATAAGCAGGATGGCATGAACTACGCGCCACAAGGCAAACCGCAGCCGGTGGTGCAGCCGGGGGAATTTGTGATCGCAGCGGCAGGGCTCGATCACGGCCACATTTACGGCATGTGCAATGGCTTAACCGAAGCCGGCGCCACGCTGAAATGGGTGTTTGATCCCGATCCCGCCAAAGTGGATAAGTTTGTGCAGCAATATCCGCAGGTGCAGGTGGCGGACTCACTGGACACGCTGCTGGCGGACCCGCAGGTTCAACTGGTGGTCGGAGCGGCGATCCCGTCACAACGCTGTGCACTGGGCCTGAAGGTGATGGCAGCGGGCAAAGATTACTTTACCGACAAAGCGCCGCTCACCAGTCTTGAACAGCTGGAAGATGCGAAAGCGATGTGCGCCAAAACCGGACGGAAGTATGCGGTCTACTACAGTGAACGTTTACACGTTGAGAGCGCGGTGTTTGCCGGACAGCTGGTGGAAAGCGGGGCTATCGGTCAGGTGGTACAAACACTGGGCACCGGCCCACACCGTGAAGGCACTGGACGGCCAGACTGGTTCTATCAACGTCGTTATTTCGGCGGCATTCTTTGCGATATCGGAAGTCATCAGATTGAACAATTCCTCTATTACACCGGCAACAGTGATGCCACTGTCGTGGCCAGCCAGGTGCGTAATTTCCGCCATCCGCAACATCCGCAATTTGAAGACTTTGGTGATGCCATGCTGGCCGGAGAGAACGGCGCGACCGGCTATTTCCGCTGCGACTGGTTCACACCAGATGGCTTATCCACCTGGGGCGATGGACGTATGACGCTACTCGGCACCGACGGTTATATCGAGATTCGTAAATATACCGACCTGACACGTGGCGAGCAGGATGTGGTCTACCTGGTGAATAAAGAGGGGGAATTCCGCTATGCCGTGTCAGGCGAAGTGGGTTTTCCCTTCTTCGGGCAACTGATTAAAGACTGTATTCATCGCACCGAACACGCTATGACCCAGCAGCATGCGTTTAAAGCCGCGGAGTTGTGCGTTAAGGCGCAGATGTTAGCCAACGCGGGATAACGCCTCCCTTATTACGTTGATTTCCAATTCTGTTGATAACAACAGCGGCAGGGCATTGCACCTTGCCGTTATTACACCCCTACCAGAACAGGAATCGGATCGATGGTTAAACCTACAGAACGTCGCGTCGGTTATGGCGTAGCTATAGGCTACGGATTAACTGACTTATTTGGCGGCGGTGCCTTTGCGGTAATTGGCACCTGGCTGCTGTTTTTCTATACCACCTACTGCGGATTATCGGTATTTGAAGCCGGTTCGATATTTGCTATTGCCCGCGTGATCGACGCGATATTAAGTCCGATTATGGGTTATATCACCGATAATTTCGGTAATACCTGGCTGGGGCGTAAATTTGGTCGCCGCCGCTTCTTTATTTTGATCTCCTCACCGTTAATGCTGCTGTATGGCGCACTCTGGGTGACGGATATGGGCTATTGGTACTATCTGGGCACTTATCTCACGATTGAATTGCTGTCAGCGATGATACTGGTGCCGTGGGAAACCTTGTCATCCGAGATGACCAACCGATTTAGCGAGCGTACCCGCCTTTCTGGTGTGCGACTGATGTTCTCCGCGCTTGGCAGTTTCCTCGCGGTTTCTGTGCCGGGGGTGATCATGTCCTACACCGGTAAAGATAATGCCATCACCTTTACCCTGACTGGGGTGATTTTCTCGGTGATTTATTGCATCGCCGTGTTTGTTACCTGGCTGACCACCTGGGAGGCAAAGGATATTCAACCGGAGGAGGATGTCGCGCAACGATCCGCGCGAAGCGGCAGTTTGGGTTCGCACCTTAAATTTCTGTTTGTGGATTTGGCGTCGTCATTCAAAATCAAAGCGTTTCGCCAGCATTTGCTGATCTATATCTGCTCATTTACCGCGATGGACGCCTTTTTGGCGGTCTTTACCTATTTCGTGATTTACGGTCTCAAGCAGGATGCTTCATTAGCCTCACTGCTACTGAGTAATATGATGTTTATGTCTATCCCTGGCACCTTTATTTTTATGATGCTGCTGGGGCGATATAACATGACGCCTTCTAATGCGCTGAGGATCTGCTATCTCAGTATCACCGCCATCTTCGTTCTGCTATTTGCTGTCTATTTGTGGCAGTGGCAGATACCGACGCTGCTGTTCAGCACGCTATTTCTCTTCCTCGGGATTGTGCGTGCAGGGCTGTTTTACATCCCGTGGAATATTTACAGCTTTATACCGGATATCGATGAGATGGTGACCTGCAAACGACGCGAAGGCATTTTCGCGGGCGTGATGGTGCTGACGCGTAAAAGCTCGGTTGCCATCGCCATCTTTATGATCGGCATCGTGCTGCAAGAGAGCGGATTCGTGAAGGGCAATGGCGCACAGCCTGAGAGTGCCATTCATGCGATTGTCGGGCTAATGGTGTTCGTCACCAGCGCATTGCTGGCGGTGAGTTTCTGGCTGACCTTTAAGTTCAAGTTGACCCAGCGTAGCCACAAGTTGTTGATCAAAGAAGTGGCGCGCCGCAAGTTGGGCGGCGCCCCCGCGCACTGCGATGCAGAAACCCGCGTGGTGATTAAAGACCTCACCGGATATTCCTATGACGAGGTGTGGGGGGCGGGGCATAAGAAAACAACCAGTGAGCCGGTGATCATTCAGAGCGTTAAATTAAAAGAGTAGGGACATAAAGCAGGGCATCATGCTGCTTAATCAAGCGCTTTTGGGTCGCCATAAATGGCGTAGTGCTTGTCAGTTAAGCGACAGACGATAACGCCGTCTGGGGCCGCACCGGGGCTGGCGGTCCTCGCGCCGCTACGCGGTGCCTTCACTTCACTCGTCTGCCTTACGGACCGGTGCCGATGGAACATCCATGTTCCAGCGCCACCTTTCGCCCGCGTCCTGCGGGCTCTCCTGGCATACTCGCTCAGCTCAGCGCTGCGGAATGCCAGCCCCGGTGCGACCCCAGCCGGCTCATTAGCTTCAGTGCGACTTGTTAAAAAGGGCACATTGTCTGAGGCTATGACGCCTCTGCTGCCCCCTCTGGGTTATCCGCAGCGCTGAGACTTTTACGTTGGGCCAGGAGCCCCACGCGGGGAGGCGTGGGGCAGTTCGCGGCCGACCATGGATGGTCATCCGCGAACGGTCCGTCCGGCACGACGTGGAAGTCGAAGGTACCGCTTTAGCGGCGCGAGGACGGCCCAGAGGGGGCAGTAGTGGCGGCAGAGCCCGCACTGAAAAGACAGGCCACTTATTAATAAGCAGCCTGAGTTCTTAACTGACGAGCATTAAGCCATAAATGGTGACCCTACAACGATCCTGTGCGCACACCTGGCGCATCGTTGCAAATTTTCCGCTATTTGCCTTATGGCTGCTAAGCTTATCTTCATCGCGCCAGCGCACGGAATGTGCGCGATTTCCTCAGATTCAGGCTCAGAGGTTGTGTACAATAGCTGAGAATTTTCCGAAGGAGTTGTCATGCCCGCCATTGAAGTTATTCTCGTCGACCACCTCGATCGTCCCACCGGCAAGATGGAAAAGCTGGAAGTACATGAGAAAGGATTACTGCATCGTGCGGTGACGGTCTACGTGTTCAATTCGCGCCATGAACTGCTGCTGCAGCGCCGTGCAAACGGCAAATATCACTGTGGTGGCTTGTGGAGCAACACCTGTTGTGGTCATCCTTACCCACAGGAGTCGACGCGCGATGCCGCAGAACGTCGCTTGCGTGAAGAGATGGGTATGCAGTTAGCGCTGACCCCTGTATTCGAATTGAGCTACAACCTGCCGCTCAGCAATGGTTTGACCGAGCACGAATACGGTCATGTGTTCTTCGCCATCAGCGATGTTGAGCCGCAACTCAATCCGGAAGAAGCGGATGCCTGGTGCTATCGCTCGATTGCGCAGATTCAGCAGGAAATGCAGGATGATCCTGAGCAGTTTACGCCCTGGTTCCTGCACACCTTCCCACGCATCCCCAATACCCTTGGCGACTTCCGCCTGACTGCATAAAAAAACGCCCCATGCATGGGGCGTCGTCATTCTAGCTAAAGTCTTCCGCATCGACATCGTAGCCTGAGGGTTCCCAGCGAATCGCCAGCAGAGCCAGCAATCCGATCAACGGAGCAAGGAAGATCACCCAAAATACCCCAGTACCAAACGCGGCGACCAGTAGCGGGAAAACAAACAGCGACACGGTCGAACTGCCGCGCATCAGCGTCTGGTTAAAGCCAACGCCGACGCCACGCAGTGAAGCCGGATAGCTCAGTGAAGCGAACGTCATGGTGTGCGAGCCCGGCCCAAATCCCTGACCAAACAGGAACAGCGCCAGCATGGCGATGGCAACGGCGGCCTGTTCACCGCCTTCAGGACGGCCAATCAAAGCCAGTCCGAGCAGTGCAATACACTGGCAGCTGTAACCCACTACGGACATCTTCCAGGCACCGAGACGCGGCACCAGACGCACGGCCAGCAATCCGCCGACAAACGCAAACAGCAGGTTGAGCGCCAGCGACACCAGAATGGTGGTCAGCATCGATTGGGCGAAGAAACTCGAAATGATCACCGGCAGGCCAAACGCCACCGCGTTATAGGCGAACGATGAAGCAATAGAGGTCACCGTGGCTAAAATCGTCCGGCGTCGATAGACACCCTGAAGCAGCGCGCCATAGTTGCGCCAGCTGGCCTTGCGTACCGGTTTGGCCTGGGTTAAATCGGCATCATCCGCCACCTGCGCGTTGATGTTGTAGGAGCGTTGCAGGATCTGTGCTGCCCCCTGCAGGTTGCCCTGATTCGCCGCCCAGACCGGAGATTCACTCATATAACGGCTGCGAATCGCGATGATCAACAACGCGGGAACCGCGCCAAAACCAAGAATCAGACGCCACAGCCAGTCGGTGTGACTCTCCGGCAGCACCGCATACAGCAGTAACACCAGCAGATAGGAAATACTGATTGCCGCATACCAGGTGGGGCACCACATCGCCACACTGGCCGCCTTATTGCCCTGTCCGCGCAGTTTGGAAAACTCCGCCAGAAACGCCATCGCCACCGGCAAATCAATGCCGACCCCCAACCCCATCACGAAGCGCGCACCGCCTAACACATATTCGTTCGGCGCAAAGGCGCAGGCCAGCGCAGCGACCACGAAGAAGAACATATCCGCCATAAAGACGCGGTAGCGGCCGATTTTATCCGTGAGATAACCGCCGATCAGGGCGCCGACAATCGCGCCGAAAGTGATGGCCGAGGCCACCATACCGGTGCCGGTGGGGGTGAGATTAAATTCGCGCGTGACGTCTTTGATGCCAAAGGCCAGTGCGCCGAGGTCGTACGCATCAAGAAACACGCCGCCCAGCGCGATAGCGACCACAATGCGCGCGTTACTGCGCGATTCATTGCTGTTATTGACAAGATTCGACACGTCAGCCGCGCTGCGAATCCATTTTGTTTCGCCTGATGGCGTATTCCCTGCCAGCGCGACGTGCGCCGGAGAAGCTAAGTCGGACATGATGTTATGTATTTTATTGTAAAGAGTGGGCCTATGAGAATAATCCCCAGTCAACGCTTTAAAAATTCCATTTGGTTATAAGTCCTTCGTTACGGTTATAAACAATGCGCAATTCATAGCAGAAAAAGCTCGAACTGCGCGGCTTGACCGCCCCCATCTGGTTTCGCCAGGCTACGCTTGATAGTCACACAGCGAAACATAAGCAGAGGAAAGCGGCATGATTAAGCAGGGTTTATTGGGGATGATCGCGTTAGCGATGAGTGTGGGCGCGGCTAACGCTGCTGATCCGGTCAAGGTGGGATCGAAAATCGATACCGAAGGTTCGCTGCTGGGGAACATTATCCTGCAGGTTCTGGACAAACACGGAGTGAAAACCGTCAACAAAATCCAGCTCGGCACCACCCAAGTGGTGCGCGGCGCGATTACGGCGGGTGAACTGGATATCTATCCGGAATACACCGGTAACGGCGCATTTTTCTTCAACGATGAGAAAGACGCCGCCTGGAAGAATGCACAACAGGGCTACGAGAAAGTGAAAAAGCTCGATGCCGATAAAAACCATCTGGTCTGGCTGACACCCGCCCCAGCCAACAACACCTGGACGATTGCGGTGCGTGGCGATGTGGCGCAGAAAAACAATCTTCACTCCCTCGACGACCTCAGTGCTTACCTGAAAAAAGGCGGCACTTTCAAGCTGGCCGCGTCCGCGGAATTTATCGAACGCAGTGACGCACTGCCCGCCTTTGAAAAAGCCTATAACTTCAAGCTGGATCAATCGCAGCTATTGTCGCTGGCGGGCGGGGATACCGCGGTGACCATCAAAGCGGCGGCGCAGCAAACGTCGGGCGTCAATGCGGCGATGGCGTATGGCACCGATGGTCCGGTGGCGGCGCTGGGTCTGCAAACCCTGAACGATCCTAAAGGTGTGCAACCGATCTATGCACCGACGCCGGTGATTCGCGCCAGCGTGCTACAACAGTATCCAGATATCGCCAACTGGCTGCAGCCGGTGTTTAGCAAGCTGGATGAGAAGACCTTGCAACAATTAAACGCGCAGATTGCGGTTGAAGGTCAGGATGCCGGCCAGGTCGCGCAGCAGTGGTTGCAGCAGAATAAGTTGCTGTAAGCAGTGCCGCCTCTGTTGCTTAGACCGCGCCAGCAGCCGGTGCTGCTGGTGCTTACACTGCTGATCACGCTCGCCCTGTTTGCATTGCCGTTGCTGAGCTTTGCGGCGAATCGTCTGGTCTCGGGGCAGCCGCTGATGCTGTGGCAGGTAGCGCAATCCTGGTGGTTGCTGCTGCCGTTGCTGGTGCTATGGCTGGGATTGTGGTGCCAGCCGCATCGTTACCCTCTGCTTGTGGCCATGCTGGCAGCTGAAGTCATGCTGGCGTTGTTGGTGGGTATCGCCGGGCATGCCGCGAGCGCCCTGGCGAATGGCGGCAGTCCGCTGGCGCGTACCTCGTTGGGCAGTGGTTTATGGTGTGCCGCCGCGCTGGCGTTACTCCTGGCGGCTGAGGTCATCCGCCAACTGGCTGCCAGCACGCCCTGGCGCATTCTGCTGAATCTGCAAATCTGGCTGGTGCCGCTGGTATTGTTGCTCAGCGGGCACCTCGATCACTTATCTCTGTTAAAAGAGTACGCCAACCGTAAGTCGGTGTTTGATGCGGCCTTTAGCCAGCATCTGCTGCTGTTGGGTGGCACGCTACTGCCGACATTAATGCTTGGTGTACCGCTAGGGTTGGTGATTGCCCGACGGCCACACTGGCAAAGTGCCGCCTTCAGCGTGTTAAACCTGATTCAAACCATTCCTTCTGTTGCACTTTTTGGTCTGCTGATCGCGCCGTTAGCCGGTTTGGCTTCTGCCTTCCCGGTGCTGGCGAGCTGGGGTATCAGCGGAATTGGCACCGCCCCGGCGCTGATCGCTTTGGTGCTCTATGCGCTATTGCCGTTGGTGCGCAGCGTGGTGGCCGGATTACAGCAAGTGCCACAAGAGGTGCGTGAAACCGCGCGCGGTATGGGGATGAGTGCGCTGCAACAATTCTGGCATGCAGAACTGCCGCTGGCGCTGCCGGTGTGGCTATCGGGTTTGCGCGTGGTGGTGGTGCAAACCGTGGGGCTGGCGGTGGTGGCAGCGCTGATTGGTGCCGGAGGATTTGGCGCGATTCTGTTTCAGGGATTACTGAGTAGCGCACTGGATTTGGTCTTGCTGGGCGTGATTCCGGTGGTGGCGCTGGCGGTGATGTTTGATGCCGCGTTGCGTTTACTGTCGGCACTGTTGGAGAGGTCACATGATTGAGTTTCACCAGGTCAGCAAAGTGTTTGCTGGCAAAACGGCGGTGCGAGATCTGACGCTGCATATTGAGAAAGGCAGTTTTACCGTATTAATTGGCACGTCCGGCTCGGGCAAATCCACCACCCTGAAGATGATTAACCGGCTGGTGGAACATGACAGCGGTGAGATCCTGTTCAACGGAGAAGCCATTGAGCGTATGGATGCGCGCGCCTTACGCCGCCGTATCGGTTATGCCATCCAGTCTATTGGGCTGTTCCCTCACTGGAATGTGGCGAAAAATATCGCCACCGTGCCCGCTTTACTGGGCTGGCCGCAGGCGAAAATTAATCAGCGCGTGGAGGAGTTGCTGGCATTGTTGAATCTGGACGCGCATCTGGCATCACGGTTTCCGCATCAACTCTCTGGCGGACAGCAACAGCGAGTCGGGGTAGCGCGTGCGCTGGCTGCCGATCCGGAACTGTTATTGATGGATGAACCCTTTGGTGCACTCGACCCGGTGAATCGTCAGGCACTGCAGCAGGAGATGCTGCGTATTCAGAAGCTCTCGGGGCGAACCGTGGTGCTGGTGACGCATGACATCGATGAAGCTCTCACGCTGGCCGATCGGTTGGTGCTGATGGACGGTGGAGAGATTGTTCAGCAGGGCAAACCCATCGAACTGTTGACGCAGCCGGCCAATGATTTCGCGCGTGCCTTCTTTGGCCGCAGTGAGTTGGGCGTGCGATTGCTCGCGTTGGGACGCGCAGGCAGTGCGGCTCGGCGAGGAGAGTGGCTGGAGGGCGAACCGATTGCTGCGGCACTCACGCTGCGTGAAGCGTTGTCGCAATTTATCGCCCGACGCACAGATAAGTTGCCGGTGGTGGATCAGCATCAGCAGCCGCTTGGTGTGCTGCATTTCAGCGATCTGCTACGCCAGCGGGAGGCCGGTTAATGCGTCTGTTGCGCGATCCACTCTACTGGTTGCTGGCCGCGTTTTTGCTGCTGCTGTGGGGATTACCGCACAGTGGACCGCTGTTCGCCCACTGGTTCCCGCAGCTGGATCGGCCGCTGTATCAGCAGGAGAGTTTTTGGCAGTTGGCGTTGGCACATCTTTCATTGGTGTTGAGTGGCAGCATGCTGGCGCTGGTGGTCGGGGTCGGCTGTGCGGTATTTGCCACACGTCGCGCCGGACGGGCTTTTCGTCCGCTACTGGAGACGTTAGCAGCAGCCGGGCAAACCTTTCCACCGGTGGCGGTGTTGGCGATTGCGGTGCCGGTGATGGGTTTTGGCGCGACGCCCGCGATCATGGCACTGTTCCTTTACGGACTGCTACCCATTCTGCAGGGCACGTTAGCGGGATTAGACAGCGTGCCGGCCAGCAATCGCGAAATCGCTATCGGGCTGGGCATGGGGCCCTGGCAACGTCTGTGGCAGATTGAACTGGCGCTGGCGGCTCCGGTGATCATGGCCGGAGTGCGTACTTCGGTGATGATCAACATCGGCACGGCGACCATTGCGTCTACCGTGGGCGCGGAGAGTTTAGGCTCGCCGGTGATCATCGGACTCAGCGGCTTTAACACCGCCTATGTCATTCAGGGGGCCGTGCTGGTGGCGTTACTGGCGTTAATCTGCGATCGCGTATTAGAGCGCGTGCAGAGAACACTCAGTGGCTGGGAAGGATAAGGCTGTAACCAACCAACATCATGCCGCCCATGCCGCCAATGGCCATCACGGCAAACAGGGTGCCGATGAAAATTTTATTCCAGTTCATAATGGAAACCTGAGTAAAGTCATGGAGTGCGGCATGATAGCGCGCACATCCGGCGAGGCAAAGGCCGAGTGTGCGATTTTTCGTTAAGCGGGATCGTGGATGTGGATGGAAAATCCTTGCGCCTGCCAGTGTTCAAACTGCTCTAACTGACGGCGCGTCGGCTTTTTACCTGTCCAGATAAACAAATTTTGGCCGGGAAAAAGCTCAGGACGCGGCATATCCAGCGGTTCGGCTAACACATCCATGCGCCAACCCTGTTGCGATAAGCGCCAGGCTTCCAGCCAGATGCGTGTGCGATCTTCGACACCCCAGCCAATCATTAACGCATCTTTGCCGGCTTTTTTCCGTCCACTCGCCAGGCAAAAGGTCACGTAATCTATCAACGCACCATCCAGCAGGCTGCACATGGTGCGCGCGGTGTTTTGGTCGAGCCCAAGGCGTTGACGCACTGGCACAAAAATGTGATCGATCAACGCATCCACCGGATGTTCGCGGCCAATCGTGGCGATTTTAGTGCGTAATTTAGCGGGGCGAACATGTCGCAGCACGCCCATTAACTCTTCCTGCAGCGCGCTCCAGCCATCATGCGCATTCACGGTTTCGCCTTCCAGCAAGGCTTTGACCTTACCGACAGGCACACCACTCTCTATCCAGCGTTTGATCTCTTCAATACGCTGAACATCTTCGTCATCAAACTGACGATGTCCGCCTTCGGTGCGCTGGGGTTTAAGTAAACCGTAACGGCGCTGCCAGGCGCGCAGTGTTACCGGGTTGATTCCACAGCGCTCGGCAACATCACCGATACTGTATAAGGCCATAGCGTCCTCAAAAATTCTGACCTGCATTACAACACCTTAACCGTCACGCTTGGGTTGTACAACTCTTTTGTTCCTGTACAACTTGACCCAGTGCACGATTTCAGGTTCTATCTCATTATTGAGATTTAATTCCCATAAATGAGAGGTGACGATGTCTGTGTTAAATACGGAAGACCGACTGGCCGCCCGACTGGCCGAGTTGCGGGTACAACGTGGCTGGTCGTTAGACGAGTTGGCAATGGCGACAGGCATCAGTCGTGCGTCATTGTCGCGCATTGAACGCGCCGAAACCAGCCCGACAGCCGCTTTGCTTAACCGACTGTGTGTGGCTTACGGCTTAACCATGTCGCGTTTGCTGAGTGAAGTGGAAGAAGAGTCGGCGCTGCTGTTGAAAGCCAGCGACCAGACGGTCTGGCACGATGAAGCCAGCGGCTATCAGCGTCGCAGCGTGTCGCCACCTGCCAGCCAGTTCAAAGCCGAAGTGGTGGAGTGCGTGCTACAGCCCGGTGCGCGTATTGAGTACAACGCGCCCCCGGTGCAGGGACTGGAACAACACATCTGGCTGCAATCTGGCGAGTTGACGTTCACCATGGATGAACAGCGTTGGACTTTACAGGCGAGTGACTGCCTGCGCTTCCATCTCACGGGGAAATCCTCCTTTGAAGCGCATCCTGAAGGGGGCGCGCGTTACCTTTTGGTGGTGTGTAAGCCATGATTGAGATCGAACAATTAAGCGCGACGCAAGCCCAACCTCTGTTGGCGGCGTTAACCGATGTGTTGCAAGGGTGCGTGGCAGACGGCGCCAGCGTGGGATTTATTGATGCAGCCGATCGTGGTGCGATGGAGCGCTTTTGGCAGGATAAGATCTTCAGCCTGGCCAGCGGCGATAATCAACTGCTGGTGGCCTGGCAGCAGGGCGTGATCGTGGCAACGGTGATGGTGGGATTCAGTGCGATGCCGAATGGACGCCACCGTGCGGAGATCAGCAAACTGCTGGTGCACCCTGATGCCCGGCGCCAGGGGATTGCCCGTCGCTTGATGCAGCACGCCGAGCAGTTGGCCACAGGGCAGGGTAAAACGCTGCTGGTACTGGATACGCGCAGCGGCGACGTGGCAACCGATCTCTATTTATCGATGGCATGGCAAATCGCGGGATCGATTCCCTATTATGCGGAGTCGACCGAAGGGGCTCTGGATGCAACGACGGTGATGTATAAGTGGGTCAAATAACGGGGTGAGAGGGTCAGACCGCAGTGATCTGCACCATCTCAGTGCGCGCCAGCTGCCTCACCCAGCCCCAATGCCTGCATAAACAGCCGGATAATCGGATTAATTTTCCGGCCTTTCTTAATCAGCAGGCAGAAGGGATTTTCACGCCGCACTGATTCATCACCCAACTCACAGAGCTGACCGCGTGCAATAAAGGGCGCGGCATAATGCTCCGGCAAATAACCAATAAAGTGACCGGTTAAAATCAGCATCGCGACAGATTCAACCTGCACGGCCTGAGCACCGCTGTCCTGCAACGGAATGATGCGGCGGTCATCACGCGGGGTGACATATAAATGATTAATAATCTTCTGCTCACGTAATGTTTCCACTGATACTTTTTTATCACAAGAGCCAGAATATAAAGGATGTGACATGGAGCAATATAATTTTGAATATTCTTTATAAAGTGGGAAGTAATCAAAATCATTTTTCATTTCATAAACAGGGGCGATGCCGCAATGAAAACGCCCTTCACTGATACCGCGCTCAATATCATCTAATTGCGCGGTCTGTAATCGAATCTGTACTTTTGGTGCATTCTGGTGCAGTTGCTGCACCGCATCGGTGACCGGCGATTGCGGGTCGGAGATCGTGTTATCCACCACACAAATGGCGATATCACCCAGCAACTCATTACGGCTGTTGTGCAGGCGCTCACGGAACAGATTCAGCGAGACAAACAGTTCAAGCGTGGCCTGATAGACGTTGATACCGTACTGCGTCAGCTCAAAACCTTCGCGCCCACGGCTGCACAGCGTCATGCCGAGGCGAATCTCCAGGTCGGAAACTTGTTTGCTGATCGCCGCCAGACCAATATTCAATTCGTGACTGGCTGCAGTTAATCCACCGGCTTCCACCACGCACTTAAATACCCGCAGTAATTTTAAGTCGATATTACTCAGTGCCAGAACCGCATTATCGCCGCGATGATTCACATTGTTTCCTGACTGGGAAACTTTACTTTCCATCTTTGCTATTCAACTCCGGAATAATTGCGGTGAAAGTACAGTGAACCTGAAATATGACGTATTTACCAGCTTGGCAATAAAATAAGTTTTTATTATCGCTGCTGAGATATCCATATTTTTTTCATATCGCTGAAGATTATCTGTAAGGGGAAATAGCATGTCTGATAATGCCGAACTGTTATGGGGCGCGCGTTTTAAAGCGGCACCAGCGGCCAGTTTAACCGCGCTCTCACGTAGCCCGGATTATTACTTTGCCTTGGCACCTTACGATCTGGCGGGCTGCCGGGCACATGCACGTGAACTGGCACGCGGTGATCTGCTGAGTGCCGACGAACTGAGCACCATGCTGGCGGCGATAGACGCGCTGGATGCGGATTACCGTGCGGGAAATCTGCATCCCATCGCGGCGGATGAAGATGTGCATACCTTTATCGAACGCGCACTGACCGAGCGTTTAGGGCCACTGGGCGGCAAACTGCGTGCTGGCCGTTCACGCAACGATCAAACCGTTAACGATTTACGCCTCTACCTACGCGATAACGGTCGCAAGGTGGTCACGGCGCTGCTGGCATTGCAGCAATCGTTGGTTGAGCAAGCCGCCCAACACACCAACAGCGTGGCGCCGGGCTTCACCCATTTACAGCAAGCCCAGCCTATCGTCTTCGGCCATCAACTGCTGGCGCATGCGCAATCGTTCTCTCGTGATATCGAACGTATGCAGGATTGGGATCGCCGTAGCGCACGCTGCCCATTGGGTGCCGCGGCGATGGCGGGATCGGCAATTGCGCGCCAGCCAGAACAGGCGGCCGCCGACCTCGCTTACCTGGCACCTTGTGAGAACTCGATTGATGCCGTCGCCAGCCGCGATTACGCCGCAGAATTCCTGTTTGTCACCAGCATGATCGGCATCAACCTGTCGCGTCTGTGCGAAGAGGTGTGCATGTGGGCCTCACGCCAGTTCCGCTGGGTCGAGTTGCACGACAGCTACGCCACCGGCAGCTCAATCATGCCGCAGAAGAAAAACCCCGATATCGCTGAGCTGACACGTGGTCGCTCAGGCCGTTTGGTCGGCAACCTGATGGCGCTGCTCACCACCATGAAAGCCATGCCACTCTCCTACAACCGCGATCTCAGTGATGACAAGCGCAACGTGATTGATGCCGTAGACACGCTGCTGCTGGTACTGCCAGCGATGGCGGGCATGATGTCGACGCTGAAATTCAACACCGATGTGATGCGCGATCAGGCACCCGATGGCTTTACGCTGGCGACCGAAGTGGCCGACTGGCTGGCGATGCGCGGCGTGCCATTCCGTGAAGCGCATGAAATCACCGGTCAACTGGTACAGCTGTGCGAGCAGGAAAATTGCGGCTTGTCCGATCTGAGCGATACGCAGTTGCAGGCGGTGGATGCGCGTTTAACGCCGGATGTGCGCAGTGCGTTGACGTTAGAAGCAGCGCTGGCGGCCCGCAGTGGCTACGGCGGCACCGCTCCAGCACGTGTGCGCGAGCAACTGGCCCGCCTGCAAACCCTGATGCAGGACCAGCAGCGCTGGACCGAAGATTACGCTGGCCCGCGTGCCTGAGGAGTCATCTATGTCGCAATCCACCCCGGTAGAACCCAGCCTGAATAACAGTCGCGAGCAGATGCACTACGATCTTGACCGCTATCAGGTGGTGCCGCGTCGTTACTACGGCCGTATCACCGCCTCCGTCGTCATCCTGATCCTGCTGGCGCTGCTGGTGAATGCCTTCGCACACGGCAATATCGAATGGTCGTTTGTCGGCCAGTTCTTTACCGCGCAGGCCATCCTCAACGGTGTGGTTAACACCTTGATCATGTCCGTGCTGGCAATGGGGCTGGGCGTGTTGTTCGGGGTGATCACCGCGATCATGTATATGTCGCCGAACCCGGTGCTGCACTACATCGCGGTGGGCTACGCCTGGATTTTCCGCGGCACGCCGCTGATTCTGCAACTGCTGCTGTGGTTCAACCTCGCGCTGGTGTTTCCCACTATCAGTATTCCCGGCGTGTTCAGCGTGCAAACCGTCACCATCATGACGCCCTTTCTGGCGGCGTTGCTGGGCCTGAGTATCAACCAAGGGGCTTACACCTCGGAAGTGGTGCGTGCCGGTTTGCTGTCGGTGGATACCGGGCAATACGAAGCCGCAAAAGCCATCGGGATGCCACGTCTGCAAGCGCTGCAGCGCATTATTTTGCCACAGGCGATGCGCGTGATACTGCCGCCCGTGGGTAACGAATTCATCAGCATGATCAAGACCACCAGCCTGGCGAGCATGATCCAGTACTCGGAACTGCTCTACAACACGCAAACCATCTACTTCGCCAATGCGCGCGTGATGGAGCTGCTGTTCGTGGCGGGCATCTGGTACCTGATTGTGGTGACCGTGCTGTCATTTGGTCAGAGCCAGTTGGAACGCTACTTCTCACGCGGCCATCGCCAGCGTCAGTAATTGGGAGTGAGACATGAGAAACATCGTGCGCGCCGTCAAGGTGAACAAATATTTCGACCAGTTCCACGCCTTGAAGGATGTCAGCCTTGAGGTCAATTACGGCGAGGTGATGTGCATCCTCGGCCCATCGGGATCGGGTAAGAGCACCTTTTTACGCTGCATCAATCAGTTGGAGAAGGTCGATCAAGGCGGAATCTGGGTTGACAACGAACTGGCGGGTTATCGCATTGCCGGCAACAAGTTACATGCACTGAGCGACAAGCAGATTGCACGTCAGCGCCTGCAAACCGGCATGGTGTTCCAGCGCTTCAACTTGTTCCCGCACAAAACCGCGCTGGAGAACATCATCGAAGGACCCTGCCGTGTTTTGCTGCGTCCGAAACGTGAAGCCAGTGAAGAGGCCATGGCACTGCTGGATCGGGTGGGTCTGGCGCACAAGGCGCATGACTATCCGCAATCGTTATCCGGTGGGCAGCAGCAGCGGGTGGCGATTGCCCGCGCACTGGCAATGAAACCGAAACTGATGCTGTTCGACGAACCCACCTCAGCGCTGGATCCGGAAATGGTCGGTGAAGTGCTGGCAGTGATGCGTCAGTTGGCAAAAGAGGGCACCACCATGCTGGTGGTCACGCACGAAATGGGCTTTGCCCGTGAGGTGGCTAATCAGGTGGTGTTTATGGATGAGGGACGAATTATTGAGCAGGGCGCACCAGAAGACATTCTGCTGAACCCGCAGAACCCACGGATGAAAAACTTTATAAACGCGATTCTTCTTTAATGTGACCGGGGTGAAAAACATGAAAAAGCTGTTATTGAGTGCCATCAGTGCTGCTGTGTTGCTGCAATCTTCTGCCTGGGCAGATATCGCTGTACCTGCGGCAATCAAAGAGAAAGGGCTAACGGTCGCGATTATGCCGAACTACCCGCCAATGGACTTTAAAGATCCGGCAACCAATCAGCTCACCGGTGTCGATTACGATCTCGGCCAGGCGATTGGTGAAAAGCTGGGCGTAAAGATCAACTGGCAAGAGATCGCTTTTGAGCAGATGGTTAACGCCGTGGTCACCAAACGCGTTGATCTGGTGATGTCAGGCATGACTGACACCAAAGAGCGCCAGAAGGTGGTCAACTTCATCGACTACTTCAAAACCGGTCCACAGTTCTACACCTTGAGTTCTCATACTGAGATCAACAGCGCGATGGATCTGTGCGGTAAGAAAGTCGGCACCAGCCGTCGCACCACCTTCCCGCAAGAGATTGCCAACTGGTCGAAAGCACACTGTGAAGCCGCAGGTAAACCGGCAATCGTGGTGGTGGGCGCAGAAGGCACGGCAGATGCGCGTACTCAGCTGCGTCAGGGGCGTCTGGATGGCGCAGTACAGGGTAGCGAAACCCTGCCGTACATCATGAATCTGGAAAAAGGCACCTTTAAGCCACTGGATAAAGCCTTCTCCTTCCAGTACACCGGCATGGCGATGGGCAAAGATGCCACCGAGCTGACCACAGCGATTCAGGCCGCGATTGACGCCATGATTGCCGATGGTTCGTACCAGAAGATCCTCAGCAAATGGGGCCTGAGCGATAACGGTATCGATAAAGCGATGGTTAATCAGGGCTAAAGGAGCAAGCAGATGCAACAACCGGGCGCAGTGCGCTGGCCGCAGGGTAAACGCGGCTGTATGGCGCTGGCGTTTGACCTTGATGGTCCCACTGGCGATGCCATGTTGAATGGCAGCCTGTGGTCAACGCCAGAGTATTTTACCTTTGGGGCTTACGGGCCATACCGCGCGCTCGGGCGTCTGCTCGACCTGCTGCGCGCCTTCAATCTGCCCGCCACCTTCTTTGTGCCAGCATGGGTGGTGGAGCAGTGGCCGCAGCAGTGTCAGGCGATTATCGAACAGGGCCACGAAGTGGCCTATCACGGCTACCGTCATGAATCCTTCTGGGCTATTTCACCGGAAGAGCAGCGGGCGGTGATGGTGAAATCTGCTGAGATTTTTAAACAGCATCTGGGAATTACCGCCTGTGGTTTTCGTACTCCCTCAGGTGACTGGCATGCAGAAACACCACAAATTTTGCGTGAAGCGGGGGTGATCTACTCCAGCAGCATGCGCGGTGATGATCGTCCCTATGCGATGCCCGTCGCGGGCCATACGCCGTTGGTTGAGATCCCCGGCAAGTGGGAGATGGATGACTATGCCTCGCTGGCCTATACGCGTCAGCCTGATTTCCCAAAAGGCGGCGATCGCATCGCCAGCTATGCCCAAACGCGCGATAACTGGCAGCGTGAGTTCGACGGCGCGATGGATGAAGGCTTGTGCCTGACCACGCTGTTCCATCCGAAAATATCCGGTCAGCCGGGGCGTATCCTGCTGCTGGAACAACTGTTTGAACATATGACCGCCCGTGATGACGTGTGGTTTGCGCGCTGTGACGCGGTGGCGCAGTGGTATTTGCAGGAGCAACAGCATGACTGAATCTTCTCGCTGGCCGCTGGGCTTCCAGTCGGCCGCGGTTCTCACCATCGATTTCAATGATATCCACGGCATTCTCACGCAGGCACCGGCTGTTGCCGGGCGCGATAAAACCCTGTCAGTGTGGCGCTATGGCACGCTGCGCGGTGTCGATCGCTTGCTGGCGCTGCTGGCGGAAAAGCAGCTGAAAGCCAGCTGGTGCCTGCCCGCGATTGTCGCCGAGGAGCAAGCGGAACTGCTGCAACGTATCGTGGCGGAAGGCCATGAAATTGCCTGTAGCGGTGATAGTCATGAAGATTTCTCGCAGCTGACGTTAGCGCAGCAGATCGACAGCGTGGCGCGCGGCTGCGACAAACTGGCACAGCTGACCGGCAAACCGATTTTAGGTTTTCGCACTCCAGCCGGGCAGTGGAAACCGGGGCTGGCAGAAGCGCTGGTGGCTCAGGGGATTCGCTGGTCATCCAGCTGGCGTGGCGACGATCTGCCGTACTTCCATCCCGGCACTCGCTTAGTCGAATTGCCGATGCACTATACGCTGGAAGACGAACCTTACTTTGCTTTCAACCTCAGCCCGGCGATTCCACCGGGGCAATCGCGTATTGCGCCCTATGCTGAGACGCTGGCGAATATGACGCAAGATTTCCACGGCTTCCACCGCTTTGGCCTGTGTTATCTGCTGCGCCTGCATCCGGAGATTATGGGTACCGCTGGACGCATCAGCTTGCTGCGTGAATTGATCGATACTCTACAGCAGCACAACGTGTGGATCGCCACGGCCGAGCAGGTGGCTGCACACTGGCAATCCCAGCCAGGGAACGATATCTCGCATCCTGCGGAAGTCTTCACTCGCATTACTGGAGGTGCCCATGGCTTCAACGCTTGAACAACTGGCCGCGTTTATCGCCACCACCGAGTTTGAGCAACTGCCATCCTCACTGGTTGAGCAAGCGAAGCGTCACCTGCTCGATACCTTTGGTGCGTCGCTGGCGGGCACGGACAGTGCCATCTGGCGTGACTGTCTGGCATTAGTCTCTGAAGAGGGCGGCAAGGCGCAGTCGGTGGTCTGGGGCAGTGATGCACAGTGTTCACCGCGTCAGGCGGCCTGGCTAAACGGCGTGGCGGCGCACATGTATGAGCTGGATGACACTGGCGGCTGCGATCACTCAGGTGCGGTGGTGTTGCCCGCCTTGCTGGCGGCACTGCCGCTCGCTACACATCCGGTGGAAGGCCGGGCGCTGATCGTTGCGATGGTGATTGGCTATGATGTGGGACGTCGGGTGTTGGAAGCCTGTGGGGGTTACTCTGCGCACAATGGCGCGGGTTGGCACTCAACGGCCAGCTGCGGAGTGTTTGGTGCGGCCGCCGCCGTGTGCAGCCTGTTGCAGCTGGATCGTCAGCAGTGCGCCTCTGCGCTGGGTATTGCCGCCAGTTTTAGCGGCGGTCTGTGGGGCTTTATCCACGACGGTTCACACACCAAAAAATTGCATGCTGCGCGTGCGGCAGAAGGCGGCGTACAGGCTGCGTTGCTGGCACAGCGTGGCATCAATGGGCCATCAGCGGTATTTGAGGCGAAATGGGGCGGATTTTTACAAACCCTGGCGCCAGAAACCCAGCAGCCCGCCGCGTTAACTGCCGATCTCGGCAGTGTGTGGAAACTCGCACGCTGTTCAATCAAGCCTTATGCCTCCTGTCGCGGCACCCATGCGGCGATTGATGCGTTAGGCATCTTGCTGTCTCAGCATCAGGTGCGTGTCGAGCATATCGAACGCATTGTGGTGGGGCTTAATCCGTTCCTGCTCGATATGTGTGGCGGACGTGAGCTGGAAAGCCTGGCCAGTGCGCAGATGAGTTTGCCGTATGCGCTGGCGGCACGTGCACTGTATGGTTCTGCCGAACTGGGGAGTTACGATGATGCGAAGCGCCTGCACCCTCAGGTGGCCGAATTCATGACACGTATCGTGCTGGAGATTGATGAACAGCAGGGGCGCGATGATGAACCCTGGGTGCGCATTGAAACCCAGCACGGGGAGCAGTGGCAGCATCATGTTGCTGTTGCCTCTGGCGCACCGGCCAATCCGCTGAGTCTTGAAGCGTTGCTGGCGAAATACCGTAGCTTAGCGGGGCGGGTGTTGCCGCTGGAGCAGGTTGAGCAGTTGGAGATCCTTTGTCTGGATCTGGACGACGTGGCGGATGTGCGGGAAATGGTGGCGTTATTGGCTGCGGGTTGATCAGCTTCCCTCACCCCAGCCCTCTCCCGCAAGCGGGCGAGGGAGTTGTTCGAGCTATGCGGTTGAATTGCTGTGCGATCGGTCCCCTCTCCCTGTGGGAGAGGGTTAGGGTGAGGGCACCCGAGCGCACCATGTTAAACCCGCGCAGCTAACCCTTCAATTCGCTGCATCGCTGCCAGCAGGCGCGCTTCGGTTACCGCTTGCGCCATATTCTCCATATCCGGCGCATGCAC
Source organism: Pantoea vagans (assembly GCF_001506165.1). Lineage (NCBI taxonomy): Bacteria > Pseudomonadati > Pseudomonadota > Gammaproteobacteria > Enterobacterales > Erwiniaceae > Pantoea > Pantoea vagans. The sequence goes on along the minus strand of NZ_CP011427.1, from coordinate 2,699,597 downwards.
CGATTCACGCACGATCAACGCCAGTTCAGCGTCATCCAGCTGTGCGATCTCGCGCAATGTCAGCGGCACACCGCAGTCACGTGCCAGGCGCATCTCATCCAGCACCTCTTCGTCACTGCGATCTTCCAGCGCCAGCAGGCACAGGTTGCCGAAACCCACCAGCAGGCCATGACCAAATTCACGGGTTTTATCGCAGAAGGTGAACCCTTCGTAAATCGCATGGGATGCTGCAGCGTGGGCTCCGTTGCTCATCAGCGAGGTCAATCCTGCCCAGGTAAAGATGGCGTCCAGTACCTGATCCAGAGATGCACTGCTTTCACCGCGCAGTACGGCGGCATAGGCAGCAGGACCGTGCTCGGCGATAACGTCATAGCAAATCTGGCTGTGTGCCAGTGAAGAGAGCGCATTGCCTTCACGCGCCGGATGACGTGCACTGACGGCACGGAATTCGTACCACTTTGCCAGCGTGTCGCCCAACCCCGCGGCCAGCCAGCGTGGCGGCGCTTTTGCCAGCAGTTCGCTATCAATGATCACCGCCGCTGGCGCCTGTGGCAGCGGGAAGATATCGAAGAAATTGCCGTTATCATCATAGCGAATGCTTAATGGCGTTACCGCCGAACAGGTGGCGGCGATGGTTGGCACGGTAATAAATGGCAAGCCAAGCTGCGCGCCGACCGCTTTCACCGTATCCAGCGATTTACCGCCGCCGACGCCGATGATTACATGCGCTTGCAGTTCCGTGGCGATGGCTGCCAGTCGATTGATCTGATTAATCGAGGTTTCGCCGCCAAACCATTCCTGCGCCAGCAGCGTGACATTCGCTGCCAGCAGTTGCGCGCGCACCTGCGCTTCCACCGCTTGCAATGCCTGATGGCCGCCAATCAGCAGGGCGCGTTGACCCAGCCCGGCGCAAATCTCGCCCAGCTGATTGATTACACCCGCGCCGCGCAAGACGCGCGCTGGAAACACCAAATTCTGTTGTGTCATGACTTTTTCTCTGTGTAACGGACGCCGGGCAATACGCACAGCATCTCATAAAGGATATTGGCCGCCAGCTGCGAGGTCATGCCGCTGAGATCGTACGGCGGTGACACTTCGACGAGATCGCCGCCCACCAGGTTGAGTCCACGGCAGCCGCGCACAATCTCGAGGCCTTGCATGGAGGTCAATCCACCCACTTCTGGCGTGCCGGTGCCAGGTGCCCAGGCGGGATCGAAGCTGTCGATGTCATAGCTGAGGTACACCGGGCCATCTCCGATGCGTGCCCGCACCTCGGCCATCAGGGGTGCCATGGATCGATACCAGCACTGTTCGGCGGGCACCAGATGGAAGCCCTGATCGACGCCCCACTGGAAATCATCGGCAGCGTAGCCCTGTGCACGCTGACCAATCTGCACCACGCGCTGGCAGTCGAGCAGACCTTCCTCCACCGCACGACGGAAGGTGGTGCCATGGGCAATCTTCTCGCCAAACATCTCATCGTTGGTGTCGGTATGCGCATCAACATGGATCAATCCCATCGGGCCATGCTTTTTCGCCAGCGCCCGCAGAATCGGTAAGGTCAGAGTGTGATCGCCACCGAGCGTCAGGGGAATAATCGGCCAGTTATTCAGTTCGGTATAATAGTTTTCGATGATATCGACCGACTTCAACAGGCTATAGGTGTTGATCGGCACGTCACCGAGGTCACCGACGCGCAGTGAATCAAACGGGGCTGCCCCGGTGGCCATGTTATAAGGACGAATCATCACCGAATCGGCGCGAATGGCGCGCGGCCCGTATCGCGTGCCGCTGCGTTGCGAGGTCCCGATATCCAGCGGAATCCCGACAAAGGCGACATCCAGGTTGGCAGGGGATTCGACGGCGGGCAGACGCATCATGGTGCCGCGTCCAGCAAAGCGTGGCATCTCGTTGCCGCCCTGCGGCTGAGGAAAATCGGTCATCTCGGGCTCCTTCGGCTAAGTGAACCTCATCATGGCGTGTGGCGCGTACAGGAAAAATCCTTGACAGCAGATAATCACTTCAGAGATTACTTAACTTTAGCCAGTAATCTCTGAAGGAAAATCGGTGCAGACGCTTCCCAACCTTAAACTGCTGCAGGTGTTTGCCAGCGTGGTAGAAAATCAGGGCTATTCCCGAGCGCAACAGGCGCTCAATATGACCACGCCCGCCATCAGTGCCTATATGAGTGAGCTGGAGACGCAGCTGGGTTTTATTCTGTGCCAGCGCGGGCGCGGCGGATTCACGTTAACCACCAAGGGCGAGCAATTTTACCGCTACAGCCAGGAGATGCTGGCGACGCTGGCGGGTTGGCAGGAGCAGGTCGAAACCCTGAAAAGTGAACAGGGCGGAACCTTCTCCCTTGGCGTGGTCGATGCGACGGTGACGGACAGTATGCTGGATCTGCCAGCCGCAATTGCCCGTTTTAATCAGCGTTTTCCAGCGGTCTTTTTCAACCTCAGTGTGCGCGATCCCAATGAACTGCAACAGCAGCTCTTGGAAGATCGGCTCGATTTAGCCATTGGTCACTTTCCGCTGCGTGCCAGCAATCTGGTGACCATTCCACTATATGAAGAGCTGCACTGGCTCTATTGCAGCCCTGAGCATCCTCTGGCGCAGGGCGAGACGGATATGCGCACCGTGCAGCAAACGGGCATGGTGACGCGGCGTTACTGGAATCAGCAAGAACTCAACAAACGCGGTTTTCGTCAGAGCAATGCCTCGGTTGAGAGTATTGAAGCGCAGTTGACGCTGATTCTTTCCGGGCGTTTTATCGGTTACCTGCCCGAACACTATGCCAGCAGCTGGCAACTGCAGGGCAAATTGTGCCGCTTGCTGCCAGAACACTTCCATTTCCGCGCGCCGTTTTCGTTCGCCTTCCGCCGTGGACGCTCACGCGAAACCCTGATCCGCGCGATGCGTGAAATTCTGAATCCCGCGCGAAAAAATAGCAGTGAAAGCTGACGCTGCGGCGATACTGTGTAAAAATACAGGCCAATTCAGCAAAAAGTATTCAACATGGCCCTGACAGCAGCGATAAAAAGCCAAATTGCGCAATGGTACAAGGCGCTGCAGCAGCAGGTTCCTGACTTTATCCCGCGCGCGCCGCAGCGCCAGATGATCGCCGAAGTGGCGAAAAGTCTGGCCGGTGATGAAGGCCGCCATCTGGCGATCGAAGCCCCCACCGGCGTGGGTAAAACCTTGTCGTATCTGATCCCCGGTATTGCGGTGAGCCGCGCCGAGGAGAAGCGTTTAGTGATCAGCACTGCCAACGTGGCGCTGCAGGATCAAATTTTCAGCAAGGATCTGCCACTGCTGAAAAAAATCATTCCTGACCTCACCTTTACCGCCGCTTTTGGTCGCGGTCGTTATGTCTGTCCGCGCAATCTGGCGGCGCTGGCGGCGACCGAAGATCAGCAAGGCGATCTGCTGCTCTATCTGGATGAAGAGGCAGTGACCGGTTCCAAAGAGGAGCAGAAGTTCTGCGCCCGGCTGGAGAAAGATCTCAGCCGTTACAAATGGGATGGCTTGCGCGATCACTCCGATGTCTCGATTGAAGACAGCCTGTGGCAGCGCCTTTCAACCGATAAAGCCAATTGCCTTGGACATCACTGCCGCTGGTATCGTGAATGCCCATTTTTTGTCGCACGTCGAGAGATTGAGCAGGCAGATGTGGTGGTCGCCAACCATGCGTTAGTAATGGCGGCGATGGAGAATGAGTCGGTGCTGCCCCCGGCAAAACATCTGATGCTGGTGCTGGACGAAGGGCATCATCTGCCGGAAGTGGCGCGTGATGCGCTGGAGATGAGTGCTGAAATCACGCCGGGCTGGAGCAGTTTGCAGCTCGATCTGTTTGTGCGCCTGGTGGAAACCATCATGGCGCAGTTCCGCCCCAAATCACCGCCACCGCTCACCAATCCAGAGCGGTTGAAAGGCCATTGCGATGAGATGCGCGAGTTACTGCAAGTGCTGTGCGCGGCACTTAATCCTTTGTTGCCGTCAAATAACCAAGCGGGTGAATTCCGTTTTGTGCTGGGTGAACTGCCTGAAGAACTGATGACGATGTGCGCACGGCTGTTTAAGTTGAGCGATGCCTTGCGCGGGCTGAGTGAAGGTTTGCTCAATGAGCTAGGCGATCAAACCGGTAGTGCAGATATTATGCGCCTGCATAAAGCCATTATTCAGCTCAATCGCCATTTTGGTTGGTTTGAATCGATCAGCAAATTGTGGCGACTGGCCGCCATGGAAAAAGCCTCCAATGCACCAGTGTCGAAGTGGATTACGCGTGAAATTCGTGATGGCCAGGCGCATCTCCTGTTCCACTGCGCGGGCATCCGCGTCAGCGATCAGCTGGAGAAACTGCTGTGGCGTAAGATCCCGCACGTGGTGGTGACTTCGGCGACTCTGCGCTCGCTCAACAGCTTTAACCGCTTGCAGGAGATGTCGGGTCTGAGCGAGAAAGCGGGCGATCGTTTTGTCGCGCTGGATTCCCCCTTCAATCACATTGACCAGGGCAAGCTGGTGATTCCGCAAATGCAGTATGAACCCTTGATGGCGACGGAAGCGGAACATATTGCTGAGATGGCGCGCTTCTTCCTGCAGCAAATGGCGGAAGAGAAGCACAAAGGGGTATTGGTGCTGTTTGCCAGCGGCCGTGCCATGCAGCAATTTGTCAGCCACCTCACCTCATTGCGTTTGTCGATGCTGGTGCAGGGGGACCAACCTCGTTCGCGGCTGGTGGAGTTACACCGTCAGCGGGTGGAGGCGGGGCAAACCAGTATTCTGGTTGGGCTGCAATCCTTTGCGGAAGGTCTCGATTTGAAAGGCGATCTGCTGTCGCAGGTGCATATCCACAAAATTGCTTTTCCCCCGGTGGACAGTCCGGTAATTTTGACCGAAGGGGAGTGGTTGAAGAGCCTCAAGCGCTACCCGTTCGAGGTGCAGAGTTTGCCCAGCGCCTCGTTTACCTTGATTCAGCAAGTGGGGCGTTTGATTCGCAGCCACAACTGCTTTGGTGAGATCGTGATTTATGATCGACGCCTGCTGAGCAAAGGCTACGGTAGCCGACTGCTGGCCGCCTTGCCGGTGTTTCCGATTGAACAACCGGCCGTGCCGGAAGCAGAGAAGAAGCCTGCGAAACGCCGTAAGAAAACCTGAATATTAATGTTGGCAGCCGGGTATCGGCGCGCCCTGGAAGCGGGAATGCCTTGATGGAACTGAACAAAATTATCAAAGAGATTGGGCGCGGTAAGAACCATGCGCGCGATATCGATTTCGACACGGCGGTGGCGCTGTATAGCGCCATGCTGGCTGGCGAAGTGCCTGAACTGGAGTTAGGCGGTGTGCTGATCGCGCTGCGCATCAAAGGAGAAGGTGAAGAGGAGATGCGCGGTTTCTACCACGCCATGCAGCAACAGATGATGCAGCTGCAACCTCCGGCCCATCGCCCGATGCCCATTGTCATCCCCAGCTACAATGGCGCCCGTCGTCAGGGTAATTTGACGCCGCTGCTGGCATTGCTGCTCAACAAGCTCGGTTTCCCGGTGTTACTGCACGGTGTCAGTGATGATCCTACCCGCATCACCACCGAAGCGGTGCTGGCCGCGCTGGATATTGCCCCGGTCATTAACGCGCAGCAGGCGCAGGCCAAACTCGATAGCGGTGAACTGGCCTTTATCACTATTGATCATCTCTGTGCGCCGATGGCGAAACAGCTTTCACTGCGCTGGCGCATGGGCGTACGCAACAGTGCCCATACGTTGGCGAAGCTGGCGACGCCGTTCGCTGAACGCGCAGCGCTGCGTTTGTCGAGTGTTTCACACCCGGAATATGTGCCGCGTGTGGGCAAGTTCTTCCAGGATATTGATGCGCCCGCCATTTTGCTTAACGGCACCGAAGGCGAGGTGTACGCCAATCCGCAGCGCTGTCCGGCGATCAGTTACATCGCGGGCGCGGGCACAGAGGCTGAAGTGTGGATTGAGCGCCAGCCGGAAACCAGCGTCGCACTGCCGGAAAGCAAAAATGCGCAGGATACGGCTGAGTGGATTAAACAGGTGTTGGCCGGTGAGCGCGCGGTGCCACAGGCGCTGCGTTTACAGCTGGCATGCTGTTTAGTGGCGACAGGCGAAGCTGCCAATTTGAATGAAGCAGAAACGCGATTGCAGCAGGCTGGGATTTAGCGTCAGCAAGGTCGCCATTAATCACGTAATGCTCGTCAGTTAAGCGCCTTTCGGTCACTATAAATGGGGCGACCCTACAATGCATTGGCGCGTTTTACGTAGGGTGCGTATTCATGCGCACCAGGATGAACAGATCAAATTGTCACTCAATCAATCTTTTACCAATACGCTTTCCACCAACTGCTGCCAGAAGGTGATACCAATTGGCAGCAACTCGTCATTAAAATCGTAATGGGCATTATGCAACGGGGCAGAAGGCGTTGCGCCATCGGCACCTAACCAGAAATAAGCGCCGGGGCAATGTTCCAGCATACAGGCGAAATCTTCCGATGCCATGGAAGGGTTAACCTGCCAGTGCACCTGCGATTCCCCCAACACGCGGTTAGCGACATCGCGCACATGCTCAGCGGGCTCGGCATGGTTGGCCGTGACGGGATAACCAGGATACCAGTGAATCTCACCGCTGACGCCAAACGGGCGTGGCAGCGTGGTGACGAAATCTTCAATCAGACCGCGCACGCGATCGCGCACGTCGGTCTGCAAACATCGTACCGTGCCTCGCAAGACAATCTGCTCTGGAATGACGTTAATCGCTTCACCGCCGTGGATTTGCGTCACGCTGACCACCGCAGAGGCCAGTGGGGACAGACGGCGTGAAGGGATGGTTTGTAACGCCAGAATCAGTTCCGCCGCTACCACCATCGGGTCGGCTCCGCTTTCCGGCATGGCCGCATGGCAGCTTTTGCCATTGAGCGTGATTTCAAACGAATCGAGCGAGGCCATCATCGCCCCTGGATTTACCGCCAGCGAACCCACCGGTAAACCAGGCCAGTTATGCATTGCATAGACTGCATCCATGGGGAAGCGGGTAAACAAGCCTTCTTCCACCATTTTGCGTGCACCGCCAAGGTTCTCTTCAGCGGGCTGGAACAGGAAGTGCACCGTGCCTTTGAAGTTACGTGTCGCAGCCAGTTGGCAGGCGGCCGCCAGCAGAATCGCGGTATGACCATCGTGGCCGCAGGCATGCATCACGCCGGGACGGGTGGATTTCCACTCTGGTGCACCTTTCTCGGTGATCGGTAGCGCATCCATGTCGGCACGCAGGCCAATAACCGGCCCCGGACCATTTTCCAACGTGCCGATAACACCGGTTCCTGCCAGCCCACGAAACACCTGTAACCCTGCTTCTGCAAGCACCTTTGCCACCAACTCACTAGTGTGTTGCTCCTGGTAACCCAGTTCAGGATGTTGGTGTAACTGACGACGCCAGTTAAGGGCGTTTTCCAGCAGGACGGCAGGCAGGCTCATAAAATTAGGCTCTCCATCAGCAGCATGTGCTGCGATTTCTCTGACACGAGGTGATGTGTTCACTGTAGTGGTAAGCGCAGGGTGGCGTCTATCGCGGAACGGAATAATTTGGCTATAGGGTATAGCGGAATGGAATATACGATGAGTCGCAGAGTGATTTTAACCGTCGCGATGCGATAAATCGCGCCGCGACGGTTATCAGGTCAGGGTGCGCATTGCTGCGCACCGTTAGATCTATTTCTGCATTGGCAGATTCAAATCATGTTTTTTCGCACAGCTCTGTGCCAGCTCGTAGCCAGCATCCGCATGGCGCATTACGCCCGTTGCCGGGTCGTTCCACAGCACACGGCTCAGGCGCGCATCGGCTTCGGCGGTGCCGTCGCAGACAATCACCACGCCAGAGTGCTGCGAGAAGCCCATTCCCACGCCACCGCCGTGGTGCAGGCTCACCCAGGTCGCGCCGCCTGCAGTGTTCAGCAGGGCATTGAGCAGCGGCCAGTCGGACACGGCATCAGAGCCATCCTTCATCGCTTCGGTTTCACGGTTAGGTGAGGCCACCGAACCGCAATCCAGATGGTCACGACCGATCACGATAGGCGCTTTCAGCTCGCCATTACGTACCATTTCGTTAAACGCCAGCGCGGCTTTATGGCGCTCGCCGAGGCCCAACCAGCAAATACGCGCTGGCAAGCCCTGGAAGGCGATGCGCTCCTGCGCCATATCGAGCCAGCGGTGCAGGTTCTTATGGTCCGGGAACAGCTCTTTTAGCTTGGCATCGGTTTTGTAGATATCTTCCGGATCACCTGACAACGCCACCCAACGGAACGGGCCTTTGCCTTCGCAGAACAGCGGACGAATATAGGCCGGGACAAAGCCTGGGAAATCGAAGGCGTTTTTCACACCCTCATCCAGCGCCACCTGACGGATGTTATTGCCATAATCCACGGTGGGCACGCCCATGTGGTGGAAATCCAGCATCGCCTGCACGTGTACGGCCATTGACGCGCGTGCCGCTTGTTCCACCGCTTTCGGGTTGCTGACGCGCTCGGCCTGCCAGCGCTCAACATCCCAACCGATCGGCAGATAGCCGTTGATCGGGTCGTGTGCAGAGGTCTGGTCCGTCACGATATCGGGTTTCATACCACCCGCTTTAGCGCGTTTGACCAGTTCCGGTACGATCTCGGCGGCATTGCCTAACAGGCCGACGGATATCGCCTGTTTCGCTTTGGTGGCTTTTTCAATCAGATCCAGCGCTTCGTCCAGCGTGTAGGCTTTGTGATCCACGTAGCGGGTACGCAGACGGAAATCGATGCGTGATTCCTGGCACTCAATCGCCAGCACGCTGGCACCGGCCAGCACGCCTGCCAGCGGTTGTGCGCCGCCCATGCCACCCAAACCGGCAGTGAGGATCCAGCGGCCACGCAGATCGCTGTCGTAATGCTGACGACCGGCTTCGGCGAAGGTTTCAAAGGTGCCCTGCACGATGCCCTGCGCACCGATGTAGATCCATGAACCTGCGGTCATCTGGCCATACATCATCAACCCGGCTTTATCCAACTCGTGGAAATGATCCCAGGTGGCCCAGTGTGGCACCAGGTTGGAGTTCGCCAGCAGCACACGCGGCGCATCTGCATGGGTGCGGAACACGCCCACCGGTTTGCCGGACTGGATCAATAACGTTTCTTCCGGCTGCAGGGCGCGCAGCGAACGCAAAATCTGCTCGAAGCACTCCCAGTTACGGGCGGCTTTCCCGATACCGCCGTACACCACCAGATCTTCCGGGCGTTCTGCCACATCAGGATCGAGGTTGTTCTGGATCATGCGGTAAGCCGCTTCAATTAACCAGTTAGCACAATGCAGTTCATTACCGCGCGGCGCACGGATTTCACGGGCTACAGCCTGAGACAAAGTTTCGCTCATCATCGGTTCCTTAATGGGTAGTAGAACGCTGGCTTGGCAGCAGCGCAGTAAGGGATTCAGGCCAGGCATGGCTGCTGGCCCACAAGCGCATGGATTCGATATCCGGCGCCATTAAACGGTCGTGATCGAGGAAGGCCACGTTTTCACGAATTCGGCTCATCTCCTGCTCTAGCGCAGCAGAGCTTTGCAGCGGACGGTGGAAATCAATGCCTTGGGCTGCTGCCATCGCTTCAATACCGACCACGGCGGCGGTGTTGAAGCACATATCGCCGAGGCGGCGAGCGGCATAGGTCGCCATTGAGACGTGATCTTCCTGGTTAGCAGAGGTCGGCAGGCTGTCGACGCTGCCGGGATGCGCCAGGGATTTGTTTTCTGAAGCCAGTGCGGCCGCCGTCACCTGTGCAATCATAAAGCCGGAGTTGACACCGCCATCACGCACCAGGAATGGCGGCAAGCCTGAAAGACCGGTATCCAGCAGCAGTGCCATCCGACGCTCGGAGATAGCACCGACTTCGGCAATCGCCAGCGCAATAATATCGGCGGCGAAAGCCACTGGCTCGGCGTGGAAGTTACCGCCAGAAATGACATCGCCGCTGTCACTGAACACCAACGGGTTATCCGATGCGGCGTTAGCTTCAATCTGTAATACGCGTGCTGCGTGGCTGAGGTTATCCAGGCAGGCTCCCATCACTTGAGGGACGCAGCGAATAGAGTAGGGGTCTTGTACGCGTCCACAATTGGTATGCGAGCTGAGGATTTCGCTGCCTTCCAGCAGGGTTGAGACCGCAGCGGCCACGGCGATTTGCCCTGATTGACCGCGAGCCTGATGGATGCGTGCATCATAAGGTTTCACCGAGCCTTTGATGGCTTCCAGCGAGAGTGCACCTGCCATCAATCCTGCGGCAAACAGGTTTTCGGCTTCGAACAGACCGCGCAGTGCCAGGGCGTTGGAAACCTGGGTGCCGTTAAGCAGCGCCAGACCCTCTTTCGGTCCCAGCACAATCGGTTGCAGGCCGACACGCGCCAGACCTTCTGTCGCAGGGATCAGTTTGCCCTCAACACGCACCTGGCCTTCACCCAGCAGCATCAGTGACAAGTGAGCCAGCGGAGCTAAATCACCCGATGCGCCAACCGATCCTTTCTCTGGGATGCAAGGCATGACGCCCGCATTGAACAGTGCCAGTAACGCTTCGATCAGTTCGATGCGCACGCCGGAATGGCCGCGCGCCAGACTGATGATTTTAGTGGCAACCACCAGGCGTGCCACGTTATCCGGCAGTAAATCGCCCAGGCCGACACTGTGGGATAACACCAGATTACGTTGCAGTTCGGCCAGACGTTCAGAGGGGATCTGCGTCTGAGCCAGTTTGCCAAAGCCGGTATTAATGCCATACACCACTTTGCCCGATGCGACGATGGCATCAACGGTTTCGTTGGCGCGATAGATGGCCGCACGTGCCTCATCGGCTAACGTGAGCGTCACCTTGCTTTGATAAATGGTTCGCAAGGTGGCGAGGTCCACTTCACCGGGAACGAGGCGAATTTCCTGAACCGAACCTGACATAGTCTACTCCTGTCTATACAAGTGATCTGGCACTGTCCGGTCGCTTTGCTACCGCGATAAATCGCCCGGACGCCCATGGAATGCTGTGAGTGAAGCATAAGTGTCTAATCTTGTCTATACAAGTAGCAAGCGCTATGCCAGATTGATCTGATTCTGTGAAATGCGCCGCAATGCGCATCCGCTGGCTAAGCCGGTAACGCATTGCACTGAAAAGGGGAGAGGGCTGCACTGTTGGCGTGCTGTCTGCACGATTAGATGTATATACATTTACGTGCTGAGACAGTAAACTTTGGGCATTATTCGGAAAAGGAACAGGATATGGCGGAGCAAACGGCAATAGCACAGCTGGCTGCAGCGATGGGCGATGAGCCAGCACCGATTTATCAACGCGTGAAACAGGCGATCGTCAGCCAGATCCGTGAAGGCCACTGGAAAGCCAACCAGCGCGTGCCATCCGAAAGCGAACTGGTCAATGAGTTGGGCGTCAGCCGTATGACCATCAACCGTGCGCTGCGTGAACTGACCAGTGAAGGGTTTCTGGTGCGTATGCAGGGCGTGGGCACCTTCGTTGCTGAGATGAAGGGCTACACCGCGATGCTGGAAGTGCACAATATCGCGGATGAAATTGCTCAGCGCGGCCATCGTCACAGCTGCAAAATTTTATCCATTGGTCAGATGAAGGCCGATCCTGAACAGGCGGCGGTGCTGGGCTTATCGACCGGGCAAACGCTCTACCATTCGCTGATCGTCCATTATGAAAACGAGCTGCCAGTTCAGCTGGAAGATCGTCTGGTTAACCCACTGGTGGCACCGGATTACCTTAGCCAGGATTACCATCAACTCACGCCTTACACCTATCTGATGCGTGTCGCGCCGTTGACCGCCGGTGAGCATATTGTGGAAGCGGTGCTGCCGGACCTGCGCCAGCGTAAGCATCTGGCGCTGGATGAACATGAACCTTGCTTGTTGATTCGTCGTCAAACCTGGAGCGACAATAAAATCGTGACTTACGCGCGCCTGCTCTATCCAGGCTCGCGTTATAAGTTACTCGGTCGTTTCAGAGGACACGGTTAAGCGCCACAAACAGCAGGCTGGCTTCCGCCGAGAGCGGAGCCAGCGTCGTCTCTTCATCCAGCCACCACATGCCCTGATCCACCATCAGTCTCTCCCCGTCTGCGGTTTGCCACTCTCCGTTCAACACCCAGGCGACGCCATGCGTGCTGGTAACAGGGTGCTGAACCACCTTAACCTGAGAAAGCCAACTGTCGCGGCGCGTCATGATGTTGAAATCCTGACAGCTTCCGCTGATCTGCGCCTCAATCGCCCATTCACCAGGAAATGCCCATGGCTGATGCGGTAGCAAACGCTGCTGCACCTGCTCGCTGCGCAGCAGCACACTGTCACCGTGCAGCAGCGTGATCACCCGGTCAACACCGGGGAAAGGGGAGAAGGGGCCATCGGCGTCAATGGTGGCGATACTGGCGCGCCAGCCAAATTGTGCGTCACCTGGCGGGAAGCTCACGATTTCACGGGTTTCTCCCCCGCCATTGCGCCAGCGGCTCACCGGCAGCTGGCCATAATCAAAATGCGTTCTCATTGCAGTGCACTCATGGCTTGAGCGAAGCGTGCCGCCGCCGCTTCTTCGGCGGGATGATGGCCTTCGCTGATCACCTGGTTTCCGGCGACAAACACATCGCGAATCTGGCGCTGCGTGCCACCAAACAACCAGCGGTTGAGCAGGGAGGCGGAGTTGACGCTGCCGAGGAAGGCATCGTTATCCAGTACCAGCCAGTCGGCGCGTTGGCCCACCGCCAGTTCGCCGGTGGCAATAGCGCATGCCTGGGCACCGCCTTGCGCCGCTTGTTGCCAGAGCAGATCGCCCACCGAAGGTTGATGCGGCAGGGTGATGCGATTGCGGCGACGGTCGCGCAGACGCTGACCATACTCCAGCCAGCGCAGTTCTTCTAACGCGCTGAGCGAGACATGGCTGTCGGAGCCAATGCCCCAACGCCCGCCGCGTGCGATGTAGTCCACCGCGGGGAAAATACCGTCACCGAGGTTGGCTTCGGTTGTGGGGCATAATCCGGCGATGGCACCGCTGGCCGCCATGCGCTGAATCTCACTGTCATCAAGGTGCGTGGCATGGATCAGGCACCAACGTTTATCCACCTCAAAGCGATTGTAGAGCCAGGCAACGGGGCGCTCACCGCTCCAGGCCAGACTGTCATTGACCTCTTTTTCCTGCTCTGCGACGTGAATATGCACCGGCACCTCTGCGTGGCTGGCGGCGAGCACATCACGCATTTGTGCTTCACTCACCGCGCGCAGCGAGTGGAAACAGATGCCATGATTCAGTAATGGTTTGTGCGCGCTCCACTGGGCTACGCGCTGCTGCTGTTGCAGATAGGCGTCAGTCTGCTGGATAAAGCGACGTTGTCCCTCACTGGCTGGCTGAGCACCAAATCCGCTGTAACTGTAGAGCACGGGCAGCAGCGTCTGACCGATTCCGGCGGTATCGGCTGCAGCGATCAGTTGCTGCAGCATCGCATCATCGACATAAGGTTTCCCGTGCGGGTCGTGATGCAAATAGTGGAACTCCGCCACCTGGCTGTAACCGCCTTTCAGCATATCGATATACAGGTGCGTGGCGATATCACCCACCTGTTCGGGTGACAGGCGCTGCACCATGCGATACATCAGATCGCGCCAGGTCCAAAAACTGTCCTGGGGGTCACCCGCCACTTCTGCCAGCCCGGACATGGCGCGCTGGAAGGCGTGTGAATGCAGGTTAGCGATAGCCGGGATCACCGAGCCCGCCAGGCGCGTTGCACTGCCGCAGGCGCTGTTGGGCGTGAGTTCGATGATCTGCCCGGAGGCATCGGTGGTGATGATAACGTCTTCATGCCAGCCGTCGGCCAGCAGCGCGCGTGGGGCAAAAAACACGGCCATGGTTGATCCTTAAGGGCGGATAGTTGTATATACATATACATACTTTAATGCGCAGTGTAAATCGTCAGACGTGAAGGGGAGTGGGATGGCAGAAACGAAGCAGATCGACAGCCTGTGGCTGGGGGCCGATATCGTGACGATGCGAGATGGTCACTATAACCTGATTGCCGACGGCGCCGTGGCAGTGGATAACGGTAAACTGATTTGGGTGGGGCCCCGCAGCGCGTTACCGGATTTTACGCCACGTGAGCAGCATGAGTTTGATGGCGGCATCATCACGCCTGGGCTGGTGGATTGCCATACCCATTTGGTGTTTGGCGGCGATCGCAGCCAGGAGTTTGAACAGCGTCTGAATGGCGTCAGCTATGCCGAGATCGCCGCGCAGGGTGGCGGTATCCTCTCGACGGTGCGTGCTACGCGCGCGGCCACGCAGGCTGAGCTGGTGGCGTCGGCGCGCTGGCGGCTCGATCGTTTGCTGGCCGAAGGGGTTACCACGGTCGAGATCAAATCCGGTTACGGCCTCGATGAAACCAGTGAATTGACCCTGCTGCGCGCCATCCGCGAGCTGGCAGAAACGGTGCCTGCTGACGTGCTCGCTACCTGCCTGGCGGCCCACGGTTTTCCGCCGGAGTTTAAACAGCATCCGCAGGGCTGGGTCGATATCATCTGTAATAGCCTGTTGCCGCAGGTCAAGGCCGAGGGGCTGGCGGATGCGGTCGATGCCTTCTGCGAACATCTGGCGTTTTCCCCTGAACAGGTCCGCGCGGTGTTTGATGCCGCTAAAGCGCTGGATCTGCCGGTGAAACTGCACGCCGAGCAGCTCTCTGCGCTTGGCGGTGCCACGCTCGCAGCACAGTACGGTGCGCTGTCAGCCGATCATCTTGAGTATGCTACCGAAGACGATGCTAAAGCGATGGCGCAGCATGGCACGGTGGCGGTATTGCTGCCGGGTGCTTTTTATCTGCTGCGTGAAACGCAACGCCCGCCGCTGGAACTGTTCCGCAAACATGGTGTGCCGATGGCGCTGGCCAGCGATGCTAACCCCGGCACCTCTCCCGCGCTTTCACTGCGTTTGATGTTGAACATGGGCTGCACCTTGTTTGGACTGACCCCGGAGGAAGCGCTGGCAGGTGTGACCTTATGGGGAGCAAAGGCGCTGGGATTACAACACACGCACGGCTCGCTGGAGCCGGGTAAGGTAGCGAATTTTGTGCACTGGCCGCTGGCTCGTCCAGCTGAACTGGTTTACTGGCTGGGCGGCGAACTGCCGTGTCAGGTTATTTATCGTGGAGAAGCGCAATGACCCCTTTTCATTTCACTGCAGGTAAGCTGCCGCTGCTGGTCAGTATTCCGCATGCGGGTACCCAATTAACCCCGGAAGTGGACGCTGGCTTGAGCGAGGCGGCACGCGGTCTGCCGGATACCGACTGGCATATTCCGCTGCTGTATGATTTTGTGCGCGATCTGGGTGCCAGCGTGCTGATTGGCCACTACTCGCGCTTTGTGATCGATCTTAATCGCCCAGCGGATAACCAGCCGCTTTACACCACTGCCACCACCGGGCTCTATCCAGAAACGCTGTTTGACGGAACCCCAACCTTTGACGAGGGCAAAACCCCGAGTGCCAGTGCACGTCAGGGCTATCTTGATAACATCTGGCAGCCTTATCACCAGCAGATTCAGCAAGAGCTGGCGCGGCTGAAAGCCGAACATGGTTATGCGCTGTTGTTCGATGCCCACTCCATCGCCTCAGTGATCCCGCGTCTGTTTGACGGCCAACTGCCTGACATCAACATCGGAACCAACGAGGGCGCGAGTTGCTCCACGGCGGTGATTGAAGCGATTCAGAACGTCTGCGCCGCGCAAAGCGATTACAGCTGGGTGGTGAATGGCCGCTTTAAAGGTGGCTATATTACTCGTGCCTATGGTCAGCCGGAGCAGGGCGTGCAAGCGGTGCAGTTGGAGCTGGCGCAGCTAAATTATATGGACGAGACGCCACCTTTCGCCTGGCAGCAGGCGCGCGCTGCGCAGTTGCAGAAGGTGTTGAAACCGTTGATAAAGGCATTTCTTGAGGCCGGAAAACCGGTTTGAGTGATGGCGGTCCCCATTAATGGCGCAATGCTTGTCAGTTAAACGACTGATGATAACGCCGTCTGGGGTCGCACCGGGGCTGGCGGTCCTCACGCCGCTACGCGGTACCTTCACTTCACTCGTCTGCCTTACGGACCGGTGCCGATGGAACATCCATGTTCCAGCGCCACCTTTCGCCCGCGTCCTGCGGGCTCTCCTGGCATACTCGCTCAGCTCAGCGCTGCGGAATGCCAGCCCCGGTGCGGCCCCAGCCAGCTCATTAGCTTCAGTGCGGGTTGTCAAAAAGGGCACATTGTCTGAAGCACTGACGCCTCATCCCCAACATTGTGCATTGCACGCCCCTAAATGGTGCGACGTTACAACCCCTCCGTGACAATTCCCTGATTTAACCGCTTCTGCCGACCTGGCACATCACTTGCTAGGTTGTATGTACAAGTAAAGACCACGTGGTTGATATCAAATTTTATTCTGGCTGGCTCACAAAAAGCTCATGCCGACAATGATCTGCCGCACGCTAACTTGTATATACATGAAATGTCATCTGCGCTGTATCAGCTAACAGAGACAGCCAATTCGATAAATGACCAGGAGAAGCCGCATGACGCACCGCGCCCCAATTCGCCGTTTTTGCCTCACGACCCTGTTTGCCAGCCTGCTGATCAGCGGTGTTGCTGTGCAGGCGAAAGAGTGGAAATCCATCACTATCGCCACTGAAGGCAGTTATGAACCCTGGAACCTGACGCTGCCGGGCGGCAAGTTAGGCGGCTTTGAACCTGAACTGATGGAAGACCTGTGTAAACGCATGGGCATCCAGTGCAAACTGGTGGTGCAAAACTGGGATGGCATGATCGCCGGGCTTAACGCCGGAAAATATGACGTGATTATGGACGCGATTGTCATCACGCCAGACCGTAAAAAAGTGGTGAATTTCACCGTACCCTATGCGTCCACGCCAGCCACCTTCATCACCACCAAAGACAGCCCACTGCTGCCAGCGGATAAAAACATCATCAAACTGCATGATGATGAAAAAGAAATTAACGCTGCGATTGCCCCGCTGAAAGCGGCAGTTAAGGGTAAAACCATCGGTATCGCCTCTGGCACGGTCTACACCCCCTTCATTGATAAATACTTCAAAGATGTCGCAGACGTGCGTGAGTACACCTCGTCGGCCGATGCCATCCTCGATCTCCAGGCAGGCCGTATTGATGCGGTATTCGACGACGTCACCTTTGCCCAGTCGATGCTGGCACGCAAGGAGAACAGCAACCTGACCTTCAGCGGCCCGCAGTTGGGTGGCCCTATCTGGGGAGAAGGTGAAGCCATGGGCGTACGCATGGCGGATAACGATCTGAAAGCCAAACTTGACGAGGCGATCAAAGCCGCGCTGGCGGATGGCACCGTGAAAAAGCTGAGTGAAAAGTGGTTTAAAACTGACGTAACGCCGTAAGTGAGGTGAAAGATGATGAGCCTGCTGAGTTTTGGTGCTGATGGTTGGGGTCGCCTGATCCTGGGGGCCGCCTTCACCACGCTACTACTGTCGCTGTCCGCGCTGGTGATTGGTGCCGTAGTCGGTTCGGGCGTTGCGGCGGCCAAGCTGTCGCCGCAGCGCTGGCTGCGCTGGTTAGGTGAAGCCTATTCAACGGTGTTTCGCGGCATCCCAGAACTGCTGGTGATCTACCTGTTCTATTTTGGTGGTTCGGGTCTGATCACGCTGGTGGGGCAGATGTTCGGCGCTGATGGCTTCATCGAAGCGCCACCCTTCCTGATTGGTGCGCTGGCGATTGGGCTCATCTCTGGATCTTATCAAGGTGAAGTGTATCGCGCTGCACGTCTGGCGCTGGCAAAAGGTGAAATTGAAGCGGCGATGGCGATAGGGATGCCACGCTGGCGCATCGCACAGCGCATTCTGTTACCACAGATTGTGCGCTATGCGCTGCCGGGTATGTCGAATGTCTGGCAGATGAGCTTAAAAGATTCGGCGCTGGTGTCGGTGACCGGCATTGTCGAACTGATGCGTGCCAGCCAGGTCGCTGCGGGGTCCACGCGTGATTACTTCACCTTCTATCTGATTGGCGGTGCCTGCTATCTGGTGCTGACACTGCTGTCTAATCATGCGTTTCGTCGGGCGGAGTTACGCCTGGGGCGCGCCTGGCAAAGTCGCACTGCGGCACAGCATTAAGGAGCAGCAGCATGATCGACTTCGCCTTTCTCACGGATACCTTTCTCAAACTCAGCGCCGCGCTGCCGGTGACGCTGGGACTGTTTATCAGTGCCTTCCTGTGCGGCGGCATCCTGGCGCTGGGCATTTTGACGCTACGCATGAGCCGCTGGCGGGTGCTGAGCGGCTTTGCTCGCGGTTATATCCTGGTATTCCGCGGCTCGCCGCTGCTGATCCAGCTGTTTTTGATCTACTACGGACTGGGCCAGTTTGGTGTCATCCGTCATAGCTTTGTCTGGCCTTTCCTGCGCGAACCCTTTATCTGTGCAGTGCTGGCCCTGTCGCTGTGCACGGCGGCTTACACCGCTGAGATCTTGCGTGGTGCATTGCTGGCGGTCCCAGCAGGGCAAGTTGAAGCCGGGTTAGCCTGTGGCATGTCGCGCTGGTTGCTTCTGCGCCGCATTATCGCGCCGATCATGCTGCGCTACGCACTGCCAGCGTATTCCACCGAAGCCATTCTGTTGGTGAAATCCACCGCACTGGCCAGTCTGGTGACCGTTTGGGATGTCACCGGCGTGGCGCAACAGATCATTCAACGCACCTATCGCACCATGGAAGTGTTTGTCTGTGCTGCGGCGATTTACCTGATCCTCAATTTCATTATCGTCCAGCTTTACGCGTTATTAGAACGCCGTTTAACCCCGGTGCATCGCGTTGAAAAAAAGCCGTTACCCGCCGTTAAACCGCTTGCCGGAGAGTAAGATGCAATCCACATCACCTGTTACCTTAACCGCCACAGATATCCACAAATCCTTTGGCGCGATGGAAGTATTAAAAGGCATTTCGCTGCAGGCGCATCAAGGCGATGTCATCTCGATTCTTGGTGCCAGTGGTTCCGGCAAAAGTACCTTGCTGCGCTGCATCAATTTGCTGGAAACGCCGGATACGGGTGTCGTCAGCGTCGGTGGCGAAACCATTGAAATGAAGCGCCATGCGCGTGGCCATCAACTGGCGGCGAATCCGAAGCAGATTGAGCGCCTACGCTCACGCTTGGGCATGGTGTTCCAGAGTTTTAACCTGTGGTCACATATGACCGTGCTGCAAAACGTCATTGAAGGGCCGCACTATGTACTCAAGCGCGATAAAAAAAGCTGCATCGCGCAGGCGGAACAGCTGCTGGACCGTGTTGGCTTACTCAATCGTAAAGACTTCTATCCGGCGCAACTCTCTGGTGGGCAGCAACAGCGTGTGGCGATTGCTCGCGCCCTGGCGATGGACCCAGAAGTGATGCTGTTTGATGAACCGACCTCGGCGCTGGACCCGGAGCTGGTGGGCGAAGTGCTGAAAGTGATGCGCAGTCTGGCAGAAGAGGGCCGTACCATGCTGGTGGTGACGCACGAGATGGGGTTTGCGCGCAACGTCTCCAATCGTGTGGTGTTTATGCACCAGGGCACCATTGATTGCCAGGGCACACCGCAAGAGATGTTTGGCGAACAAGGATCGCAGCGCTTTAAGCAGTTTATCTCTAGCCATCAAAGCCACCACACGGAGCAAACCGCATGACTATCGTATGGGGCGACGCGCCGTTGACATGGCAGGAGCTGGTGCACGTTGCCCGGCTTGACGCGGAACTGGCTTTGAGTGCCAGTGCCTGGCAGCGCATTGCGCAGGGGCGCGAGATAGTCGAACAGATCGTGGCCAGCGGTCACATTGCTTATGGCATCAACACCGGTTTGGGCGCGCTGTGCAATATCACCTTGCCGGAAGCGCAACTCAGCCAGCTTTCACGCAACACACTGTTGAGTCACGCTTGTGGTGTCGGGCCGCTACTGGCGCGCGAACAGGTGCGTGCCATTCTCTGTGCTGCAATTGCCAACTACAGTCACGGCAAGTCGGGTGTGTCTGTGGCGTTGGTGCAGCATCTGCTGGCGTTACTGAACAACCAGATTACGCCACAGGTGCCATCCCAGGGATCGGTGGGGTATCTCAGCCATATGGCACACATCGGGCTGGCGCTGATTGGCGTGGGCGACGTTGAGTATCAGCATCAGATCATACCCGCTGAACAGGCGCTGGCTCAGGCAGGACTCACAGCTTATCGACCGGGCGCGAAAGAGGGCTTGAGCCTGGTCAACGGCACACCTTGCATGACCGGTTTGACCTGCCTGGCGCTCGACGATGCGGCGCGCTTGCTGGATTGGGCCGACGTCACTGGCGCCATGAGCTTTGAGGCGCTGCGTGGGCAGTTGGTGGCATTTGATGCCGAAGTCATAGCCTTGAAAGCCAGCCCAGGAATGCAGGTGAGTGGCCAGCGGTTACGCCAGTTGTTAAGCGACAGCCCATTGCTGGCAAAGAGTGTCGGGGTCCGCACCCAAGATGCACTGAGCCTGCGCTCGATGCCGCAGGTGCACGGTGCCAGCCGCGATCAGTTCGATCATGCCGCGCGTCAGGTGAATACCGAATTAAATGCCTGCACCGATAATCCGCTGGTGCTGGGTACGGTGGATAACTGGCGCGTGGTGTCCCAGGCGAACCCACACGGTGAATCGGTGGCTATGGCGGCAGATCTGTTAGCCATCGCCATGGCGGAAGTGGGAAGTATTGCCGAGCGGCGGTTGGACCGACTGGTGAATCCGTTGGTCAGTGGTCTGCCTGCGTTCCTGGTGGCACAACCGGGGGTAAATTCCGGCATGATGATTGCGCAGTATGTGGCGGCCTCCCTGTGTGCGGAAAACCGTCAGCTGGCGCAACCGGCGGTGCTGGATAATTTCGTGACCTCTGGTTTGCAAGAGGATCATCTTAGCCTCGGCACCGGCGCGGCGCTCAAGCTGCTGAAGCTGGTGGGTAACGTCTGGCAGATTCTGGCGATCGAATACCTGCTGGCTGCGCAGGCGCTGGACTTCCACGGTGAGGAGGCACTCGCGCAGGGCACAAAGCAGGCATTACATCGCTTACGTGCCGTGGTGGCGAACTGGCAGGAAGATCGCTGGCTGGCACCCGAGATCGCAAAGGCGGTTGATGTGATGAAGAAGCATTAAAACTTAACCTGTCGTGGGGTGCTTATCGCGCGCTTGCTATCACTGCTTTTTTACAACTCGCACTGAAGCTCATTAGCAGGCTGGGGCAGCATAGGGGCAGGCAATCCGCAGTGCTGAACGGAGAGAGTATGCCAGGAGAGCCCGCAGGACGCGGGCGAAAGGTGGCGCTGGAACATGGATGTTCCATCGGCACCGGTCCGTTAAGGCAGACGAGCGACGTGAAGGTACCGCGAAGCGGCGCGAGGACCGCCAGCCCCTATGCTGCCCCAGACGGCGTTATCGTCAGCCGATTAACGGACGAGCATTACGCCATAAATTGCGTCTCTACGTCAGGTACCGGATTTATCCCCGGCGGGCATCTGGCCGGACTAAATCAAAGCGCAGATCTTCACTGATGCCGTAATAAGCCGAGGGGCCACCGGCACGCAGAATCGGTTGCGCCTTAGCCGTCTGGTAAATACCGTTCTCCAGCAATGACTCATCAATGTGAATCGCCACCACTTCGCCCAATACCAACCAACTCTCCAGCTCGGTTCCCTGCACATCTTGCAGACGAATCAGCTGGGTTAAACGGCACTCAAAATTCACCGGGCTCTCAGCCACCATACTGACATTCACATGTGAGGCGGCGAGGGGGGTTAATCCCGCCAGCGCAAACTCATCCTGTTCGGGCGGCACGGAGGCGGAACTCTCGTTCATCGCTTCCGCCAGCGGGCGCGTCGCCAGATTCCAGACAAACTCTTTGCTCTCACTGATATTGCGTACGCTGTCTTTCCAGCCGCTGCTGGCGAAACCGATGATAGGCGGATGATAGTTAAAGCAGTTAAAGAAGCTATAGGGGGCCAGATTGCGTTGGCCGCTCGCGCTAAGGGAACTGACCCAACCAATAGGGCGCGGTCCGACAATGGCGTTCAAAGGGTCGTGCGGCAAGCCATGCCCGCTTCGTGGTTGATAAGTGTAACGTTGCCGCATTAGCGCTCCTGATTCGTCCTTCATACTTCGTACGACAGCGGCGTTGGCTGAGCGTGCGCACGCCAGTCACTGAAATCTGTAAGCGCCTGGGATACTCACACTTGCCGCCTTGCTGTAGCACGAATTCTTTTGGACTCAGTTTTGGGATAGTAGGTTTAAATTCAATGCAGAAAATCTTGTAGGCGGATTGTGCGATGCCGCCATCCAGCGTATCTTACGCCCGCGCCACTTTCCGGAGAAACTATGAACAAGCCAGCCGCTACCTCGCCATTCCATCCACGTAATCGCCATCAGGGCCGTTATGATTTTGCCGCTCTGACCGCAGCCCATCCGCCGCTGGCGATAAAAGTGCGTCCCAACGGCTATGGCGATCTGTCGGTGGATTTTGCCGATCCTGAAGCGGTTATGCTGCTGAACCAGGCGCTGATTAAGCTGTTCTACAACCTCAACTGGCAGTTGCCGGAAGGCTATCTCACCCCGCCGGTGCCGGGTCGTGCTGACTATATTCACGCCTTAGCCGATCTGCTGGCAGGCGACAATGGCGGCAAAATTCCGCGCGATTTAGATATCATGGATATCGGTTGCGGTGCCAACCTGATCTATCCGTTAATTGGTCACGCCGAGTACGGCTGGCGTTTTACCGGTACTGACATCACCGCCGAAGCGATTACTGCCGCCAACCAGATTGTCGCGAGTAATCCGGGTCTGCAGCGCGGTGTGCGGCTGCGCCGCCAGAAAAATGCCTCGGCAATTTTTGCTGGAGTGGTACATAAAAATGAACGCTATCACGCAGTGCTGTGTAATCCCCCTTTCCACGCCTCGGCGCAGGAAGCGGCGATGGTTGGTCAGCGTAAAACGCGCAACCTTGGCTTAGGGAAAAACGCGCCACTCAACTTTGGTGGCCAGCATAACGAGTTGTGGTGTGAAGGGGGCGAACGTCAATTCGTCGGCCAGATGATCGATGAAAGTGTCGCCTTCGCTGACCACATTGTCTGGTTCACCTCACTGGTTTCGCGCAAAGAGAACCTGCCAGCGCTGCGCGACCAACTGCGCGATCTTGAGGCGTACGAAGTACGTATCATCGAGATGGCGCAAGGGCAGAAACAGAGTCGCTTTATTGCCTGGACCTTCCTGCCGCCAGCGGCGCGCGCGAAACGCATTGCACGCCACGGTTAGTCGAACGGCAACGGGGTGTTGGGGCGTGCTTTAGCACGCTGGATAACTTCCGTTGCTACATCGGTGGCGGCAGCGCAGGCACACTGGCAGCAGAGGCCACATCACTGCCGGTTTGCATCACCTCTACTGTTTGATGCGGTGCTCTGATCCCTGCCGCATCAAAATGCTTTTTCACTTTATCATCCAGCGCAAACCGCACCGTCCACTGTTTCAACGGCTGGGTGGTAAACGACACGCGCACAGTAAAAGATTGATTGGTTAAGCCGACCAAGCCCGAAAAGCTCGGTTCGCCGATCACCATGCCGCGAATATCTGGGTTATCCAGTAAATCTTTCACTGCCGCTTGCAGCGTGGCGTTGACGCGCTCGGTATCCTCACTGCGGTCTACATCATAGTTCGCTACAAATGAGCCGATGCCGCGCACGAAGTTGGCGAAGGTGGTGATCGAAGACCACGGAATGATGTGATAGGCACCGGTATCCTGGCGCACGCCAACCGAGCGAATGGACATGCGTTCTACCGTGCCGGTAATCGGCCCAATCGTCACCAAATCGCCGGTATTCATACCGTTCTCAAACTGGATAAAGATGCCGGTGATAATATCCTTCACCAGCGTTTGGGAACCGAATGACACCGCCAGCCCCAACGCACCCGCACCCGCCAGCAGCGGCGCAATATTCACCCCTACTTCCGACAGCAAAATCATAATGGTGATGGTGCTGATCACCACGGCCAGCGCGTTTCGGAACAGCGTCAGCAGTGTACGCGTACGCGCACTGGGCATCGGGCGACCGTGAGAATCTGAGGCCAGGCGGCTCTCAATCAAGCTGGCGAGTAACGTCCAGCCAATGGCGGAGAGCAGCAGAATCATCACGATGCGGATCAGCACATCAACCATCTTCTGCCCGGCACCGTAGGTCAGCCAGTGTGTAAGATCGAACAGATTCCAGGCGTTCAGTAAAAGCAGCAGAGTGGCAAACACGGTAATGACGCGAGCCAGTTTTAGCAGCGCTTTTACCCAGTCATTCACCCGTTTTTGCAACTCAGGGTAATTGCGCCGCAGGTCGGGCGACAGCGTCAGGGTCTTACCAATCCAGCGTGTCAACATGCCAGAGATCAGCGCGGCGATGACAATGATCGCCATACTGCGCACCGTGGCAGACATCATAAACTTCAGGCTGTCGCCAGGATTGAAAATAGAGAACAGGAACAGGGCAATAAAGTAAGCACTCGCCAGCCAGTGCCACACCATACCGAAGGCGCGAATGAACAGGGCAAAGAAGCTCATGCTGCGATCGGCCAGGCGCGCCAACTCATCATGGATATTGCGTTTGTTGCGGAAAATCAACCACAGTGCCCAACCAGTCATGATGCACATGATCAGCATATTCACCAGCGCGCCGACCTGCATATTCACCTGGTTAGAGACAATCGGCACCACCACCAACAGTCCGTAACCAATGATACCGCTCAGCCAGCTCAGGCGCGTATTCCAGTAAGCGGCGCGTGCATCGGAGAGATGGAAGAAACGCAGGGTAGGGAAGCGGGGGCAGAAAATCAGGCGCAGCACCGCTTTGAAAAATTCAATCAGGGCAAACGCATTCAGGAACAGCCCTTGCTGATAGGCAATGGTGCGGTTGTTGTTGTGGTAGTTATCACTGATGATCTGGCCGATAAACAGCGTCAATGCCAGAAGCAGTAAATCGAGGATAAACGCTGATGCAATGGTGGCAGGCAGATGCAGCCATTTGCTGCGTTCAAGATTGTGATTACGTCCCCAGCGGCCCATGCGTTGCCAAATCGGATACATTAACAGCCGAGTCAGCCAGTAGAAGGCAAACACGGCGGCGGCCAGCCCAACAAAGTACTTAAGCGCATTAAAAAAGGTCTGTTGGTTAAATGCCTTGTGCGGCGCATTCACAATGTTGTCATGCAACTGAACAAACTGTGAGGCTACTGCGCCGCCATATTCCCGCGTCACGTTGGTGACACTCTCCAGCACGGTGGGATCTTCCTGATCGGCCTGCGGCGGTGCCAGTACCGGCTGCTCGTCCACGGCCTTACTGTTGGCAGCCTGGCGCAACTGATCAATCAGCTCCTGGCGCGAAGTGCTGTCTTCCAGAATATTAGCCAGTGCGGCATAGGCGGCTTTTTTATCTTCAATGGTGGGTTCGCTGTTAGCCGTGTTGCTGGCTGTGGGGGTTTGCGTTTGTTGAGCCGCAACGGCCGCCTGCGGCAGATTGACCGCGTTGGCGGCAGGCATGAGGAACAGACAGAGCAGCATCCACATGGCGAAGCGCCATAATGGGTGGGCAAACGACATGACTTTCTCCTTGAACAACGCTCAGCGGCACCAGAGAAAAAGTATAGTCATCAATGGAAGGTGAAGATTCTGAAAGGAAAATTATCTAACAAGAGCCAAAGATAATAAAAAAGCCGCACAGCTAAGCTGATGCGGCTTTTTACTTACTGCATCGTTATCAGGAAACGTGCTGCAGGAACTCGCGCAGACGATCGCTCGGCGGGTTGGTAATCAACTCATCCGGGTTGCCATCTTCGGCGATGGTGCCTTTGTCGATGAAGATCAGACGTGAAGCCACTTTCTGTGCGAAACCGACTTCGTGCGTCACGATGACCATGGTCATGCCTTCTTCCGCCAGATCCTGCATAACCTTGAGCACTTCATGGCGCAGTTCAGGATCGAGAGCAGAGGTCGGCTCATCAAACAGCATCATCTTCGGTTTCACTGCCAGAGCACGGGCAATCGCCACGCGCTGCTGCTGTCCACCGGACAGCTCAGCCGGGAAGTGGTGTGCACGCTCAGCCAGGCCTACTTTGCCCAGCAGTTCACGTGCCAGCTTCTGCGCAGCGTCTTTCTTGGCACCGCGAACGCGAATAGGACCGAAGGCGACGTTATCCAGCGCACTCATCTGTGGGAACAGATGGAACTGCTGGAACACCATGCCAGCTTCCTGACGGATCAGGCGCTCGTCGACTTTAGGATCGTTGACCTTCATACCATCAACAATCAAGTCACCGGTGGTGATCTCTTCCAGCTTGTTGATGCAGCGCAGCAGGGTCGATTTACCCGAGCCTGATGGCCCGATAATCACCACTACTTCACCCTGATTAATCTTCAGATTGATGTCGTGCAGAACCTGAGTCTGGCCGAAGTTTTTAGAGACGTTTTTAAATTCAATCACAGGATTTTCACCCTTTTCTCAATACGGCGCAGCACAAAGCTCAACACCAGCGTAATAACCAGATAGATGATGGCAACAGCACTCCAGATCTCCAGCGCGCGGAAGTTTCCGGCGATGATCTCCTGGCCCTGACGGGTCAGTTCCGCCACACCAATCACGATAAACAGCGAGGTATCTTTGATACTCACAATCCACTGGTTGCCCAGTGGTGGCAGCATACGACGCAGCGCTAAAGGCATGATGACGTAGCGCAGGGTTTCACGACGTGATAAGCCCAGCGCCAGGCCCGCTTCACGGAAACCTTTGTTGATCGACAGCACCGCACCACGCGTAATTTCCGCGATATAGGCACCGGAGTTAATCATGATGGTCACCACCGCGGCGGTGAACGGATCGATACGCAAATCGGGGAAAGCCATCGGCAGTGCGAAGTAGATAAACATCACCTGCACCACGATAGGCGTGCCGCGAATCAGTTCGATAAAGACCAACGCGAGGTTGTTGGTCACCCAGCCGCCATACGCGCGGGCGAAACCGGCCACCAGGCCGATAATCAATCCGCCGACCAGGCCGAGTACGGAAATTATCAGGGTCATTTTGGCGCCTTGGATCAAAATCGGCAGGGCAGGCCAAATGACGCTCCAGTCAAACTCCATGGTGTCACTCCAGAATCAGTTGCAGTGGAAATATAAAAAGCAGGGAGAATAAGCTCCCTGCTACAAAAATCGGCTTAAGCCGGAATTATTTTGGTTCGCTGCCGAACCATTTTTTATAAATAGTATTGTAAGTGCCGTTGTCGCGCAGGGTTTTCAACGCGCCATTGATCTGGTTACGCAGCTCATCACTGCCCTTCGGCAGGGCGATACCGTACTGCTGAGCTTCGATTGATTCGCCAACCGCTTTAAAGCGACCTTTACCTGCAGTATGGATGAAGTACAGGATGTTTGGTGTGTCATGCAGCACGGCATCAGCACGGTTGGTGCCTAATTCCATGTAGGCGTTGTCGATGTTCGGGAACTGACGCAGATCTTTCGATTTGATGTGTGCTTTCGCGTAATCAACAGAACCGGTACCGCTCTTCACCGCAACCACTTTGCCGTTCAGATCGTCAATACCTTTAATGTTGTTTTCGTTCTCGCGCACCATCACTAAAAGACCACTTTTGTAGTAGCCGTCAGAGAAGTCGATGGCTTTCTGGCGCTCAGGTGTGATGGTGATACCGGCCAGTGCCACGTCAACGTTTTTAGTTTGCAGGGCTGGGATAATACCGCTGAAGTCCATTGGCTTCAGGGTGTAATCCAGCTTCAGCTCTTTAGCGATAGCGGCCCACAGGTCGATATCGAAGCCGACGTAATCGTTGCCTTGTTTGAATTCAAACGGCACGAATGCGGTGTCAGTGGCGACAACCAGTTTCTTATCTGCTGCAGTGGAAGAAAGCGAGAAGGCCAGCGCCAGCGCGGCCACGGAGACTTTAATCAAAGACTTCATCATTATTTTCCTTATTACCCTTCAGACCTGATGGCCTGCTGTACGGCGTATCATATGAAAAAAGTATGCCAACTTTTCATTTTTATCGAAATCAGCAGGATGCAGGGCCATGCTGAAGCGATTTTGCATACGATGAAAAGTTTGCACCTATTTGGGTCACCAATATGGTGCAATGTGCTGTTGTGGTGCGGGCACAGTGTGCACCAAGGGCATAGCAAGGGAAAGGCAGGATTAAGAAATTGTTAACGGCGTCAAAAAAAGCACCATGATGTTACAAATGTAAAAAAGGCGGGATAACCCGCCTTTGATGTCATACGTTATTCAATGTTGGATTCGATGAACCACAAGAATTTATCCAAATCGCGCGATGCGGCAGTGAAGATATCAGCGGTATCTTCATCGCTGACTTCGCTAATCGCCTTACGCGTATCGTTAGCCACAATCGCGTAACGGTCGGCCAACGCTTTCAGGTGATCTTGCACGCTATGAATATTTAGCGGATAGCTTTTCAGTGGCGTTTTATCGTTGACGATCTGGGTAGTACCTAAGGCGACGCCACCCAACTGCACCACACGCTCGGCGATGGTGTCCTGGTGATCGGCAATCGCGGTGCGGAAGCCATCCAGCATCTCATGCACGGCTATAAAGTTGGCGCCACGCATATTCCAGTGCGCCTGTTTGGTGATCAGCGACAGATCAATATATTCCACTACCAGACGGTTGAGCACCTCGATGGTCGCTTTCTTATCGCTATCAGCAACATCATTACGGGTGTAAATGAGATCAGACGATTTAGTTTTAACCAGTTTTGCGGTACTCATCATTAATATCCTCTAATTGATGGTTGTCCTAATCAAGCACGGGAATAAGTATAGCAGCAGTTTTTTGTTGTGCTGGATTGTTTAAACCGATGACAGGAATAGATAAACCTTAATGTTGCGCAGGGTTTTATCTTTTTTGGGCTAATTCCGTAAATAACAATAAGTTGATATTGATGTTAATTATCTTTTAGTGATGTTGCAAAATAATAACAAATGCAGAGTAATGAATGAAAAGAATTGAATGAGAATGCTTATTTATTCAGCCTGAATGTTTCAGGCTGAATAAAGACGTTATTTACTGGGGGGTGTTTATATCCACTTCGTTTATTTTGGCACGCTTTTGTTTCATGGTGAGTGTCGAACCCGCCGAAGCGGCAATAATCGCCAGTAAAGCGATCCACTGCTTAAAGGTCAGCAGTTCACCGAGGAAGAGCATGCCAGATAGGGCGGCCATCGCCGGTTCCAGGCTCATCAGGGTGCCAAAGATACGTGCAGGCAGTCGCGTCAGCGCCATCATCTCCAGAGAGTAGGGAATGGCGCTGGAAAGCAGGGCGATGATCAAGGCCAGCGGGAGTATTTCCCAGTGCCAGATGCCCGGCGCGGCAAAGGTCAGCCCGAGTGGCACAAAGATGATCGAGGCGATCAACGATCCCATTGCCACGGTGGCCGGGCCATGTTCTGCGCCAGCGCGTTGGCCCGCCAGGATATAGACGGCCCAACAAGCACCGGCTCCCACCGCCAGCAGTGCACCCAGCGGATCGATGTGACTGATGCCATCGCCAATCGGCAGCAAGAACCACAACCCTGTCACCGCCAGCAACACCCAGAGAAAATCCAGAGGCCGGCGTGCGCCCGCCAGTGCCAGCGTTAACGGGCCAAGAAATTCGAGGCCAACCGCCACACCAAGCGGCACGGTGCGGATGGACAAATAGAAAAGGTAGTTCATGCACCCCAGCGCCAGCCCATACATTAATAGCGGCTTGCGTTGAGCACGCGTAAAACGCAGGCGCCAGGGTTTAAAGATGGCGCAGAGAATCAGGGTGCCCAGCCCCAGACGCAGCGCGGTGATGCCGGGTGCTCCCACGGTGGGGAACAACGATTTGGCAAGTGAGGCACCACCTTGCAGTGAAAGCATAGCGATAAGCAGTACGGCAATCGGGAACCATACCGGAGCCATTTTGGGGTTGGTCAGAGGCGCAGACATCCTGTAATCCATTCCTGTAGTGATTAACAACAAAGTAACAAAACGCCAGTTTAAAGGAATTCAGAGTAAATAAGGAGGCGCAAATCAGGGAAATAAAATATCGCGACGGGATGAAAAGTAACCACTTTCAGGGCCGTTTCAGTAAAGAAATGTCAGGTTTTTTTAGGAATATACTTAAAGGTATTATTTGTGACCCGAAATTAGATTGCAGAAATATGAAGGTTTTTATAAGTAAAATGAATGACATACGAAACTTCATTAACTTTCTGTTACACCAAACAATCTGTTAGACAACAAATACGGGGCAGAGTTTCTGGCTGATTTTTGTTATATTTTTAGCGTTGTCAGGAGAGAAGTATATTCACATTTGAGGTGGTTATGAAAAAAATTGCATGTCTTTCAGCACTGGCTTGCGTACTGGCAGTTTCTGCTGGTTCAGCCATGGCACAGAGCACCGTTTCTGCTGGCTACGCGCAGAGCGATTATCAAGGTGTTGCTAACAAAGCAAACGGCTTCAACCTGAAATACCGTTACGAAGACGGTACTAACCCACTGGGTTGGATCGGTTCTTTCACCTACACCGAGAAAGACCGTACTGACGCTGGCGTGTACAACAAAGGCCAGTACTACGGTATCACCGGTGGTCCTGCTTACCGTCTGAACGACTGGGCAAGCATCTACGGTGTTGTCGGTATCGGCTACGGCAAATACCAGGCAAACGACGCTGCTGCACAGTCTAAATCTGACACCAGCGACTACGGCTTCTCTTACGGCGCAGGTATGCAGTTCAACCCAATCCAGAACGTTGCTCTGGATGTTGGTTACGAGCAGAGCCGTATCCGCAGCGTAGACGTGGGCACCTGGATTGCTGGCGTGGGTTACAGCTTCTAAGTTTTTACTTATACCCTTCATCCTTCAAGTCCCCTCATGGGGCCTACTCTTGGTGCAGGTGCGTTGGCTACGTGCATTCACCTCAGTCACTTACTTCAGTAAGCTCCTGAGGATTCATGCACTTGCCGCCTTCCTGAAACTCGAATTATTTTGGGTATAGACCAGAGTTGCACAAGAAACGGCCCAATGCGGGCCGTTTTTTTATGCCTACTGTTTGGCAGGAGGAGGCAGTGTCGCGCGGATCTTTTTGACCTGGTCAGCCGTTACCGGTGCCGCTTTATTGCCCCATCCGTTGCGGATGAAGTTCGCGACATCAGCGACCTGCTGATCATCAAGACGCCAGGCGAAATCAGGCATGGTGAAACCGGTCGGCGCCTGCTGCGTAATCGCACGTTGGCCTCCTTTCAGAATCACACTGATCACTGAAGACGGGTCCTCACTCAGCACGGCAGGATTGTGCGCCAGCGCAGGGAAGGTACTGGCATAGCCTTTCCCATCCGTTCGGTGACAGGCAGCACAGTTATCAACATACACCTGTGCGCCCGGTTGGCTGACATCCCCTTTAAACAGCGCTTGTGCCGTGGCATCGCTGGCCTGCGGAGCCGCGGTTGCATCTGCGGCAGGCAGTGACTTCAGATAAACGGCTATCGCATTCAGATCCTCATCACTGAGGTATTGCGTGCTGTGTGCGATGACATCGGTCATTGAACCAAAGGCGGCACCCTGTTTATTGGCACCCGTTTTCAGGAAGGTGGCGATATCCTGCTGCGACCAGCTGCCAAGTCCTGCGGCTGGGCTGGCGGTAAGATCCGGTGCGTGCCAGCCTTCCAGCGTGCCGCCGGTCAGATAGCCTTTACCACTCTCATCCATGGCTTTTTCCTGGAAGCCGATGCCACGCGGCGTGTGGCAGGATCCACAGTGACCCAACCCCTGTACCAAATAAGCACCGCGCTGCCACTGTTCCGATTTGCCCGCCACCGGTGCATAGGTGCTGTCATCGGCAAAGGTCCAGCGCCAGATCGCCAGCGGCCAACGCATGCTCAGCGGCCAGGGGATATCACTTTTGTGATTCTCCTGGCTGACCGGTTTAACGCCTTGCATAAAGTAGTCATACAAAGCGTGCATATCGCTGTCGCTGATTTTGGCATAGGACGGGAACGGCATCGCCGGATAGAGCGAGCTGCCATCTTTCGCCACGCCGCCACGCACCGCTTTTGCGAAATCGTCGTAGCTATAGTCACCAATGCCGTGGGTTTTATCGGGGGTGATGTTAGTTGAGTAAATCGCGCCAATCGGCGTGCTCATTTTGAGTCCACCGGCGAACGGCTGACCGCCCGCCGCTGTGTGGCAGGCGGCGCAATCGCCCGCTTTCGCCAGATATTCACCCTGTTTAACCGAAGCTTCACTGGCCGCCAATGCCGCATGGCTTACCAGCGCGCCGCTCAGAGCGAGAAAAAGTGCGGAAAATTTCACTATGACGCTCCTTATCAGGCCTGAACCAGCGGGCCGGGGTTAGCAAGGTAACGGCTGCGAATCGCATCCGCCGCGAACAGTGCGGTGGCACACACAATCCCGGTGGGGTTGTACGCCAGGTTTTGCGGGAAGCAGCAGGCACCGGTCACAAACAGATTCGGCACATCCCAACTCTGCAGATATTTGTTCACCACGCTGGTACGCGGATCGTCACCCATTACCGCACCACCCGTGGTGTGCGTGGATTGATAAGGACGCACATCGTAATGGCTGTTGAGTGTCTTGAATCCCACTTCGTAGTGCTTCGGATTCATCACCTTGACGATCTCCTCCGCTTTATCCTTGATGAAGTTGGTCATCTTCAGCTCGTTTTGCTGCCAGTCAAACGTCATGCGCAGCAGAGGCTGGCCGTAGATATCACGGTAGGTGGGGTCAAGATCGAGATAGCACTGCTTGTAAGGCATCACGGAGCCGGATGAACCGACGTTCATGTTGTGCAGATAGTTATCTTTGATGGCCTGCTTCCAGCCTGAGCCCCAGCGTGGCGCATCTTTAGGAATGCCCATCTGCTGAATCGGGCGACCACCAGAGAAGGCGGCGGAGATGGTGGCACCGCCGACAAAGCCGACTTTACTGTGGTCAAAGTTCTCGGCGTTGAAATCGTCGATCACGGTTGAAGTAGCGCCGGTCGCGGCAAACGGATTGAACCAGTTGTCGTTGTCATAGAACAGCTTGATGCCACCGGTCATCTGATAGGCGTAGTTTCTGCCCACCACACCGTCACCGGTTTGCGGATCGTAAGGCTTGCCGATTTTCGACAACAGCAGCAGTCTTACATTATGCAGCTGGAAGGCGCTGAGGATCACCAGGTCGGCCGGTTGTTCCACTTCATTGCCCTGCGCATCGATATAGGTGACGCCCGTGGCTTTCTTGCCACTGCTGTCGGTATTCACGCGAATCACGTGTGCCTGAGTGCGCAGCTCGAAATTGCTAAAGGGTTTGAGCGCGGGGATGACGCAGCTCTGTGGTGAACCCTTAGAGTAGTTGAAGCAGCCAAAGCGTTCGCAGTAACCGCAGTAGTTACAGACGCCAAGTTGTACGTTGTAAGGGTTGGTCCAGGCTTCGGTACAGTTGGCCGCCGGGCATTCGAAGGGATGATATCCCAGCTGTTTCACTGCTTTGGAGAACAGCTCGCCGGCATACAGTGTTTCCAGCGGTTTGGTCGGGTAGCCATTTTTACGCGGGGATTCAAAAGGGTTACCGCCTTCGACTTTCTCACCCTTCAGGTTACCCACCTGACCGGCCGCGCCGCAGATTTTTTCGAACTTGTCGAAGTACGGCTCCATTTCATCATAGGTGAACGGATAATCCTGCACCGTCATGTCTTTAGGGATGAAATCCGCGCCGTATTTTTCAATCACGGTGCTGCGCATTTTCAGATCGGCTTCCAGGGGACGCCACAGCTGGCCATTCCAGTGGGTGCCTGCACCGCCCACACCATCACCGGGCAGGAAAGAACCAAAGCGGCGATAAGGCAGCGCGGTTTCCTGGGTGGTGTGGCGTACCGTGACCGTCTCTTTCGAGGCATTCTGGAACAGTTTTAGACGAATGCCGTAAGTGAGTTCATCCGCGATGCGCGGATAAGAGAAGTCAGGGTAGGTATCGCGATTTTCGCCGCGTTCCAGTGCCACAATATTCAAACCAGAGCTGGCCAGTTCCATCGCCATCAGCGAGCCGGTCCAGCCAAACCCGACGATCACGACATCGACGGGCGCTTTTTTTACTGCTGCCATTACACGCTCCTTTTGCTGGAAATACTGACTGGGCCAAGCGGATAGGGTTTATTCGGCTGTTGTACGGTATCGACGAAGTCCGCACGTGCACCGGGAAAACCAATCATTTTCCACGAGGCCAGCGTCTGGTTGCCGCCGTGAATCGGATCGGCGAGATAACCCTCTTTGGCGTTCTCCAGCAGTTGCTCGAAAAACAGCTTGCCGTGAATGGCATCGTTACGCAGTTTGTCGGCTTCCAGCGCGCGCAATACCTCTTCCTGCTGCGCGGTTTCCAGCTGATAAAAATCCTTCTGATACTGCTGCTGACAATGTTGGTCAGCCATCGCAATCCCTAAACGATAGGTATCGCGTGGGACTAAATGCGACTGGTAACCCATCTCTGGGATGGCATCGGCAAACGGGCCTTGCATGTACCACAGGCGTCCATAGCCGTAGGGCAGTTCCATTTGCTTATCAATAAACACCTGTACGCCTTCGCTCACGGCACCGGGGCCATTGGCATCGGCGGGGATCAGGCGATCCAACGCGGCGAGCAGGAATTTCCACTCTTTGTCATTGAAGTAGGCAGGAACATAGTCTGATAACACACCTTGCGGTTTGTCGGCAGCGGGGGAGGAGAGTGACACCACACCGGTACTGGCTGCGGCGGCGAGAGGAATGAGCGAGAGCGATTTTTGCAAAAATCGTCTCCGGCCCGATGGTTGCTCTTCAGGCTTTTTTAGTGACATTGCTGATCTTCCTTAAGAAAACCCACCCTGGGTTAGTTTTGTTATAAGTATGTAATTTTTTGTTATGAGGAGATTAATCAGCTGTCACAATAGGTTGCAAGCTAAATGTTAGCAGCCTAACCGTTTAAGCAATGTTGAAGAAAAGAGGGGTGTACAACCTGAAGCGATTCAGCCATAGAAGAAATGGGGGTATAGCTTTCGTTCAATAACAATAGAAAGAGTGGGACTAAAAAGGTAACAAAATGTGAGATCGTGCAGAGGATCCGTATGAAAACGGATCCCAAGAGGAGATTTAAACCGGCGTTAACCGCGCCAGATTAAATTCGGGCAGGGGCGCTCAACCAGCTGTTTGCCCGTCAGCTTTTCAACCAGCATCAGACGCAGTGCAAACGGTGAACGGCTGAAGAGGCACAGCAATGACTTCAGTTCAAAAGCCGGTTTGCTTTGTTCAGCCTGGAAGCATTTGCCGCAGTCGAGGCAGTTTTTCATGGTGGTCATGTTTACCTCCCGAAAGAATGACATCGTAACAGTAAGCATAAGCCTGCAATAAACAGCAGGAAAAGGAGCAGCAGCAGATAGGGTTCGTTCATCTTTGCCTCCTTAATAAGCTATTCGCTTACATTACGAACAAAGATAGCACTGGCTATACTCTTTAGCCAACACTATTTAGGAAAAATTTGTGCTTATTTGTGCCTGGTTTACAATGAGCGCAGCCAGGCCCGCACCGCAGTTAAAGTGCGGCAGATAATAAAGAGGAAGCTGAATGAGTCGTCGTGCAAAGAGCGCTAACAATACGCCCCAGGGGCCGCTTAAAGATATCGAGGAGCATGTCGAAGGATTTCGCCAGGTGCGCGAAGCGCATCGACGTGAACTTATTGATGACTACGTCGAGTTAATCTCTGATTTGATTCGTGAATTTGGTGAAGCCCGTCAGGTGGATATGGCTGCGCGTTTAGGCGTTTCTCAACCTACGGTAGCCAAAATGCTGAAGCGTCTGGGCACCACCGGTTTGGTTGAACAGGTGCCGTATCGTGGTGTATTCCTCACTGCGGAAGGTGAGAAGCTGGCCGAAGCGAGCCGCGTTCGCCACCATATTGTTGAAACCTTTCTGTTGGCTCTGGGTGTCAGCCCGGAAACCGCCCGCCGAGATTCTGAAGGTCTTGAGCATCACGTCAGTGATGAAACCCTGGCCGTTTTCAAGCAGTTTTACGAGAGTCGCTAACCTACAAGGCTTTTCGCCATCATGCCCATCGTGCTTCGTTCCTTAATGCGTGATCGTATTTTGCATTTGTTGTTGCTGTTGGGTGTGGTGCTGTTGCCGCTGGCCGATTTTCGCTGGCCGCAACTGCCAGGCGCTGTTGACTGGCACACCATCATGACGCTCACCGGTTTATTGATGCTAACCAAAGGGCTGGAGAACAGCGGCTACTTTGATGTGCTTGGTGCACGCCTGATTCAGCGCTTTCAGCATGAGCGCACGCTGGCGCTGTTTATGGTGTGTGCGGCCGCGTTACTCTCCACCTTTTTGACCAATGATGTCGCACTGTTTATTTTGGTGCCGCTGACATTGACGCTGCGTAAATTTTCACGCTTACCGATTTCCCGCCTGATTATTTTTGAGGCGCTCGCCGTGAATGCGGGATCGCTGCTGACGCCAGTCGGCAATCCGCAGAATATTTTGCTGTGGAGTCACGGTACTTTAAGTGTGTCGGGGTTCATGCTGCAAATGGCTCCGCTGGCTGCGTTTTTAATGATCACCTTAATGGCGCTCACCTGGTGGAGTTTCCCCGCCCGGCTTATTGAAAAGCATGCACAAAGCGCTGCGCATCAGTGGCAGAAGCCGCTGTTTTTCGTCAGCGTGATGCTCTATGTGGTGTTTATCGTGGCCCTGGAATTGAAAATGACGGGCTGGGCGTTGCTGCTGGTCGCCGCCTGCTTTTTAGTGATGGCACGTAAGGTCTTAGCCAGTATCGACTGGAGCCTGCTACTGGTGTTTGTGGCGATGTTTATCGATGTCTTTTTATTGATGCATCTGCCGTTACTGCAACCGCATTTCGCTGCTATCAGTCAGTTGGGAGAGGGCGGGTTATATCTGCTGGCGATTGGCCTGTCGCAGGTGATCAGTAACGTTCCGGCGACCATTTTGCTGTTACAGAAAGTGCCGCCATCCGATGTGTTCGCCTGGGCGGTAAACATTGGTGGTTTCGGTCTGCTGCCCGGTTCTTTAGCCAATCTCATCGCGCTGCGTATGGCACAGGATGCGCGCGTCTGGTGGCGTTTCCATCTGTTTTCTTTACCGATGCTGGCGTGGTCGATGCTGTGGGGCTGGCTGCTGCTTCAATGGCTAAGTTAAACCGGCATTATTGTGCTGATAACCGGGCTGACGCGTTGATTTTTCAGCGCGTTATCGCAGTGAGTAGCAATAAATGCGTGTTTTGTTGGCTTCTGTAAAGTTGTACTGGAATTTGTCAATTTTCGATCTAAGGTTAAGTTGACCGTTTTTGCCCGTGGATCGGGATCACAGCCAGCGATGATAACCTATGAGTGATAATCAAAATCAGCCGCCCGCTCGCGAGCAGCAGGATGCGCAGCACGCTTCAGACAGTAATCAAGACAACAACGAACCGCAACGTAAACGCCCCGGCAAAAAGCCACTGATTATTCTCGCCATTGTGGTGGTCATCATGCTGCTGGTGGGATTGTGGTTCTGGTTCTCCACCCGCAACATTGAAACCACAGATGATGCTTTCACCGAAGGTGATGCGGTTACCATCGCGCCTAAAGCGGCCGGTTTTGTGGTCAAACTGCTGGTGAACGATAATCAGCGGGTGAAGAAGGGCGATTTGCTGGTAGAGATTGATCCTCGCGATAATGCTGCCCAGCGCGATCAGGCGCAAGCTCAGCTGGGGCTGGCCAAGGCGCAACTCCATCAAGCCCAGGCGCAGCTGGCGCTTTCTCGGGTGCAATACCCGGCTCAGCGCGATCAGGCGTTAGCCGATCAAGCCAAAGCGCAGGCTAATTTACTGAATGCTCAGGCGGATTATCGACGCCAGCGCGGCGTGGATCCACGCGCCACCTCACAGCGCAATATTGATACCGCTGCCGCTCAACTGCGTTCTGCTGAAGCACAATTACAGAGTGCTAAAGCACAAGTGGAGGTCGCTTCTCAGGTCCAGCTGCAAATTCGCCAGCAGGAAACCAACGTGGAGGCCCGTCAGCAACAGGTTGAGCAGGCACAGGCGCAGCTCAATACCGCTGTATTGAACCTCTCTTATACCGAAGTGCGCGCACCCTACGATGGCTTTGTCACCAAACGCAATGTGCAGGTTGGCACCCTGGTGCAGGCAGGCACCGCGCTGTTCTCTCTGGTGTCTCCGGATATCTGGATCAATGCCAACTTTAAAGAGTCCCAGCTGGCGCGCATGAACCCAGGTGACAAAGTGGATATCAGCATTGATGCCTGGCCAGATATGAAACTGGAAGGGCACGTGGACAGTATTCAGATGGGCTCGGGATCGCGATTCTCGACCTTCCCCGCGGAAAATGCCACTGGTAACTATGTGAAAATTGTGCAGCGCGTGCCGGTGAAAATCGTGATTGATAAAGGGTTGGACCCTAATCATCCGTTGCCGCTTGGCCTGTCGGTTGAGCCCAAGGTCACGGTAGAATGAGTGCGAGCGAAAGCTGGCGTCCGGCCAGCAATCCGTGGCTGGTCGCGATTACGGTGACGCTGGCGGTGTTTATGGAGATCCTTGACACCACTATCGTTAACGTTGCGCTGCCACATATTGCTGGTTCGCTCTCTTCCAGCTACGACGAATCTACGTGGGTGCTCACTTCCTATTTGGTCGCCAACGGTATCGTGCTGCCCATCTCTGCCTTCTTTACCCGCCTGTTTGGTCGCAAAACGTTTTTCCTGATTTGTATTGTGATGTTCACCATTTGCTCGTTCCTGTGCGGCATCGCCACCGAACTCTGGCAGATCATTCTGTTCCGAGTGTTACAGGGCTTTTTCGGCGGCGGTTTACAGCCCGTTCAACAGTCAGTGTTGCTGGACTACTTTAAGGCGGAAGATCGCGGGAAAGCGTTTGGCCTCTCTTCCATTGCTATCATCGTCGCGCCAGTGATCGGCCCTACGCTGGGCGGCTGGATCACCGATAACTACAGCTGGCGTTGGGTGTTCTTCATTAACATCCCGGTGGGGATTTTGACGGTGCTGGCGATTTATCAGCTGCTGGAAGATCCGCCATGGGAGCGTAAATGGGAAAAAGGTCGCCTGAAAATCGACTACATCGGCATTAGTTTAATCACGCTGGGCCTCGGCTGTTTGCAGGTGTTCCTCGATCGCGGGGAGGATGCCGATTGGTTCGCCTCGCACTTTATTCGTCTGTTCGCCATGCTCGCAGTCATTGGTATTGTGGGTGCGGTTTACTGGCTGCTGTATGCACGCAAACCGGTGGTGGATATTACGGTGATGAAGGACCGCAACTTCTGGGTCGCGGGTTTGCTGATGGCCGGAATGGCGATGATCCTCTACGGCAGTTCAGTGGTATTGCCTCAGCTGGCGCAGCAGGATCTGGGCTATACCGCCACCTGGTCCGGTCTGGTGCTCTCTCCAGGTGCGGTGTTGATCGTGCTCACCATTCCGCTGGTGCTAAAGCTGATGCCGATTGTGCAAACGCGCTACATCATCGCATTTGGTTTCACCTGCCTCGCCAGTGCCTTCTTCTATTCCACCACGCTGACGCCAAATGTGGATTTCACCACGCTGGTGATGATGCGCAGTGCGCAGTCCATCGGGCTCGGTTTCCTGTTTGTGCCCTTAACCACCATCGCCTTTATCACCGTGCCGCAGCGGTTAAATGCGGATGCGGCGGCGCTATTTACCATGTTCCGTAACGTGGCGGGATCGATTGGCATTTCACTGGCCACGGCGGGGATCACTGAGCGGATGCAAGCGCGTTCGGCCAGCATGATCCATAACATGACCCCGCTCAATGAGCCGTTTAATCTCACTTTGCAGCATTGGGCGCAGGCGATCCGCGATTTCACTACGGCGGTGGGCGATCCGCTGACGCTGGCCACGGGACAACTGTATAAAGAGATGATTGCCCAGGCGCGTATTTTGGCTTACATCGATGTCTTTATGGGCCTGAGTATCGTGGCCCTGCTGTTGATTCCTTTTTGTTGGTTGCTTTCGCCGATCAAGAGCGAAGGCAGTGCAGGAGCACACTAGAATGATCATCTCTCCGCGCTTGAGCCTTATGGTGCTGACATTAATGCTGGCGGGCTGTGCCGTGGGGCCTGATTATCAGCCTCCCCATGCGCAGACGCCGGGCAGCTATCGTGACTTGCCTTCACAGGAAGCGTCCAGGCCGCAGTCGGCAGCGACTCAACCACTGTGGTGGAAAAACTTTAACGATCCACAGTTGGATAGCCTGATTGAACGCGCCATTGCCGGCAATTTGACCCTGCAGCAATCGGTACTGCGCATTGCTGGTGCACGCGAACAGCTGGCGCAGGCTCGCGGTGGGCTTTTCCCTTCAGTGAATGGCTCGGCCAAAGTGACGCGCCAGCAACTGGGGTTGAAAGGCCTGTTGAAGTCCAACGGGGTGTACGATCAGGTTGATAGTGATGTGGCTAATCAGCTGAACGGTTTGGACCACTCAATTACCCTTTATCAGGGCAGCTTTGACGCCAGTTGGGAGCTGGATTTATGGGGTAAAGTCCGCCGACAGATGGAAGCGGCAGATGCCCAGCAGCAGGCGGCGATTGAGCAGCGCAACGATGCGCTAGTGTCGCTGGAAGCGGAAGTGGCGCGCGCGTATCTGCAATTGCGCGGTGCACAGGCCGTGCTCGACACCTTGCAGCAGCAGATTGAGGTCGCGCAGCAGACGTGGGAGCTGACACAAAGCCAGCAGCGCAACGGTTTAGCGCCGCTGACCGACGTGGAAAATGCGCGTGCGCAGTTAGCTTCACTGAATGCGCAACTGCCGCAGTATCAGTCACAAGAGCGGCAGGCAATGAACGGCTTAGCAGTGCTGTTGGGTAAAATGCCCGGCACGCTGGATAACGAGTTAATGAACCGCAAAGCGCTGCCTGCATTGCCGAAGATGGTGGCGGTGGGTATTCCATCAACGCTGGCACGGCGCAGACCGGATATTCGCCAGGCGGAAGCCAATCTGCATGCGCAGACAGCCAATATTGGCGTATCGGTGGCCGATCTGTTCCCCAGCCTGTCACTCACTGGTCAACTTGGCGTGCGTAACACCGACGCCAGCTATCTTGATGACTGGAGCAGCCATTTCTACAGCATTGGTCCTTCACTCTCGATCCCTATTTTCCAGGGCGGCCGTTTAGTTTCCAGTGTCAAACTGGCACGTGCACAGCAGGCGAGTGCGGCACTGGATTATCGCCAGACGGTGCTCACTGCGTTGCAGGATGTGGAGAACGCGCTGGTGAGCTATCGTGCCGATCAGCAACAGGTCACGGCGCTGGATGAAACCACCGGGGCGCTGCAGCATGCCTTTGACCTCGCCAGTGATAGTTACAAGCAGGGTATTTCGACCTTCCTGGATGTGCTGGATGCCCAGCGCCAGTTGGCGCAGGCGCAGGCGCAGTCAACCCAAGCCCGGATGCAGAGTGCGCTTGATTTAGTTGCACTGTATAAAGCGTTGGGCGGCGGCTGGGAACCTTATCAGAAGGTCAATCTGCCGGAATATTCGGTGTTCGGTCCTGCCACCACCGTTCCGTAACGACATGGGCGGCGAGTTGCCGCCCGGTTCAATTCGGAACAAAAATTTTCCTTTCATCGATTGTGTAAAATTCAACCCGATCATATCTCCGCTAATTTCCACTCCTGATGGCTATTTTTGTGATACTAATCGCAAGTTGATCGCGTGTTTATGACCTGTCGCGCAAAATTTAAATTTCATAATTATTCCTATTGGATGAAACAATCTATTTTTAAACCTTCTCTTACAGGTTAAGGAGTTGGTTATGTCCCGGGAAACCTATCTCACCCCCAATAAGGCATCAGGGCCGAATAGCAGTACGCGCACTGAACCCTTTGTGAAGGTGATAGCAATGATTGCCACCCTCGGTGGCTTGCTGTTCGGCTATGACACGGGCGTGATTTCCGGCGAACTGCTGTTTATGGGTGACGATCTTCATCTGACACCCTTTACCACCGGGCTGGTGACGAGCAGCCTGCTGTTTGGTGCCGCCTTTGGTGCGCTGGCTTCGGGTCACTTTGCTGCCGCTTCCGGGCGGAGAAAAATTATTCTGGTACTGGCGATCATCTTTGCGATGGGCGCAATCGGTACCGCGTTAGCACCTAACGTTGAATGGATGATTTTCTTCCGCCTGGTATTAG
Source organism: Pantoea vagans (assembly GCF_001506165.1). Lineage (NCBI taxonomy): Bacteria > Pseudomonadati > Pseudomonadota > Gammaproteobacteria > Enterobacterales > Erwiniaceae > Pantoea > Pantoea vagans. The sequence continues at coordinate 2,657,263 of NZ_CP011427.1, read as the reverse complement.
GTGTGGCAGTGGGTGGCGCGTCGGCCACGGTGCCGGTATATATCGCAGAGATGGCGCCCGCGAATAAGCGTGGGCAGTTGGTCACCATGCAGGAGCTGATGATTGTTTCTGGTCAGATGTTGGCGTACATCTCCAATGCCGGATTCAATGCGGTCTGGGGCGGAGACACCACCTGGCGCTGGATGCTGGCGGTGGCAACGGTACCGGCGGTGCTGCTGTGGTTTGGTATGCTGTTTATGCCTGACTCGCCGCGCTGGTATGCGATGAAGGGGCGCCTGGCCTAGGCGCGACAGGTATTGGAGCGTACCCGTGCTAAACAAGATGTGGAGTGGGAGCTGACAGAAATCGAAGAGACGTTAGCCGAAGAACAGCAGGATGCCCGCCCGCGCTTGCGCGAATTACGTAAACCCTGGTTAATGAAATTGTTTTTGATTGGTGTGGGTATTGCCGTGATTCAACAATTAACCGGTGTGAATACCATCATGTATTATGCGCCCACGATGTTAAAGGCGGTGGGCATGAGCGATAACGCGGCATTAATTGCTACCATTGCCAACGGTGTCATTTCGGTATTAATGACATTCGTTGGCATCTGGTTGCTGGGGCGTATTGGTCGCCGCACCATGACCATGTTGGGTCAGTTTGGTTGCACCGCTTGTCTGGTGTTTATTGGCGCCGTCAGTTATTTGATGCCGGAAACGGTACAGGGGCAACCGGACGTGCTGCGCAGTTATATGGTTTTGCTTGGCATGTTGATGTTTTTAAGTTTTCAACAAGGGGCGCTGTCGCCCGTTACCTGGCTGCTGCTGTCTGAAATTTTTCCGACTCGCTTGCGCGGTATATTTATGGGCGGTGCGGTGTTTGCGATGTGGATAGCGAATTTCTTTATCTCGCTGATGTTCCCCATACTGCTGGCTTCGGTCGGTTTATCAGGGGCATTCTTTATTTTTGCGCTGATAGGGATAGGGGGAGCCATTTTTGTCATTCGCTGTGTACCCGAAACGCGCAATCGTTCGCTGGAACAGATCGAACATTATTTGCACGACTGGCTATCAAAGGAAGAATCTCAACCGCATTTGACGCCTGCCGTGAAGAAAACCTTATAACCTGAGACTGCAGGTTTTATCCCCAGGCCGGTGCATGCACCGGCTTTTTATCGTCATGCGATCGGAAAAATGAGATTCTCCTCTCACTGCCACTAATATAATAATCACCTGTGAAAATAGATTTTCGCTTACACCATTAATCTTTTTTTACCTTTATGCTCACTTTCGCTGCTGCCTGCAATAGTGGCTAAATGCTTGTTTATCAGCCGGGAATAAGGACTGGAATCGGTACCTGTTCCAGTGGGTGGCACAAAATGCACGTTGTTAATTCACCGTTAATTAAAGCCGCATGTTGGGTTTAAGACTGGGTTGAGTGAATATGTTAATCTGTTCGGAATTATCCGTTCGCATAAATTAATTTATTTTTTTATTTGAATTGGGTAATCTTGCCACTACAGTTTATTTACCCCCCTAAGCAAGGACATTGTGATGAGTGACGCATTTAAAGTTCTGAACAACATTCGCACATTACGTGCACAAGCACGTGAACTGCCATTGACCGATCTGGAAGAGATTCTGGAAAAATTAACTGTCGTTGTGACCGAGCGTCGTGACGAAGTTCATGCTGAAGAAGCACAGAACCGCGAAAAAGAAGAGAAGCTGTCTAAATACCGCGAAATGCTGCTGGCTGACGGTATTGATCCAAACGAATTACTGGGCGCTCTGGAAACCGGTAAAAAACGCGCTAAGCGTGCACCACGTCCAGCCAAATATTCTTACACCGACGAAAACGGTGAAGAGAAATCATGGACTGGCCAAGGCCGTACTCCAGCTGCGATTAAAAAAGCACTGGACTCAGGTAAAAGCCTGGATAGCTTCCTGATCAAATAATCTGCACATTCCTTGTCAGTGGGAGCCGGAGGCGACATCGCCTCCGGCTTTTTTATTTCTGTATAGGCATCTACGCGTTTTTACCCATAATAATTCGAGTTGTAGCACAAAAGTGCCTTACGGCGCTATTGAACAGCACTTGCGCTGGCCCGCAGGGTGAGCATGCGCAGCCAACGCAGCTGCGGTTTGAAGTATGACGTATATACCCAAAATAATTCGAATTGCAGTACAAAAGTGCCTTACGGCGCTTTTGAACAGCGCTTGCGCTGGCCCGCAGGGTGAGGCCGAAGGCCGAATCACGCGGCAAGTGGGTGAATCCCCAGGAGCTTACATCAGTAAGTGACTGGGGTGAGCACGCGCAGCCAACGCAGCTGCGGTTCGAAGTATGATGGGTATAGCTGCAGGCGCAAAGGTGGCGTCCCTGTGTCCGTTTCTGGCATAATGCCCGCTGTTTTTTCCTCCACTGCGTAACAAAGGTCAATGCCGTGTTAGTTTCCAGCAATATCACTATGCAGTTCGGCAGTAAGCCGCTGTTTGAGAATATCTCCGTTAAATTTGGCGGCGGTAATCGTTACGGTTTAATCGGTGCGAACGGCAGCGGTAAATCGACCTTTATGAAAATACTGGGCGGAGACCTGGTTCCAACCAACGGAAATGTTTCCCTTGATCCCAATGAACGCATCGGTAAGTTGCGTCAGGACCAGTTTGCATTTGAGCAATATAGTGTGCTGGATACCGTGATTATGGGCCACTCGGAATTATGGGCGGTAAAGCAAGAGCGTGACCGTATATATGCTTTGCCAGAAATGAGTGAAGAGGAAGGCTATAAAGTTGCTGACCTGGAAGTCGAGTACGGCGAAATGGACGGTTACAGTGCCGAGTCGCGTGCGGGTGAATTATTACTGGGCGTTGGCATTCCGGTGGAGCAGCATTACGGCCCTATGAGCGAGATTGCGCCAGGCTGGAAATTGCGTGTGCTATTGGCGCAGGCATTATTTGCAAACCCAGATATTCTGTTACTCGATGAACCAACGAACAACCTGGATATTGATACCATTCGCTGGCTGGAGCAGGTACTGAACGAACGTAACAGTACCATGATCATCATTTCGCATGACCGTCACTTCCTGAATATGGTGTGTACGCATATGGCGGACCTGGATTATGGCGAGCTGCGCGTGTATCCGGGTAATTATGACGAATATATGACCGCGGCGACCCAGTCGCGCGAGCGTTTATTAGCAGACAATGCGAAGAAGAAAGCGCAAATTGCCGATCTGCAATCGTTTGTCAGCCGTTTTAGTGCTAACGCCTCTAAATCACGTCAGGCTACCTCACGTGCTAAGCAGATTGATAAAATCAAACTGGATGAAGTAAAAGCCTCCAGCCGCCAGAACCCGTATATCCGTTTTGACCAGGATAAGAAGCTGTTCCGTAATGCGCTGGAAGTAGAAGCGCTGACCAAAGGGTTTGATAACGGCCCACTGTTCAACAAACTCAATCTGATGGTTGAAGTGGGCGAGAAAGTGGCGATTCTTGGTGCCAACGGTATCGGTAAAACCACTTTACTGAAAACGCTGGTGGGTGAATTGACACCGGATAGCGGCACGGTTAAATGGTCTGAGAATGCGTCTATTGGTTATTATGCACAGGATCATGCCGAAGATTTCGCCGATGACCTGAGCGTATTTGACTGGATGAGTCAGTGGAAACAGGAAGGTGATGACGAACAAGCGGTACGCAGTATTTTAGGGCGTCTGCTGTTTGGTCATGATGAAATCAAGAAGCCCGCCAAGGTACTGTCCGGTGGTGAGAAGGGCCGCATGCTGTTTGGCAAGCTGATGATGCAGAAGCCAAACATTCTGATCATGGATGAACCGACCAACCACCTGGATATGGAATCGATTGAATCCCTGAACATGGCGCTGGAGATGTACGAAGGCACGCTGATTTTCGTTTCGCATGACCGTGAGTTTGTCAGCTCGCTGGCCACCCGCGTAATGGAGATGAAAGGCGATCGTGTGGTCGACTTTACCGGCAACTACGAAGATTATCTGCGTAGCCAGGGTATTGTTTAAAAGATTTACAATAGATAGCGGCGTGATCTAGTGCGCGTTTAATGTGGCAAAGCTGCTGACAACGTGCAATAAATTGCGCCGCGATACTATACTTAAACTGTTACTTTCGACCACATACCTCGCATTGCACATCCCGCGCCACCTTCAGGCTGCGAAACTCGGCACTCATCGCATCGTACATCAGCAATCTTGCTTTGGCCGGTTGGCCTAACGCCGTTAACACTTTAATGGCTTCCAGCGCTTGCATTGCACCCACCACGCCGACCAGCGGTGCCAGCACGCCCGCTTCCACACAGCTCAAAGTCTGATCGCCAAACAAACGGCTGATACAGCGATAGCAGGGTTCATCCGGCTGCCAGGTGAATACGCTGAGCTGTCCTTCCATGCGAATGGCCGCACCGGAGATCAGCGGTACCTTGTGCTGGAAGCACCCGCGGTTGATTTGCTCACGCGTCGTGACGTTATCGGTGCAATCCAGCACCGCATCATGGCGGGCTATCAACGCACTAAGCGAGTCATCATCCAGTTGTGCATTGATCGCTTCCAGCTGGCAATGTGGATTAATGGCTGCCAGTTGTTGACGCGCAGATGCCACTTTCGGCTGACCCACGGTGGCATCGCTATGCAGAATCTGGCGCTGTAGGTTGCTCAGACTGACGGTATCGAAATCGAGCAAGGTAAGATGCCCAACGCCCGCCGAGGCAAGATAGGGCGCTGCTGCACAGCCCAGTCCGCCTAAACCGACCATCAGCACACGTGAAGCCTTCAGCTTCTCCTGGCCCTCGAAATCAAAGCCGCGCAGTACAATTTGACGGTTGTAGCGCAGCATTTCTTCATCGCTCAGCGCAATGCTCATTAGCCCTCCAGCAGGGAGTTAAAGGCTTCAACCTCCACCCATTCACCGGCCTCAACATCACCACTGTCGCGTTCCAGCACGATGAAACAGTTTGCCAGGGCGAAGGAGCTGAAGACGTGTGACCCCTGCGCACCGGTGCTACGCACTTCCAGCACGCCATCTTCGCCACGGCTGAGAATACCGCGCTGAAAATCGAGACGGCCTGGCGATTTCTTCAGCCGCTGCGTGGCACGTGCGCGTTGACGCAGTGGCATAATGCGCGTGGTCTGGCCGGTCAGGGTGGCCAACAAAGGTTGCACTAACTGATAGAACGTCACCGCCGCAGAGACCGGATTGCCCGGTAAGCCGCAGAACCAGCTATTCGCCAGACGCCCAAAGGCGAAAGGTTTGCCCGGCTTAATGGCGAGTTTCCAGAAGGTGATGGCACCCAACTCTTCCAGCATCGCTTTGGTAAAATCGGCTTCGCCAACAGACACGCCACCGGTACTGATCACCACATCGGCCTGGCGATCGGCTTCACTGAACGCGTGACGCAATGCGGCGGGGTCATCGGCAATCACGCCGAGATCGATCACTTCGCAACCGAGTTTTTTCAGCATCAGTGATACGGTAAAGCGGTTGGTGTCGTAGATTTGCCCTTCAGCCAGTGGCTGGCCTACGGCCTGGAGTTCATCGCCGGTGGAGAAGATCGCCACGCGCAGCTTGCGCAGCACGCTCACTTCCGCAATGCCCAGCGAAGCCAGCAGTGGCAGTTCGGCTGCACCCAAGCGCACACCCGCATCCAACACCTGTTTGCCTGCCTGGATATCTTCGCCAATGCGGCGGATGTTTTGACCCTGGTTAACGTCTGCGGTGATGACAATGCCGCCATCACGCTGCTCGGTTTGTTCCTGCATCACCACGGCATCGCAGCCCGTAGGCACCGGGGCGCCTGTCATAATGCGAATCACGCTGCCAGCAGGCCACTCGCCATGGAAAGGTGCGCCAGCAAAGGCTTTACCGGCGACCGACAACACGCCGTTTGGCTGCAAGTCACTCAGGCGCACGGCATAGCCGTCCATTGCTGAGTTATCAAAAGGCGGCACATCCAGCGGCGAACTTACTGGCTTGGCGGTGATGCGTCCCGCGGCTTCAAACAGCGAGACGCTCAGGCAATCACTGATCGGGGTAAGCTGTTGCAGCATCTTTTGCTGCGCGTCTTCGAGGGAGATTAATCCTGCGGTGAAAGGTTCCATGTCCATCTCTACAAGGTGAATTTCAGATGCTGCCTATTATGGTGGCATTTGCCCGCAGAGTCACATGCGACAAAAAAGCATAATCCACATTAAAAGGTTATGACCGCTGATACACTTTCTGCTTTACAAGCTGGAAGTGCCTTTCTATAGTCGAAAATTGCCAAAAAAAGATGAAAACCATTCTAAATCAGTATTTTTGCTTCTGATTTCTTGACAGGGTACCGGTTATGGCTAAAGCAGTTATCGCAATTCACGGCGGGGCAGGTGCGATTACACGTGCCGCAATGAGCGCCGAAAAAGAGCAGCAGTATCGTCAGCAGTTAAACGCAATCGTTACCGCGGGTCAGCATATTCTCGCTGCGGGTGGCAGCGCGCTGGATGCCGTCACCGAAGCGGTGCGTTTGCTGGAAGAGTGCCCGCTGTTCAACGCAGGCAAAGGTGCGGTATTTACCCATCAGGGCACGCATGAACTCGATGCCAGCATTATGGATGGCCGTACCCTCGACGTCGGTGCCGTGGCGGGCGTGAACCACATTCGAAACCCGATACTGGCGGCGCGTAAGGTGCTGGAAAACAGCCCACACGTGCTGTTTATTGGCACGGGTGCAGAAGCCTTCGCCGTTGAACAAGGGCTGGAACAGGTTGAGCCTGATTTCTACTCTACCCCCGAGCGCTGGGAACAGTTACAGCGTGCGCTGAGCAGCCAGCAGACGGTGCTCGATCACGATGGTGAGGCGCAAAGCCACAGCGATGATCCTCTCGATCCCGATCGCAAATTCGGTACGGTGGGCGCAGTGGCCCTCGATCTTCAGGGTAATCTGGCGGCTGCCACCTCGACTGGGGGCATGACCAATAAGCAGGCGGGGCGGGTGGGTGACTCACCGCTGGTGGGCGCAGGCTGCTACGCTAATAATGAAACCGTTGCGGTCTCCTGCACCGGCACGGGCGAAGTGTTTATCCGCACCCTGGCAGCGTATGACGTCTCCGCGCAGATGGAATATGCGGGACGTTCATTGCAGCAAGCCACCGCCAACGTGATTCACGACAAAATTCAGGAACTGGACGGCAGCGGCGGACTGATCGCCGTTGACAGCCACGGTAATGTGGCGTTGCCGTTTAACAGCGAAGGAATGTATCGCGGATTCGCTTATGTCGGCGGCGAAGTTGAGGTAGCGATTTACCGCGACAGCTAAGGAGCAGGCATGACAGAACATCAGCAGCAGATGGCACCTGAGCAAGTTCTGGCGGTGCGTGACCTCAACGTCCGTTTTCAGCATGAAGGCCGCATCACCGAAGCGGTGCGTAATCTGTCGCTTGATCTGCACCGTGGTGAAACCCTGGCGCTGGTCGGTGAATCCGGTTCTGGTAAATCGGTCACCTCGCTGGCACTGATGCGCCTGATTCAGCAGGCGGGCGGCGACGTCAGCGGTGAAATCCATCTGCGCCGTCGCAACGGTGAGGTGCTGGACGTGATGCGCGCTAGCAGCGGCCAAATGCGCAAAGTGCGCGGTGCCGACATGGCGATGATTTTCCAGGAGCCGATGACCTCACTCAACCCGGTTTTCACCGTGGGTGAGCAGATTGCGGAGTCGATTCGTCTGCATCAGGGTAAAAGTCATCAGCAGGCGCAGGCTGAAGCGCACCGCATGCTGGATCTGGTGCGCATTCCCGAAGCCCACAACGTGTTGTCGCGTTATCCGCATCAGCTTTCGGGCGGTATGCGGCAACGCGTGATGATCGCGATGGCGCTGTCGTGCAAACCTGCACTGCTCATCGCCGATGAACCCACCACCGCGCTGGATGTCACCATTCAGGCGCAAATTCTGCAATTGATCCGCGTGCTGCAAAAAGAGATGCAGATGGGGGTGATTTTTATCACTCACGATATGGGCGTGGTGGCAGAAATGGCCGACCGCGTGCAGGTGATGTATCGCGGTGACGTGGTTGAACGTGCGCCAGTACAGCAGTTGTTCGATGCGCCTCAGCAGCCCTACACGCGAGCGCTGTTGGCGGCAGTACCAAAACTCGGCGCCATGAGCGGTCAGCCGCTGCCCGCCAAATTCCCGCTGTTGCACACCAACGGTCGTGAAGAGCCTGCGACACCGCAAGATACGGTGCGCGGCGATGAGCCACCGATTTTGCAGGTGCGAGATTTAGTCACGCGCTTTGATATTCGTAGCGGTTTGTTTAACCGCGTGAAACGCCGCGTGCATGCCGTCGAGAAGGTGAGTTTTGATCTGTATGCCGGAGAGACACTGGCGCTGGTGGGCGAGTCTGGCTGCGGGAAATCCACCACCGGCCGCTCGCTGCTGCGTCTGGTCGCCAGTCAGGGCGGCACGATCACCTTCAATGGTCAGCGTATTGATGCACTTCAGGGCCACGCGCTGGCCTCGCTGCGTCGCGATATTCAATTCATCTTCCAGGACCCTTACGCTTCACTCGATCCGCGTCTTACCGTCGGGTTTTCCATCATGGAACCGCTGCTGGTGCATAACACCATGGATCGACGTCAGGCAGAGAAACGCGTTGCCTGGCTGCTCGAACGTGTCGGGTTGTTGCCTGAACATGCCCAGCGCTATCCACACGAATTTTCCGGTGGCCAGCGCCAGCGTATCTGTATTGCCCGTGCTCTAGCGCTGAATCCGAAAGTGGTAATAGCCGATGAGTCAGTCTCGGCACTGGATGTCTCAATCCAGGCGCAAATTATCAATTTGATGCTCGATTTGCAGCGCGAATTTGGCATTGCCTTCCTGTTTATTTCACACGATATGGCGGTGGTCGAACGCATCAGCCATCGTGTGGCAGTGATGTATCTCGGACAGATTGTGGAGATGGGGCCGCGTCAGGCGGTGTTTGAGCAACCGCGCCATCCCTACACCAAGAAACTGATGGCTGCGGTGCCGGTCGCCGATCCAGCGCACCGACACCGTGAGCGGGCACTGATGGTGGATGAGATCCCCAGCCCAATTCGCCCACTGGGTGACGAGCCAGAAGTGGCGCCTTTACTGGAAGTGGCACCGGGACACTTTGTGGCCCGACACGCCATTAGCGGCGCCTGAGCAGCAAGCAACCGCGTCATCGGTCGATGTCGCGCAAGACAGGGACTACAGGAGAACGATAACAATGCACCACATTATGCGAAAAGGGGTTATCACCGCCGGTTTGTTGAGTTCAGCGCTGGCGATGCCCGCGTGGGCAGCAAAGGACGCGGTGATTGCTGTGGCGTCGACCTTTACCACGATGGACCCGTACGACGCGAACGACACGCTGTCGCAGTCTGTCGCGAAAGCCTTCTATCAAGGCTTGTTCGGCTTCGATAAAGACATGAAGCTGCAAAACGTCCTGGCGGAGAGCTATCAAGCCAGCAGCGATGGACTGACCTACACCATCAAACTGCGTTCAGGGGTGAAATTCCAGGACGGTACGGATTTCAATGCGGAAGCGGTTAAAGCCAACATCGACCGCGCCAGCAATCCGGACAATCATCTCAAGCGTTACAACCTGTTTAAGTATGTCGCCAGCACCGAAGCGGTCGATCCGACCACGGTGAAGATCACGCTGAAGCAGCCGTTCTCGGCCTTCATTAACAACCTGGCGCACCCGGCAGCAGTGATGATTTCCCCGACCGCGTTGAAGAAATATGGCAAAGACATCGGTTTCCACCCGGTGGGTACCGGCCCCTATGAGTTCGTGACCTGGAATCAGACCGACTTCGTGAAAGTGAAGAAGTGGGATGGTTACTGGAAGAAGGGCTATCCGAAGCTGGACAGCATCACCTTCCGTCCTGTCGTGGATAACAACACCCGTGCCGCGATGTTGCAAACGGGCGAAGCGACTTTCGCTTTCCCGGTGCCCTTTGAGCAGGCCAAGTTGCTGCAAGGTAACAGCAAACTCGATGTGGTGACCACGCCGTCGATTATGCAGCGCTATATCAGCCTCAACGTGACGCAGAAGCCTTTCGATAACCCGAAAGTGCGTGAAGCGCTGGAGTACGCGATTAATCGTGAAGCGCTGGTGAAAGTGGCGTTTGCGGGCTATGCCACCCCAGCCACCGGCATTGTGCCGCCAGCCATTGATTTTGCGCAGACGTACCCGGCGATCAAATACGATCCGGCAAAAGCGCGCGAGCTGCTGAAGGAAGCGGGCTTCCCGAACGGCTTTGAAACCACGCTCTGGTCTTCACATAACCACAGCACCGCGCAGAAAGTGTTGCAGTTTACGCAGCAGCAACTGGCGCAGGTTGGCGTGAAAGTGAAGGTCACGGCGATGGATGCGGGACAGCGCGCGGCGGAAGTCGAGAGCAAAGGGCAGAAAGAGAGCAGTGTGCGCATGTTCTACACCGGCTGGTCTGCATCAACCGGCGAAGCTGACTGGGCGCTGACCCCACTGTTTGCCACCACCTCCTGGCCGCCAGCCATCTTTAACACGGCGTTCTACAGCAATCCGCAGGTGGATAAAGACCTCAGCGATGCACTGAAAACCACTGATCGTGCGCAAAAGGCGAGCCTGTATAAAGACGCACAGGATCGCATCTGGAATGACCATCCGTGGATCCCGCTGGTGGTGGAGCAGCTGCTCTCTGCTAACAATAAAAACCTTACCGGTTTTTACGTTATGCCCGATACCTCATTCAATTTTGATGAGGCGGATCTGAAGTAACAGACGCGGCCAGCCTTGCGGGGCTGGCCGATGCTGCGCAGGACTTCGCATGCTCAACTATTTTCTCAAACGATTACTGGGGCTTATCCCCACGCTGCTGATTGTCGCGGTGCTGGTCTTTCTGTTTGTCCACCTGCTGCCGGGCGATCCGGCGCGCCTGATTGCGGGCCCGGAAGCGGATGCTTCGGTGGTGGCACTGGTGCGTCAGGAACTGGGGCTCGATCAGCCGCTGATCCAGCAGTTCTGGCACTTTATTCTCAATGCGGTGCAGGGGGATTTCGGCCAGTCGATGGTATCGAAACGCCCGGTCTCTTCAGAGATTGCCGCACGCTTTTTCCCTACGCTGTGGCTGACGCTCACCAGTATGGTGTGGGCGGTGATTTTTGGCATGACCATTGGCATTGTCTCGGCGGTGTGGCGCAATCGCTGGCCCGATCGCCTTGGCATGACGCTGGCCGTTTCCGGTATCTCCTTCCCGGCCTTTGCACTTGGCATGCTGCTGATGCAGGTGTTCTCAGTTGAACTCGGCTGGTTGCCGACCGTGGGCGCAGATAGCTGGAAACACTACATTCTGCCCTCTATTACCTTAGGTGCCGCGGTGGCTGCGGTGATGGCACGCTTTACGCGCGCCTCCTTTGTTGAGGTGATGCAGGAAGACTATATGCGCACCGCCCGCGCGAAAGGGGTGCGTGAATCTTTGGTGGTGGTCAAACACGGTCTGCGCAACGCGATGATCCCGGTTGTGACCATGATGGGGTTGCAGTTTGGTTTCCTGCTCGGTGGCTCGATTGTGGTGGAAGTGGTGTTCAACTGGCCTGGTTTGGGCCGGTTGCTGGTCGATTCCGTAGAGATGCGCGATTACCCGGTGATTCAGGCCGAGGTACTGCTGTTCTCACTGGAATTTATTCTGATCAATCTGATTGTCGATATGTTGTACGCGGCAATCAACCCGGCCATTCGTTACAGGTAAGGAGTCGCAATTGAAGAACTGGCGACGCGCAGCGGCATTGAAGACCATGCCGATGATGACGGAAACCCGGGTACGTACGCCGTGGCGCGAATTTTGGCGTCGCTTTCGTCAGCAACATGTGGCGATGATCGCGGGCTTATTTGTGCTGCTGTTAATTGTGGTGGCGTTTATTGCGCCATGGATCGCCCCTTTTGATGCAGAAAACTATTTTGATTACGACCGGCTCAATGAAGGCCCGTCGCTGATGCACTGGTTTGGCGTGGATTCGTTAGGGCGCGACATTTTTAGTCGTGTGCTGGTCGGGACGCGTATTTCATTGATTGCCGGTTTCTTCTCGGTGGCGATTGGGGCATTGATAGGGACGGTGTTGGGCCTGCTGGCGGGCTACTACGAAGGCTGGTGGGACCGCGTAACCATGCGCATCTGTGATGTGCTGTTCGCTTTTCCTGGCATCTTGCTGGCGATTGCGGTGGTAGCCATTATGGGCAGCGGCATGAGTAACGTGATTGTGGCGGTGGCGATATTCAGTATCCCGGCGTTTGCGCGTCTGGTGCGAGGCAATACCTTGGTGCTGAAACATCAAACCTTTATTGAATCAGCTCGCAGCATTGGCGCATCAGACTGGACCATTATTATGCGTCACATCTTGCCCGGTACGGTGTCCTCCATTGTGGTCTATTTCACCATGCGCATTGGCACATCCATTATCACCGCGGCGAGCCTGTCGTTTCTTGGGCTCGGTGCGCAGCCACCGACACCGGAGTGGGGGGCCATGCTCAACGAGGCGCGAGCAGATATGGTGATAGCGCCGCATGTGGCGATATTCCCGAGTCTGGCGATTTTTCTGACCGTGTTGGCGTTTAATTTGCTGGGGGATGGATTGCGCGATGCGCTGGACCCGAAACTGAAGACGTAAATTTTGGGCGGGTGCGGCGTGTTTTAGGAGGCCGGAAGGCCTCCCCGACGATGAAAGCGCACACAGGCTTGCTATAGAACTAATCCGTGGCACGCCACTGCGTTAGATACTGGGCTTAAAACGTTTCCCAATTCTCGTTACTGTTACCGCTCACGGCGGGCACTGCACGGGCTGGCGCGATGGCAGCAGGCTTCACGATTTTTGTTGCCACGGCGAGCACGGGACGAGATCCGGTTTTAAAGCGTGCCACGGCGGATGACAGGCTGCTGGCCTGCTGCTCCAGCGATGCGGACGCGTTAGCAGATTCCTGTACCAGCGTGGCGTTTTGCTGCGTAACGCGATCCATCTCATTCACCGCCTGACCAATCTGATCGATCCCACGACTCTGCTCATCAGACGCCGAGGCGATTTCGCCCATAATATCCGTCACACGCGTCACCGCACTGACGATCTCCAGCATGGTATCGCCCGCGCTGCTCACCTGCTGTGAACCTAAATCGACACGCTGTACCGAATTCTCAATCAGCAGCTTAATCTCTTTCGCCGCTTGGGCGCTGCGTTGTGCCAGGTTACGCACTTCCCCGGCGACCACGGCAAAGCCGCGACCTTGTTCGCCCGCGCGTGCCGCTTCGACTGCCGCATTCAGCGCCAGAATATTGGTCTGGAAGGCAATGCCATCGATCACGCTGGTGATATCGGCAATTTTTTTGGAGCTGTCGGCGATCGCATGCATGGTCTTCACCACGCCATCCACCACATTGCCGCCTTTATCCGCTGTTTCTGAAGCGGTTTTAGCCAGCTGTGAAGCCTGGCGTGCGTTATCGGCGTTCTGCTTCACGGTTGCGGTTAACTCTTCCATACTGGCCGCCGTCTCTTCCAGCGAGGCGGCTTGTTGCTCGGTGCGTGAAGAGAGATCGTTATTGCCGTTGGCGATGTCACTGGCGCTACCAAAAATAGCGTCAGCGCTATCTCGCACGTTATTGATGGTGCTCAACAATGCCTGCTGCATATGGTTGAGGCTCGTGGCAATCGATGCCATCTCACTGCGCCCTTCAATTTTCAGGCTAGCGGAGAGATCGCCATCGGCAAAGCGTTCGATTTGTTGTTGCACCTGTTTCATTGGAGCCAGCAAAATTTTGCGCACCAGCAACCAAACGACAATCAGCAACAGCACCACAATCACCGCCATCACGCCCACCATCACTAGCATATGTTGGTAAGTGCTGTCGTTGTCTGCGTTACGTGCGTTAAGCAACTCGACGTTCTGCTCACGCCACTGTTTGTAGGCTGCTTCCAGTTCGTCTTGGGCCTGCTGGGCATCCAGTTCACCGTAAGCGGCGTAGTTGTTGGCTTTGAGGAACACGGAGGATTGTTTCAACAGCGCATAATAAGCGGTGAATTTGCTGTCAATGAGCTGGGCAGACGCCTCGCTTTGCCCTGTAACACGCGGAAAGCTTTTGTACAGGTCGAAGTGTTTCCTGGCTTCATCAAGGGATGCGCCCGCCGAAGCTAAAAGCTTGTCGATGGCGGCACGCGACGCATCATCAGTTTGATTTTTCAGAATACGAATGGCGACGCGGTTAATGATCACACGGGTTTTCACCAGCGTTTGCCAGCCATCGGCCACTTCACGCTGCTGATAAGAGAGTTGATTGCTGGTGGTGAAGTTATGCTGGCCGGCGATCAGCGAGGATAAAAACAGCGAGCCAGATATCGCCTGCATCGCAGTGAATACCACCAATATCATCATGATGGCGGTCACAATTTTCATTTTCGTAAACATGGGGTCTCTCTGCACAAAGTAGGCTAATAGTTAGGTTATCGGTGTGAAAGCCGAACGCTTAAGTGCTGAGACGAAATAATTACGCTGTGTGATGATGGCGGATGGGAGAAAAGTAGTGAAACCCTTTGATTATGAGCAAGACTTTAACAATATCGACTTTCGACAACAGCCAGAGCGCTATCAGGTGGGGCGGGGTGAGCAGGGCGTGTTGATGGTTGAACCTTATAAGAGTGAAATCCTGCCTTTCTGGCGCTTTCGTACGGTTGAGCTGGCGCAGGAGTCCTCGGTACAAATCATGCAACTGTTTGAAGATTATCGCGCCCAGGACGATTTTATTGGCATGGACATGGCACGCAAGTTCATTCAGATGGGTTACACGCGCGCACGCCGTTACAGCAATCATAAAGGCGGGCGAAAATATGATGCGGAGGGGAAAGAGCTGCCGCGCACCACGGAAAAAGAAAAGGCCGCTGCGGCGGCCATTTTCAAATCATGCTGGGATCGGATTCGAGCTGACACGGATTATCTGGCGCGCAAACGTGCGCACCAGCAGCAGTACGGTTAAACGCGCGTACCCCACAAATCGTACTCGTCAGCGTGTTCCACTTTCACACGGACCACGTCACCCACTTTGACCTGACGATCGCCATTCAGGTAAACGGCGCCGTCAATCTCAGGGGCATCGGCCATGCTGCGGCCAACCGCACCTTCTTCATCGACTTCATCGATGATCACCAGCACTTCGCGGCCGATTTTCTCCTGCAAACGCTCGCTGGAGATTTTCTGCTGCAGTTGCATAAAGCGGTCGAAACGTTCTTGCTTCACCTCTTCTGGCACTTGATCCGGCAACTGGTTGGCGGTTGCGCCTTCAACCGGGCTGTACTGGAAGCAGCCGACGCGATCCAGACGCGCTTCCTTCAGGAAGTCGAGCAGCATCTGGAAATCTTCCTCGGTTTCGCCCGGGAAGCCGACGATAAAGGTCGAACGCAGCGTCAACTCTGGGCAAATTTCACGCCAGCGTTTGATACGCTCCAGAGTGCGTTCCACTGCGCCAGGACGCTTCATCAGCTTCAGGATGCGCGGGCTGGCGTGCTGTAACGGGATATCGAGGTAAGGCAAAATTTTACCTTCGGCCATCAACGGGATCACGTCATCCACATGCGGATATGGGTACACGTAGTGCAGACGCACCCAGACGCCAAGCTTAGCCAGTTGCTCACACAGGCTGACCATGCTGGTTTTGACCGGCGACCCATTCCAGAAACCGGTGCGGTGCTTCACGTCCACGCCGTAGGCTGAGGTATCTTGTGAAATTACCAGCAGCTCTTTAACGCCCGCTTCCACCAGACGTTTCGCTTCATCCAGCACGGAACCAATCGGGCGGCTGTCGAGATCGCCACGCATTGATGGGATGATGCAGAAGGTGCAGCGATGGTTGCAGCCTTCAGAAATTTTCAGGTAAGCGTAATGGCGCGGGGTCAGCTTAACACCTTGCTCCGGCACCAGGCTGAGGAACGGGTTGTGCTCAGGTTTTGGCACATAGGTGTGAACGTGGGACAACACCTGCTCGTAGCTGTGCGGACCGGTGATCTCCAGCACCTTAGGGTGTACTTCGCGGATCTGATCCACTTTGGCACCCAGGCAGCCGGTGACAATCACTTTGCCGTTTTCGTTCAGCGCTTCGCCAATCGCTTCCAGTGATTCCTGTACGGCGCTATCAATAAATCCGCAGGTGTTAACGATGACGATCTCCGCATCATCGTAGCGTGGCACCACATCGTAGCCCTCGGTACGCAGTTCCGTCAGGATGCGTTCAGAGTCGACGAGGTTTTTTGGACAACCGAGTGAGACGAAGCCCACGCGCGGCGGATTTTTGACATGGCTCATAAGGATAAAAATTCATCATAATTAGTGTGGATAGGGGGGCGATTGTACAGAGGTTACTGGAGAAAATGTATAGTTAAGCAAAGAATCTCCTTATCAGTTACACGTGTTATTCCCGCTATGCTTAACTTACCCGCTCAGCTCATAAACTTAGGTTGTGGCCGGGAGAGAGTGGGCGGTGATCCGAGTTGTGCAATTCAGCCTGTTTTGCTTAAATGTTGGGTCGGTGACGGTAAGTTATTCTTGTCACTGAAGAATGTTAACTCGCGCTGACGGCCGTATTTAATGGCCTAAGCAGAAGTGGATAATGTGAGAGCAGACATATGCAAGAGATCGTCAAAGGTTTTCTGAATTTTCAACAGAATGTGTTCCCTGAAAGGAAGGATCTTTTCAAAAGTCTGGCTTCAAACCAGAATCCCAAAGCGCTGTTTATCTCGTGCTCAGACAGCCGTCTGGTGCCCGAATTAGTCACGCAATCTGAGCCCGGTCAACTGTTTGTGATCCGTAACGCCGGGAATATCGTGCCGCCGTTTGGTCCTGAACCGGGCGGTGTCTCTGCCACCATTGAGTATGCGGTGGTGGCACTGGGCGTGACTGAAATCATCATTTGCGGCCACTCGAATTGCGGTGCCATGAACGCGATTGCAGCTAACGCCGACCTGGAAAGCATGCCTGCGGTCGATCACTGGCTACATTACGCCAATGCGGCAAAAGCTGTGGTGGAAGAGCGCAAGTATGAATCAGTAGAAACCCGTCTCAACGAGATGGTGAAAGAAAACGTTATTGCTCAGCTGAACAATATCAAAACACACCCTTCCGTGGCGGTAGCGCTGCGTAAAGGCAAAATTCGCCTGCATGGGTGGGTTTATGATATTGAGAGCGGCGGTATTATCGCCCTGACCAAAGGCGGTGAATCGTTTATCTCACTTTCAGAAAATCCAGAGACCTGCTTCGAATAATCCCGTTAACCACCTGCTCTGCGGGTGGTTTTCTTCACAACCTGCGAATTTATCCCGCTAAAGCGCAGCGTGCACTCTACACTTGAGAAGCGTTCACCTCTTATAAGGGCTTTCTCATGCGATTTCGTCTTTATATTCCTGCTTTAACGCTGGCAATGCTGGCCGTGGGCTGTACCTCTCATGTTGCCGATAAACAGCAATTCTCTGGGTTCCTTGGCGATTACAGCCAGTTAAAACCGGCGCAGTCGCCCAGTGGAAAGCCGACGCTACGCTGGATCTCCCCGGATTACCACAGCGCGGATTACACCAACGTGGTGTTTGAACCGGTGGTCTATTATCCCGCCGCGCGCCC
Source organism: Pantoea vagans (assembly GCF_001506165.1). Classification (NCBI taxonomy): domain Bacteria; kingdom Pseudomonadati; phylum Pseudomonadota; class Gammaproteobacteria; order Enterobacterales; family Erwiniaceae; genus Pantoea; species Pantoea vagans. The sequence continues at coordinate 2,639,634 of NZ_CP011427.1, read as the reverse complement.
TACCGAACGAATCAGTCAGCAAACCCTCGATCAGATTCGCCAGTACACTGACGCTCAACTAAAAAAAGCGGTGTCAGAACGTAAACCTGTGGTGGGCAAGCCAGGTGCGCACACCCTGCGTGTGAAAAGTGCAATCACGGCGGTGAGTGCCGAAAACGAAGGGGTGCAGTTCTATGAAGTGGTACCAATTGCTGCTGTGGTGGCCAGCACCATGGCGGCCACAGGGCACAGAACTCAAAACAGTGCGCTGTTCCTGGAAGTGGAAGCGGTGGATGCCCAAACTGGGAAACCGATGATCAAGGTGGTGCGCAAGGCGTTTGGTAAGTCACTGCCTAATAACAGCACCCCAATTACCCTCAATGACTTACGTCCCGGCATCGACGAGATGGTGCGCGATGTTGTGGCTTTCTCGGCTCCTTAATCCTGCTGCCCGACGTCGCGTCGGGCTTAATGTTTTGTAAATACTGCACATCCTTTCTTACGGGCTGACTACCCTTGATCACAAACCGTGATAAAGGAGCACCCCATGCGTTTACTGCCCGTCGCGCTACTGCTTGGCGTATTCAGTTACCCCTCATTCACTCATGCTGCAGAGGTCCAGGTTCAGGTGTTGCAGGATAAGCTCGACCACCCTTGGTCTGTGGCGTTTCTGCCTGACAATCAAACCTTGCTGATTACTGAACGTTCCGGGCAGCTGCGCAGTTGGCAACCGGGCACCGGGTTATCGCAGCCCATCAGCGGGGTGCCGAAAGTCTGGGCCAATCGTCAGGGTGGATTACTGGATGTGGTGCTGGCGCCCGATTTCGCCCAAAGCCGTCGCGTGTGGCTCAGTTACACCACGGCAAATGCTGAAGGGCGTGCCGGCGGCGTGGTGGGGTACGGGCGGCTCAGCGACGATAACCGTCAGCTAAACGACTTCAAAGAGGTACTGGAGCAAACACCTAAACTCTCCAGTGGTGCCAATATCGGCACGCGCCTGGCGTTTGATCATCAGGGATACCTCTATATTGCTTTTGGTGACAACTTTGCCAGTAGCAGTGCCCAACAGCTGGATAAGCTGTCTGGAAAAATCGTGCGTCTGACACAGAATGGCGAGATCCCGTCAGATAACCCCTTTGTGCATCGCAAAGACGCCCGCCCAGAGATTTGGTCCTATGGCATGCGCAATCCACAGGGCTTAGCGTTCAATCCGTGGACGCAGCAAATGTGGGAGAGTGAGCACGGCCCGCGTGGCGGCGATGAGGTGAACCTGCCAGAGAAAGGCAAAAATTACGGCTGGCCATTGGCCACCTACGGTATCGATTACAGCGGTCAGAAGGTGCCAGAAGCCCAGGGAACCCATGTCGCCGGGACTGAACAACCGCTGTTTTGGTGGAAAGTCTCTCCGGCCATCAGCGGCATGGCGTTTTACAACAGCGCACGTTTCCCACAGTGGAAGAATTCGCTGTTCATTGGTGCTTTGAAAGAGAAAAGCTTAATTCGCCTGCGGGTGAATGGTGAGAAAGTGGTTGAGGAGCAGCGCTTGTTGCAGGATCGTGGTGAACGCATCCGCGATGTGCGCCAGGGGCCAGACGGTTTTCTCTATGTGCTAACAGATGAGGCTAACGGAAAACTGTTAAAAGTGGGGCTGGCAGACGCGGCCAACCCCCCTCGCGGTTAACTTAACGCACCCAGTTGCGCACTTCCCAGCCGCGCTGCTGCGCTTCCTGCTGCAACTGCGCATTGGGGTTAATCACCCAGGCATGATCGGCGTGGGCCAGCAGTGGTAAATCATTCATTGAGTCGCTGTAAGCCCAGGTTCGCTCATAACGTTGATCATGCTGCAAGGCTTTCCAGTCACTCAGGCGTGTGACCTTGCCTTCACGGTAGGTCGCTGTGCCATAAATCTGGCCGCTGTAGCGTTGGTCCACGACCTCTACACCGATGGCCAGTGCCCCGTGTACACCCAGACGCTGCGCAATCGGAACGGCCAGATGGTCGCCACTGGCAGTGATGATCATCACGGTATCGCCGCGTTTCTGGTGCCAGTCGATGCGTTCGCGTGCGGCAGGGAAAACGCGAGGTAAAATGTCGCGATGGATAAAACGACGCACCCAGCCCTCAACGGTCAGGGTCGCCATACCGGCGAGAGGGGCAAGAGTGGTGCTCATATATTCTTCAATTGACAGGGTGCCGGCGTGATATTTTTCCATCAGAGCCTGCTCTTGCGAAATGACTGCTTCGGGTGCGAACCCCTGTGAAACCAGCCAGCGCAGCCAGAGGCTGGTACTGTCTTCACAAATCAGGGTTTCGTCCAGATCGAAAACGGCTAAGTCCATCGTGGTTCTCCTCGGGCTGACTGGTATCAGGGTAGCGGAATTTTGTGACTGGCTTAACCGTTCTGCGAAAAATCGGAATTTCTCGCATTTTTTCATCTTGTGCAATAGATCAAAAGTGGCAGCACTGCGGCGTTGGTGCCAGGGTTACTCTAATAAACTCTAAAAAACTTTACGATTGGACGGTTTTGTTCGCAGGGGGTTAGCGTGTAGCTTTGATTAAGACATGTCTTACCCGCACCAAAACCATGATTTAACAAGGACAATCTGGTCACGCTCATGAGAAAAAACTCCGTCACTTCTGCCTTGCGGCCGCTGGCTGCCACTTCATTATTAGTGCTTTTCCTTCCAGTCACCACTCAGGCTGAACAGGCACCTGCTGCTCCACAGATTGAAGCCAAAGCCTGGATTTTAATGGACTATAACAGCGGGAAAGTGCTGGCAGAGTCCAATGCTGATCAACGCCTCGATCCCGCCAGCCTGACCAAAATGATGACCAGTTATGTGGTTGGACAGGCACTGAAAGCGGGCAAGATACATAACGATGACCTGGTGACCATTGGTCAGGATGCCTGGGCAACCGGCAATCCAAAACTGCGCGGCTCATCGCTGATGTTCCTTAAACCGGGTGACCGCATTCCGGTTTCGGAACTGAATAAAGGTGTAGTGATTCAGTCAGGTAATGATGCCTGTATTGCGCTGGCGGATTATGTTGCAGGCAGCCAGGACTCGTTTATCGGTCTGATGAACAACTACGTTAAAGCCTTCGGACTGCAAAACACCCATTTCATGACCGTGCACGGTCTTGATGCGGAAGGGCAGTACAGCACCGCGCGTGACATGGCCATCATTGGTCAGCGTCTGATCAGTGACGTGCCGGAAGAGTATGCGCTAAACAGCGAAAAAGAGTTCACCTTTAACCATATCAAGCAAATGAACCGCAACCGCCTGCTGTGGAGCAGTAACCTGAAGGTCGATGGTATCAAAACCGGGCACACTTCTGGCGCAGGTAACAATCTGGTGGCCTCTGCGGTGGATGGCGATATGCGTCTGATTTCAGTGGTGCTGGGCACGCAAACCGATGCGATTCGTTTTCGTGAGAGCGAGAAACTGCTGACGTGGGGCTTCCGTTTCTATGAAACGGTGACGCCAATCAAAGCCGATAAGCCGTTTGCTCAACAACGTGTCTGGTTTGGCGACCACAGTCAGGTCAATCTGGGAGTCGCTAAGGATGCGGCAATCACTGTGCCGAAAGGCCAAATGAAAAACCTCAAGGCGAGCTTTACCCTGAATTCGCCGCAACTGGAGGCACCGCTGCAGAAGAATCAGGTGGTGGGCACCATTGATTTCCAACTGGATGGAAAAACGATTGATCAACGTCCGTTGGTGGTGATGGAGGATGTACCAGAGGGTGGCTTTATTGGCCGCATTTGGGACTTCATCATGATGAAATTCAACGGCTGGTTTGGTAAGTGGTTCAATTGATAAATAGGCGGCGCATTTGCGCCGCCTTCTGCATTATCCGCGAACCCAGCCTTTCTTAATCGGCATTGAAAAGAGTGCGCGATACACCTGATGCGTAAAGGCCAGCATGCGTTCACCGTATAGCTGCCACGCCATGTGCGACGCCAGACAAGCCAACAGACCTACCAGGAATCCACCCAGCATATCCATCGGCCAGTGAACGCCCAGATAGACGCGCGACCAGGCAATCGCACTGCCCACCGCCAACAAAATCACGCCCGACCACAGGCGATGCCAGAAGATAAACGCCAGCGCAAAGGTGAAGATAGTGGTGCCGTGGTCACTGGGGTAAGAGTCATCGGCCGCATGAGCCAGGAACTGATGGCCAAAGCCGATAGCGAAGGGGCGCGGATGCGGCAGCAGTTGCCCCACACACCAGGAAATACTCAGTGCGTAGATCAGCGCCATACCGGTTTTCAGCACCAGAGCACGCTGTGACTGAACCTGATCGCGCGGTCCCCACAGCCAGAGCGCAACAATCAGTAATGGCACAATCGCAATCACATCTTTCGCGATAAAAGTAGCCAGATGAATCAGCCACTGCGGCGAATCCGCAGTGGCGTTAATCCATAAAAAGATCGTGTGGTTAAGTGCTTCCATCACGTTTCATCATCCTCGTTCTGTTTACCCAAAAAGAAACACCAGCAAAAATCAGCACCTGGCTCAGCCATACCCACCAGCCTGCCCACAGGTTGTGTGAGAAAAAGTGGGCACCGCGCATCACCTGGCCATAGCCCATCAACAGGCCAATTGCGCCACCCGCGCACAGCGCCAACAGCGCGCGGCGGGGACGTTCAGGCCACCACAGGAAGAACAGCGCCATCACGGCAAAACCACTGGAGGCATGTCCGCCAGGGAAACATTGCCCCGGCCCGCTATTGGCGGGCACGGCATCCAGCAGCGCGAAGGTGGCAGCCTTACCGCCGAACATCGCCAGATCCCACGGGCATGAATGTGCGCTGTGCGCCTTCAGAATACCGACCACCAGCGGCCCCAAGCCAAACAGCAGGGCCACCAGCACGCGACGCCCATCGCGCTTCTGTAGTCCGCGTAACAGCAGCAGTACCGCCCCGACAATGATCACATCTTTAAACAAACGATGATTAATCAGGTCCAGCCAGCGGTTGTGCTGCCACGGAAACGTCTGTGTCAGGGGATCAAACCACATCCTGCTGATGGCGATATCCAGGCTTTCGTGGCGTGACCACCACAAGAACACCAGTGCAAAAATTGCCAGCAAAATAAAGTTGATAGCGTAAAAGCGCCCAGACAAACAATAAATAGTCTGGCTCTTAATCTTATCGCGGGTTGTTGGAGTGTTTAACTTTGATGAAAGTTGCATGAAGGTTTGAAAATAGCGAAATCAGAGTGGCAGGGTCGCAATTTACGCTTAGGAGAACCTTAAGCGGCAGGAACAGCAGACATAAAAAAACCCGCAAGTCAGTGACCGGCGGGCTCCTCAATTTGGGGATTTCAAAGAAAAGCAGTGGCACTTATTCAGACTGCGCCCCAAATAGAAAGTTCTGAACGGGGTAAAAATATTTTTAAAAAGGCAAAAGCGGCCAAATTATCACAATCAGGGTGCCGGCGAGCGTCAGCAAAACGTTAGCAATGGCATAAGTTCCTGCATAGCCTAGTGCCGGAATGCTACTGCGGGCGGTATCACTGATGATCTCCATTGCCGGTGCACAGGTACGGGCACCCATGATGGCGCCAAACAACAGCGCACGGTTCATTTTCAGCACATAGGCACCAAACAGATAGCACACCACCACCGGTATTAAACTGACCAGCAAGCCGCTTAACAGCATCAGTGCGCCTGCGCTGCCGAGTCCATGTTGCAAGCCGCTGCCAGCACTCAGGCCGACACCCGCCATAAACACCATCAAGCCAAATTCTTTCACCATGGTGAGTGCACCCTGAGGGATATAACCAAAGGTAGGGTGGTTAGCACGCAGGAAGCCCAGCATGATCCCGGCGAACAGCAAACCCGCGGCGTTGCCGATGCCAAAGCTGAAGTTGCTGAACTGGAAGGTAATCATGCCGATCATCAATCCGATAATAAAGAACGCGCAGAATGCCAGCAGGTCGGTCATCTGACTGTGGATAGCGATAAAGCCGATGCGGTCTGCCAGACTTTTTACGCGTCGCGCTTCACCACTGACCTGCAACACATCGCCCTTATTGAGCATAATGCTGTCATCAATGGGCATCTCAATCTGGCTGCGGATTACGCGGTTGAGGAAGCAACCATGGTCAGTGAGTTTCAGGTGGCTGAGGCGCTTATTCACCGCATTGTGATTTTTCACCACGATCTCTTCGGTGACGATACGCATGTCGAGTAGATCGCGATCGAACACTTCTTTGCCGTTGCGGAAGCTGGGATCAAGGCGCGCGTGTGCGTCAGGATAGCCCACCAGGGAAATGTCATCGCCCAGTTGCAGCATTGCATCGCCATCGGGACTGGCGAGGATCCCATTGCGGCGCAGGCGCTCGATATAGCAGCCGGTCTGGCGGTGAATGCCCAGTTCGCGCAGATTTTTGCCGCCGCTCCATTCCACCAGCTCCGGCCCCACGCGGTAGGCGCGAATTACCGGCAGGAACACTTTGCGCTGGCTGTCGGCATCAAGGCCTCGTTCACGCGCGATCTGTTGCGCACAGGTCGGTAAATCCTGATGCTGCAGGCGCGGAAGATAGCGCGCACCAAAAATCAGGCTGACCAGACCAATCAGATAGGTCAGGGCGTAACCAAGACTCAGGTTGTCCTGCATCATGCTCAACTGATGGCTATCGCTGATGCTTTGTCGCAGTGTGTCACCCGCGCCAACCAGCACCGGCGTTGACGTCATGGAACCGGCCAACATGCCTGCTGTTAGCCCAATATCCCAACCGAACAGTTTACCCAGCCCTAAGGCTATCAGCAGTGCACTGACTACCATCACAATGGCGAGAAAGAAGTAATTTTTACCGTCGCGGAAAAAGATTGAGAAAAAGTTTGGCCCCGCTTCGACACCGACACAAAAAATAAACAACATAAAGCCGAGGCTTAATGCGTCGGTATTTATCGCAAAGTGTTGTTGGCCTAAAATCAAAGAAACAACGAGTACACCAATGGAATTACCCAGTTGGACAGAACCCAGGCGTAATTTACCCAGACACAGCCCAAGGGCTAAGACGACAAATAATAACAGAACGTCATTTCCGCTTAACAATTCTGCGACGTTAATGTTCACGGTTTAACTTCTTCTTTACCTGTAACGAGTTGATGAACGGGTCTTTTTTCGCTATCTTGTGGCAGCCGCAAGCATCCTTGCCGCCACGGAGAGGTAGACCGTAATTAAAAGCGGCGTCATTCTAATCATAATTAACTCCCTCAGCTATCAGCCATTTTCATTCCTTAGGGCCGTTGCTGTGTATTTTTATTTCCACTTTTGCGCATCAGGGCAGTAAACGTTTCAATATTGTTAACGTCAAAGTTGAGGATGGTTATGTTGCAGCGCAATAATCGCTGGCCAGCATCGGTTTTAGGCATGATGCTTTATACGCTGGTGTTTATTTTTGCACATCATTTTTGGGCCGCTGCGGCGGAACAAGCCGTGCGTGGACAACCTGAGTTATTGCTGTTTTTATTGCCAGGCATGCTAATGGCTGTGATGCAGCCAGACAGCCCGCTGATCGGGACGCTGTGGGTCGCGTTGGGCGGCTCATTACTGGGGTTAGCGTGGGTGTGGTTCACCGTGACGCAAATGCACAGTTGGCTGCTGGTGGTGGCGTGGAGTTTGAGTGCGTTGTTCTGGGCGGGGTGCGGCGCTTTGGTGGTGCGGCTACTGCGGATAATGCTGGCGATGCGGCCTGAGTAATATGATGGATTTGTGGCGAGAGGCGGCCTGAAAGCCGCCCCCTATAACGCGCCCGATCAATCAGGCTTCAACACCCAGATTTTCTTTGGTCCAGGCAGCAAATTCGGTGTAGCCACCGATATGCTGATCGTCGAGGAAAATCTGCGGTACGGTAGTAACCGGTTTGCCCGCACGCGCTTCCAGGTCGGCTTTAGTAATACCGGTGGTCTGAATATCGACGTACTGATAGTTAAAATCGTCGCGCTCACTGGTTAGCTTGGTGGCTAACTCTTTGGCACGTACGCAGTATGGGCAGCTTTCACGGCCAAAAATCACTGCAATCATTGCTTCTCTCCTTCCGCTGCTGTTTTGTGACCAGTTTCACATTACAGCGTGAATAATGGCATTCATCATGCCCGCCCATCCTGCTTAAGCAAAGAAGAAATTGCCTGTTAATCTAATGGCCGCAAACTATATCCGTCATACTTCACTCTCATGATGCGAAGTATGCGGATCTGGCATGCGACTGACAAATTGAGTCACTGAGGGATTCACCTATGCGTAATCTGGCGACTTTGCCCAAACCGATATTGCTGCTGGAAGTGCTGGGCGTTCTTTCGGTGATTGGCGCGCTGCTGTTGGTCAACGACTGGGTCAGCGCCCCAGCGTTTATGGCGAAAAACTCGTTGGCTACGCTATTGTTTTTCCTTGGCATTGCGCTGATGCTGCCCGCAGCATGGCTGATGATGTGGCGAACGGCGAAAGCCATGGCGCCGCAGTTGTTCAATCAAACCCACAAAAAGAAGTAACCGGAGAGGATTATGACGCCGACGATTGATTTACTATGCAGCCACCGTTCCATTCGCGCTTTTACTGAGCAAGGTATAGATGATGCCCAGCGCAGCGCGATCATTGCTGCAGCACAAGCGGCCTCTACCTCCAGTTTTTTACAGTGCTCTTCCATTATTCGCATCACGGATAAGGCCATGCGTGAACAGTTGGTGCAGCTGACCGGCGGACAGCCTTGGGTCAGTGCTGCGGCTGAATTCTGGGTATTCTGCGCCGACTTTAATCGCCATCAGCAAATTTGCCCCGATGCGCATCTCGGACGCGCCGAGCAGCTTCTGCTGGGCTGCGTCGATACCGCGCTGATGGCGCAAAATGCTATGGTGGCGGCCGAATCGTTGGGCCTGGGTGGTGTGTTTATTGGCGGCATCCGTAACAGCATTGCGCAAGTCACCGAATTGCTGGGGCTGCCTCAATTTGTGTTGCCCCTGTTTGGCTTCTGTATTGGCCATCCTGCGTCCGCGCCGGATGTGAAACCGCGTATGCCGCAAGCTATGCTGGTGCATGAAAATCGTTATCAGGTTGTCGATAAAAACCTACTGGCTGATTACGATAATCAAATTACGGCCTATTATCAGCAGCGCGACAGCAACCAGCGTTCCGAAACCTGGAGCGAACTGATTCAGCGCTTGATTATTAAAGAAACGCGGCCATTTATGCTGGATTATCTGCATCAGCAAGGCTGGGCAACACGCTAAGCACAAGGAACTCAGCAATGAAGATGGCCATTCTCACCCGCGATGGATCGTTGTATTCGTGTAAACGTCTGCGGGATGCTGCGGAAGAGCGTGGTCATCAGGTGCAGATGATCGATCCGCTCTCCTGCTATATGAACATCAACTCCGATTCATCCGCTGTGCATTATCGGGGTGAACCGCTGGGCCATTTTGACGCGGTCATCCCGCGTATCGGTACTGCCACCACCTTCTATGGCACGGCTGTGCTACGTCAGTTCGAAATGTTGGGCAGTTATCCCTTGAACGAGTCGGTGGCGATTACCCGCGCCCGCGATAAATTACGCTCGCTGCAGTTGCTGGCACGTGAAGGCATTGATATGCCGATCACCGGATTTGCTTCCTCACCTGACGATACGCAAGACCTCATCGCCATGGTGGGCGGAGCGCCGCTAGTGGTCAAGCTGGTGGAAGGGACGCAGGGTATTGGTGTGGTGCTGGCGGAAACGCGTCAGGCCGCCGAAAGCGTGATTGATGCCTTCCGTGGCCTGAACGCGCATATTCTGGTGCAGGAGTTTATCAAAGAAGCACAAGGGCGCGATATTCGTTGCCTGGTGATTGGCGATCGGGTAGTGGCCGCCATTGAACGTGAAGCTAAAGAAGGGGATTTCCGCTCTAATCTGCATCGCGGTGGCAAAGCGCATGCGGTGACCATCACCGATAAGGAGCGTGAGATTGCGGTGAAAGCCGCGTCAACGCTGGGTCTGGAGATCGCTGGTGTCGATATCTTACGTGCGCATCGCGGGCCGCTGGTCATGGAAGTTAATGCGTCGCCCGGTCTCGAAGGGATTGAGGGCAACACCGGTTTAGATATCGCCACCATGATGATTGAGTGGGTTGAACAACACGCTTGCCCCGGCTATCGTCTTAAAACGGGCGGCTGAGCCCGCTTTTACGCGGTTTTCGTGGCATCAGCATGACTTTTTCCGTAAGCTAAGGCGCTTATTTCTTCACCCCACAGGATACAACGATGGATTCACTGGTCGTTCCTGACATCGACATGCTGCGTCGCTGGCTGGATCAACAAAATATCACCTGGTTCGAATGCGATGCCTGCCAGGCACTGCATCTGCCGCACATGCAGAATTTTGACGGGGTGTTTGATGCAAAAATCGACCTGGTGGACGACGTCATCCTCTTTTCCGCGCTGGCTGAAGTGAAGCCCACGGCGCTGATCCCGTTAGTTGGCGATTTGTCACAAATCAACGCCAGTTCATTAACGGTGAAAGCCTTTATCGATATTCAGGACGATAATCTGCCCAAGCTGATTGTCTGCCAGTCCATCAGTACCACCGCCGGTTTGACCTTTGGCCAGTTCTCTCACTTTATGAAGCAGAGTGAAGAGGGGATTTCCATGGTGATTATGGAAGCCTTTGCCAACAATTTACTGATGATGGGCGAAGAAGAGGAACGTCAACCCAGTTCCGGCAGCCACGCGATGCTGCACTAAGATTCCCCGTCTCGCTAACTGCCGCTTTTTGCGGCAGTTTTCATTTTATCCCCACCACTTTTTATTCTGCATTTTGCCCTTTATTGCCAGATATTAGTCGTGCTTTATGCCGCTAGTGCCAAACCCCATAGCAGAAACATGCATAAGATATCGCAAAAAGGCGTTTTTTACGCTGGGCTCTGGCACGCATGGAGCTGTGGGGCTATTCTTGCGGGGCTGCCTGAGACGTGCAACCTCAGCACAAACATAGGTTTTTGCTATTAAACTCCCGCTGAATATTGATTCATTCTATGCGTCTAATTCGACAATAAACGCAACGTCAGGATCGCGTGTATGCAGCGTTGTGATGACCCGCTATGGAGGATGTAAAACATGATCAACCAACGTAAAAAATGGTTGCCAGGTGTGGTTGCAGGTGTGCTGATGGCTGCGGCCGTGGGTGCTCAGGCAGAGGATAAAACGCTGCACGTATATAACTGGTCCGATTATATTTCGGCCGATACCGTGCCTAATTTCGAAAAGCAGACCGGTATTAAAGTGGTCTACGACGTGTTTGACTCCAATGAAGTACTGGAAGGCAAGCTGATGGCGGGTTCAACCGGTTACGACGTTGTGGTGCCTTCTTCGAGCTTCCTCGCGCGTCAGTTGCAGTCAGGTGTCTTCCAGGAGCTGGATAAAAGCAAACTGCCTAACTACAAAAACCTCGATCCTGACCTGATGGCGAAAGTCGCGCAGCATGATCCAGGTAACAAATATGCGATTCCTTATCTGTGGGGCACCACCGGTATCGGCTACAACATCGATAAAGTGAAAGCCGCGCTGGGCACCGATGCACCTGTCAATAGCTGGGATCTGGTCCTGAAGCCAGAAAACCTGGAAAAACTGAAAAGCTGTGGCGTCTCCTTCCTGGATGCACCAGAAGAGATTTTCGCTACCGTGTTGAATTACCTCGGCAAAGATCCGAACAGCTCTGATGCCAAAGATTACACCGGTGCTGCCACCGATCTGCTGCTGAAACTGCGTCCGAACATCCGTTACTTCCACTCGTCTCAGTACATTAACGACCTGGCGAATGGCAACATCTGCGTGGCGATCGGCTGGTCTGGAGATATCCTGCAGGCAAAAGATCGTGCAGAAAAAGCCAACAACGGCGTGCACCTGGGGTACAGCGTGCCGAAAGAGGGTGCTTTAGCCTTCTTCGATATGATGGCGATTCCAAAAGATGCGAAGAACCTGGATGAAGCTTATCAGTGGCTGAACTACATCATGGATCCGAAAGTGATCGCTGATGTCTCCAACAAAATGAACTATGCCAACGGTAACAAGGCATCACTGCCGCTGATCAACGCCGATGTGCGTAATAACCCAGGCATCTTCCCAACGCCTGATGCCATGGCGAAGTTGTTTGTGCTGAAAGTCCAGGATCCAAAACTGGACCGTGCGCGTACCCGTGCATGGACTAAAGTAAAAAGTGGTAAGTAATTCGTTCTATACCCAAAATAATTCGAATTTCAGGAAGGCGGCAAGTGCATGAATCCTCAGGAGCTTACTGAAGTAAGTGACTGAGGTGAATGCACGTAGCCAACGCAGCTGAAATTTGAAGTATGAAGGGTATAAACGGATTCATTTACTTGTAGACGACAACAGAGGTGCGGTGATGGCCTCTGTTGTGCCATTTTAGCGGCTGGCTGTGCCGCGCTACACCGCTTAGCGCCGGAGAAATGTTAGTGAACGACGCGATTCCCCGCCCCCCAAATAAAACGGCTAAGGCGTTAACGCCGCTGCTGGAAATTCGCAACCTGACCAAATCTTTTGACGGCCAGCACGCCGTGGATGATGTCAGCCTGACCATTTATAAAGGTGAAATTTTTGCCCTGCTGGGTGCCTCCGGCTGTGGTAAATCCACCTTGCTGCGCATGCTGGCAGGCTTTGAGCCACCGACCAGTGGACAGATTGTGCTTGACGGCCAGGACATGTCCCACGTGCCGCCGTATCAACGCCCCATTAATATGATGTTCCAGTCGTATGCTTTGTTCCCGCATATGACCGTTGAGCAGAACATTGCCTTTGGTCTGAAGCAGGACAAATTGCCGAAAGGTGAAATCAGCAGCCGTGTTGAAGAGATGCTGACGTTGGTGCATATGCAGGAGTTTGCCAAGCGCAAGCCACACCAGCTCTCTGGCGGCCAACGCCAGCGCGTGGCACTGGCACGTAGCCTGGCGAAACGTCCTAAGCTGCTGCTGCTCGATGAGCCTATGGGCGCACTGGATAAGAAACTGCGTGACCGCATGCAGCACGAAGTGGTGGATATTCTGGAGCGAGTCGGTGCCACCTGTGTGATGGTGACGCACGATCAGGAAGAAGCCATGACCATGGCGGGCCGTATCGCCATCATGAACCGTGGTAAGTTCGTGCAGATTGGTGAACCTGAAGAGATTTACGAGCATCCAACCAGCCGCTACAGCGCCGAATTTATTGGTTCAGTCAATGTGTTTGATGGCCTGCTGCGTGAACGTGGTGAAGACGGTGTGGTCATTGACGCGCCAGGTTTGGTACATCCACTAAAAGTTCAGACCGATGTCTCTATCGTTGATAACGTGCCGGTACACGTAGCACTGCGTCCTGAGAAAGTGATGCTGTGTGAAGAGGTGCCTGCTGACGGCTGCAACTTCGCGGTGGGTGAAGTGGTGCATATCGCTTATCTCGGCGATCTCTCCATCTACCACGTTCGCCTGCGCAGCGGTCAGATGATCAGTGCACAGCTGCAGAATGCACATCGCTACCGCAAAGGTGCGCCGACATGGGGCGATGAAGTACGCCTGTGCTGGGATGCTGATAGCTGTGTGGTTCTGACGGTTTAAGGAGGCGTAATGAGCCAGATTTCTCAACGCCGCGAACCCGAAGTTGTCGGCACACCGTTACAACGCTGGGGCACGCGTATCAAAATGCTTCATGGCCGCAAGCTGGTGATCGCACTGCCATATCTGTGGCTGATCCTGCTGTTCCTGTTGCCGTTCTTGATTGTGCTGAAAATCAGTTTTGCTGATATTGCGCGTGCAATTCCGCCGTACACCGATTTGGTGACCTGGGCGGACGATCAGCTCAACCTGGTGCTGAACCTCGGCAACTACATCACGCTGACCGACGACCCGCTGTATGCCGAAGCCTATTTAACTTCGCTAAAGGTGGCGGCGATCTCCACGGTGATCTGTTTGCTGATTGGTTATCCGCTGGCGTGGGCGGTAGCACACAGTAAGCCCTCGATGCGCACCATTTTGCTGCTGCTGGTGATTCTGCCGTCATGGACCTCGTTCCTGGTGCGCGTCTATGCGTGGATGGGGCTGCTCAACAACAACGGTATTCTTAACCGCTTCCTGATGTGGTTGGGGGTGATCGATCATCCGCTGGTGATCCTTTACACCAACACGGCGGTGTATATCGGTATCGTTTACTGTTACTTGCCGTTTATGGTGCTGCCAATCTACACCGCGCTGACCCGCATTGATTACTCGCTGGTGGAAGCCTCGCTGGATCTTGGCGCGCGCCCGTTGAAGACCTTTTTCAGCGTGATTGTGCCACTGACCAAAGGCGGCATTATTGCCGGTTCGATGTTGGTGTTTATCCCGGCGGTGGGGGAGTACGTGATCCCAGAACTGCTCGGTGGGCCAGACAGCATCATGATTGGCCGCATCTTGTGGCAGGAGTTCTTCAACAACCGTGACTGGCCGGTGGCCTCTGCGCTGGCGGTGATCATTCTGTTGATACTGATCTTGCCGATTATCTGGTTCCACAAGCACCAAAACCGTGAGTTAGGAGAGAAGGAATGAATCAGTTACCGACCATTCGCTCTCCGTGGCGCACCGCGATTTTGGTGGTGTGCTTCCTGTTCCTCTATGCGCCAATGCTGCTACTGGTGGTGTATTCCTTTAACAGCTCGCAGTTGGTCACCGTGTGGGAAAGCTTCTCTTTCCACTGGTACAAAGTGCTGTTCCAGGACAGCGCGATGCTGGATGCGGTGGGCCTGAGTCTGACCATTGCCGCACTGTCTGCCACCATGGCGGTGGTGCTGGGTACCATGGCGGCGGTGATTATCGTGCGCTTTGGTCGCTTCCGTGGGCACAGTGGCTTTGCCTTTATGTTGACCGCACCGTTGGTGATGCCAGATGTGATCACCGGTTTGTCACTGCTGCTGCTGTTTGTGGCCATGGGCAACACCTTTGGCTGGCCGAGCGATCGCGGCATGCTCACCATCTGGCTGGCGCACGTGACCTTCTGTACCGCCTATGTGGCGGTGGTGATCAACTCGCGCCTGCGTGAGCTGGACCGCTCGATTGAAGAGGCGGCGATGGACCTGGGGGCAACACCGCTCAAAGTGTTCTTCGTGATTACGGTACCGATGATCGCCCCCGCGATTGTCACCGGTTGGCTGCTGGCCTTTACCCTGTCGCTTGACGATTTGGTTATCGCCAGCTTTGTTACGGGGCCGGGTGCGACGACGTTACCAATGGCGATTTTTGCCACTGTACGTCGTGGCGTCAACCCAGAGATCAATGCGCTGGCTTCGCTGATTTTGTTTGTCGTCGGTCTGGTTGGATTTATCGCCTGGCGCTTTATGGCACACGAAGAAAAGCAGCGTTTACGCGATATTCAGAAAGCCAGACGTGGCTGAAAGCCGTAACATTTGCCAAAATAAAAACAGGCTGGTTTACCCTTAAGACTTCACTTCCCCTCATGGGGCCTACTCTTGGTTTAGGTGCGTTGGCAACAGGTGTTCCCCCCCCGTCACTTACTGCTGTAAGTGACGGGGGATTCGCTCACTTCCCACCTTCCTAACTGGGGTAACTTACGGCCAGGCTGTTTTTTATGGTTACGGAGTTCAGGGATGTCGGAAACGCTAAAAACCCCCGTTTTAACGTCAGCGCCTGTGGCGGTCATGGTCGCGGGCATCGCGATCATTGCCACACGCTGTCTTAGCGTGCTGATGCTCGCCAACGAACTGGGGTACGACGAAATCGCTAATTTTGTCCATCGCAGTGCGCAAGCCTGGGACTCCACGCTGATTTTTATCGCCAGCCAGCTCATCTTTTTATTTGAACTGCGGTGCGCCTTTACCCTGATGCGCGGCAGTAATCGTGGTCGCTGGGGCTATGTCGCGACACAAGTCATTGTTCTGGCGTATATGTTGATGGCTTCCGTTGGCTGGATTTACCCGGAAATCTTCAGCATTTCCGGAGAGACCAATGCGCAGATCGTTCATCATACCTTGCTGCAGAAAGTGCCGGATGTGATGGTACTGCTGATGCTGTTTGTCCCGGCCAGCAGCCGCGCTTTTTTCCGTGGCCGGTGATACAATCTGCCCCCGATTTTTCTCCCGATTCTGAATACAGGCCTCTCCATGCATTGCGCGCTTTATGATGCCGGTCGCTGTCGCTCGTGCCAGTGGCTGGAAAAACCCTATTCGCAACAGCTCAGCGATAAACAGTCGCTACTGGAGCAGTTGCTGCAGCAGATGCCGGTGGCTGAGTATCTCCCGCCGGTAACGTCTGCGCAGCAGGGGTTTCGTAATAAAGCCAAAATGGTGGTGAGTGGTAGCGTTGAGCGCCCCATTCTGGGGATGGTGGCGCGCGAGGGCGAGCCGGTTGATCTCTGTGATTGTCCGCTCTATCCCGCCAGCTTCACGCCTGTGTTTGAAGTACTCAAGCCTTTTATCGCGCGTGCCGGTTTAACCCCTTATAACGTGGCGCGTAAACGCGGTGAGCTAAAGTTCCTGCTGCTGACAGAGAGCTCACAAGGCGGGATGATGCTGCGTTTTGTGCTTCGCTCGACCAGCAAGCTGGCGCAGCTGCGCGCAGCGCTGCCTTGGCTCCAGCAGCAGTTGCCGCAGCTGAAGGTGATCTCTGCCAACATCCAGCCGATACATATGGCAATTTTAGAGGGCGATGAAGAGATTGCGCTAACGCCCGAGCAGGCGCTGCCAGAGATGTTTAATCAGGTGCCGCTGTATATTCGTCCACAGAGCTTCTTCCAGACCAACCCGCAGGTTGCCGCGACTCTGTACGCCACCGCGCGTGCGTGGGTCGCTGAACTGCCTGTCAGCAGCATGTGGGATCTGTTTTGTGGCGTGGGCGGGTTCGGTTTGCACTGTGCGACATCGGAGATGCAGCTTACTGGAATCGAGATTAATGCCGAAGCCATCGCCTGCGCACGGCAATCCGCGCAGCAATTAGGGCTGGAGAATGTGAGCTTTGCGGCACTGGATTCCACGCAATTTGCCACCGCGCGCGTACAGGTCCCGCAATTGGTGCTGGTCAATCCACCGCGTCGTGGCATTGGTGCCGAATTGTGTGATTATCTCAGCCAGATGGCCCCGGACTACATTCTCTATTCAAGTTGTAACCCGAGCAGCATGGCGCAGGATATTGCACAGCTGGCTGACTATGACGTCACGCGCGTGCAGTTGTTTGATATGTTCCCGCACACTGCGCATTTTGAAGTGCTGACGTTACTGATTAAGAAGGGTGGAACAGCGTAGCGGCCGTCTGGACTGAGGACGTGCAGAACCTGCCAGATGGCATACTACGCCGTTCCATAATGCTTATTCCGGGAACCACTTCTGGTTAATCTGCTGCCAGGTGCCGTTGGTTTTTAATGCCTCAAGCGCGCTATTCAACTCTTTTAATAAGGGTTCATTCCCTTTACGTACGGCAATGCCCAGTCCGGTGCCAAAGTATTCGGTATCCGTGATGTGCTCACCGACGGTACTGAGGTCATCATTGGCTTTAAGCCACTGATTGACCACCGCGCTGTCGCCAAATACGCCATTCAGGCGACCATTTTTCAAATCCAGGATCGCATTCTGGTAGCTGTCATAGGCCACGGCGATCACTTCAGGATGTTTCTCCAGCAGATATTTCTGGTGCGTGGTGCCATTTTCCACGCCAACACGTTTGCCTTTCAGCTGGCTGAAATCGGTAAACTGGCCTTTATGGGCAATCACAATGGCGGAGTTGGCGTAATAGGGTTGGGAAAAATCGACCTGCTTGCTGCGCTCGGCAGTAATATCCATACCGGAAATCACCGCATCATAGCGACGGAATTTCAGTGAAGGGATCAGGCTATCAAAGGCGTTGTTAGTGAAGGTGCATTCCGCTTTCATCTGCTGGCACAGCGCTTTGGCCAGATCGATATCGAAGCCGACAATCTGGTTGTCGTGATCGAGTGATTCAAAAGGGGGGTAAGTCGCAGAAGCGGCGAAGCGGATTTTTTCTGCCGCATAAGCATTCATTGCCAGTGTTGCCAGTGCCGCGGCAACAATCCATTTTTTCATTATGTGACTCCTGTAAACCATGCCAGAGATTGAACGGTTAACACGATGCCAGTTAATGAATTTATATGCAATAAATATGATTAAAAAATTACATTGGATTGCATGGGTATTGTAGCGGCGTGATAAATCACGCCGCTACGGATCAGTTCCGCTGTTCAAATGCCAGCGCGCGCTTCTCAATCAACCGCATCATCAAGGTCAGCAGACCGTTGACCACCAGATAAATCAAGCCAGCGGCGGCGTAGACTGAGATGTCATAGGTGCGGCCATAAAGCAGCTGCCCGTGTCCCATTACTTCCATCAGCGTAATGGTGTATGCCAGAGAGGTACTCTTAAACACCAGTACCACTTCATTGGAATACGAGGATAGGGCGCGCTTGAAGGCATAAGGCAGCAAAATGCGCAGCGTATCCTTGCGATTCATGCCCAGTGCCGCACAAGATTGCCATTGGCCGGACGGAATCGCCTTTACCGCACCGTAAAACAGCTGCGTGGTATAGGCGGCACTGTTCAACGAAAGCGCCAGCAGCGCACACAGCCAGGGTTGCGAAAGCAGATGCCACAGCCATGGCACATTCTGAATGCTCGGGAATTGGCCGGGTCCGTAGTAAATCAGAAAGATCTGCACCAACAGCGGTGTACCGGTAAACACCGTGATATAGCCTTTCACCAAGGCATTCATTACCGGCACTTTTAATGCCAGCACAATGGTGCACAAGACTGACAGCACCAGCGCAGCGATTAACGATGCCACGGTGAGCGTCAGGCTAGTGTGCAGCCCTTTTAGCAATTCGGGTAAATAATCCAGCATGGTCAGGCCCCCCGCTCAAAACGCGTGGTGCGCGATTCAATACGGCGCAAGACCGCCTGACTGAACAGCGTAATGATCAGGTAGATGGCCGCCGCCGCCAGATACCAGGTGAAAGGCTCTTGGGTGCGCGTGGCAATACTTTTGGTTTGCAGCATGATGTCATTAACACTGATCAGTGACACCAGCGCGGTATCTTTCAGTAACACCAGCCACTGATTACCAAGGCCTGGCAGTGCGTGACGCCACATTTGCGGCATAATCAGGCGGAAGAAAATCGCCGACTTCTTCAGGCCCAACGCCTGACCTGATTCCCACTGTCCAACTGGAACGGCTTTTAACGCACCGCGCAGGGTTTGGGACGCGTAAGCGGAATAGAGCATCGCCAGCGCAATCACCCCGCACAGGAAGGGGCTGACATCAAAGTTTTCAATCTGCACCTGTACAGGAATGCTGAACAGGCCGAGATTGATGTGGAAGCCATCAGAGAGCGTCAATAAGAGCTGTGACGCGCCAAAATAGATAAACAGCACCACCAGAATTTCCGGCAAACCGCGAATCAGGGTCACCAACAGGGTGCCGATCCACGCCAGCGGTTTCCAGCGCACCATCTCCCAGCCAGCAAAGATCATCGCCAGCACAAGGCCGGCGATCAATGCACAAACAGCAAGGCCGACGGTCATGCCGGCGGCGCTTGCGAGTGGAATGAGTTCATTCATCAGGAATTACTGCTGGAACCATTTGTTGTAGATGGTTTTGTAGGTGCCGTCAGCTTTGATCTTTTCCAGAGCGGTGTTGAATTTGCCCTGCAGATCGGTATTGCCCTGACGCACCGCGATACCCAAACCGGTACCGAAGTAATCTTTATCCGTCACTTTTTCACCCAATGGTGCGAGGTTGTCATTCTGTTTCAGCCACTCGTTCACCACCGCGGTATCACCAAACACGGCATCGATACGACCGTTTTTCAGATCCAGCACCGCATTCTGGTAGCTGTCATAAGGCACAACGGTGATGTCGCTGTGTTTGTCAGACAGGTATTTCTGGTGCGTGGTGCCGTTTTGCACGCCAACGCGTTTGCCTTTCAGCGCGGCAACATCGGCCAGCTTGCCTTTCTGCGCGATAAAGATGGCGGAGTTATCATAGTAAGGCTTGGAGAACAGCACCTGCTTTTCACGCTCAGGGGTGATGTCCATACCCGCCATCACCGCGTCGAAACGACGGAATTTCAGGCTTGGGATCAGGCTGTCAAACGCCTGGTTGGTGAAAGTACAGGTTGCATCAATCTCTTTACACAGCGCATTGGCCAGATCGACATCGAAGCCCTGAATTTTGTTGTCGGAATCGACAAACTCAAACGGCGGATAAGAGGCTTCGGTGGCGAAACGCAGGGTCTGCGCAGCAGAAGCGCTGAGGCTCAGACCGGCAAGCAGTGCAGCAAGTACGACTTTTTTCATTAGATGCATCCTGACTTAGTGCGAAAGATAATGTGCAAACGCTTCGGTTTGCGGCTGTGAAAAGTGGCTGGCATCGCCTTGCTCAACAATATGACCATTCTCCATGTACACCACGCGGCTGGCCGTTTTACGCGCCACTTCCACTTCGTGGGTCACAATCACCTGCGTGATTTGGGTCTGCGCCAGTTCACGAATGATGCTGACGATCTGCGCGGTGATTTCGGGGTCGAGTGCGGCGGTAGGTTCATCAAACAGCAGCACCTGGGGTTCCATCATCAACGCACGGGCAATCGCCACGCGTTGCTGCTGGCCACCGGAAAGGTGCAGCGGGAAACGGTCAGCAAAAGGCGTCAGACGCAGGCGGTCCAGCAGTTTGTCAGCACGCGCACGCGCGGCGTCTTTGCTGAGACCCAGCACCCGGCACGGCGCTTCAATCAGATTTTGCACCACGGTGAGATGCGGCCACAGATTGTATTGCTGGAACACCATGCCGACGTTCTGGCGCAGTTCGCGGATCGCGCTATCAGACGGTGCTTTGCTGAAGTCAAAGTGATTACCGGCAATCTGCAGGCTACCGGAACGCGGCTGCTCCAGCAGATTAAGGACGCGCAGGAGCGAACTTTTACCCGCGCCACTTGGGCCGAGCAACACCAGCGTTTCTCCCTGCGGACAAGCCAGGTTGATATCGAACAGCGCCTGATGGGCACCGTAAAAACAGTTAATGGCGTTTAGTTGAATACTCATGCGCAAAAATTGAATAGTAATTAGTGCCGCGAATCTTAACGTCACCAGAATAGTTATGCAATTGTGGTGGGTTAAAATTTATTAAACAGCAGTGAAGTCCTCAAAGCGTAGCACAAAATATCGGCGCTCAAAGTCTGGTGGCGGAATTGATTGCGCCTCTTTCAGCTCAGGGTTGCCTGAAAGAAGCGCGATAAATCGCTTCGCTACGGTTGTGTCGGGGATGGGTGCCTCAAGGCCGCACCCTTCAAAACCTCGCCGTATAAGACTGTAGCGACACGGTCAGGCTATTTTTTCTCTTCCAGCAGTTGGCTGAGCGAGCCACCACCTGCATGCGGCCAGTCGCCCACATAGCGGATATCATCCACTGCCCAGCAGGTGCCTTCCTGAATCATCAGCACTTCATCATTCCAGCTTTTGCCATCGCGGCTTAATGCGACGCGCAGCGGGATGTTGCGGGCATCGCGGTTCGGAATGGTTGAGGCGCTGGCGACATCCGCTGACGTCGGCCCCTGCGACAGGCTGGAGAACAGGTCACCCTGACTCCATGACGCAGGCTTGTTACTTTGCGTGCTGGCGCTCAACAGTTTCTGATACAGGCGATCGCTCAGGTAGGGGCGATATTTTGCCAGGGTTGCGCTGTTCGGCAGGCCCTGAGTGGGTTGGCTAATACGTAAATCGTAAAACTGCTGCGCAACGCTATCCGGACCACCGTCGATACAGCTGGCGGTACGCGGTCCATTATCCTTGGTCACCGGTTCGACGGTGGTACAAGCACTGAGCAGTAACGCAGCGGGAACAAGCAGCGCAAAGGCATTGTTTCTCATCTCGATTTCCTTATAGTTCACTGGCAAAGCGCCATTTTTATCATAGAGTATAGTTTCGCTTTTACGCCGTACGAGCTGTTCCCGTCATACTTCAGGATGCAGATACGTTGGCTAAACGCATTCGCCCGAATCACTCAAACAAGGAGACCGCGATGAAATTTTCCACCACGCCCACGCTGGAAGGGCACAGCATCAGCGAATATTGCGGTGTCGTCACCGGTGAAGCGATTCTGGGGGCCAACATCTTCCGCGACTTCTTTGCCGGCATTCGTGACATCGTCGGCGGCCGTTCTGGTGCCTATGAGAAAGAGCTGCGAAAAGCGCGCCAGATTGCGTTTGAAGAACTCGAAGAGCAGGCCAAAGCGCTGGGTGCGAACGCGGTAGTAGGTATTGATATTGATTACGAAACGGTGGGCAAAGACAGCAGCATGCTGATGGTCAGCGTGACCGGCACTGCCGTGATCATTCGCTGATGCGATTGATTGCTCTGCTGGCAGCGGCGTTGCTGCTCAGTGCCTGCCAGTCCTCGATTGAGCCGCGTCACGGTTACTGGGTGGATACCGCCCATCCGGCGCAGGGTGCGCGCCCGAGAGTGAAAGTGGTGGTGATCCACTACACCGCTGAAGACTTCCCCTCTTCACTGGCCACACTCACCGATCGTGAGGTCAGCGCCCATTATTTGATCCCACAGCAGCCAGAACAGAAACGCGGGCAGGGTGTGATATGGCAACTGGTGCCGGAAAGTGAACTGGCGTGGCACGCCGGGCCGAGTTTCTGGCGAGGTGCCACTCGTATCAATGACACGTCGATTGGCATTGAGATTGTGAATCGTGGCTACACGCGAACCTTAACGGGCGTGGAGTGGCAGCCCTTCACGCCGGCACAAATCAGCGTGCTGGTGGCACTGGTGAAAGACATCACCCAGCGCTATGCCATCACGCCCGAGAATCTGGTGGGTCACAGTGATATCGCGCCGCAGCGTAAACAGGACCCCGGCCCGCTCTTTCCCTGGCAGCAACTGGCCGCGCAGGGTTTAGGGGCGTGGCCCGATCAGGCCACAGTGCAGCTTTATTTACACGGTCAGGCGGTCGATGCACCCGTTGATCAGTCAGAACTGCTGGATGCGTTGCAGCGCTACGGCTATGACGTGGCATCGGCCACGACACCACAGATGCAGCGCAAGCTGATTGCGGCGTTTCAGATGCATTTCCGCTCGCGGGATTATCGTGGGATAGCGGATGCAGAAACGCTGGCGATTGCCCGTGCGCTGCTGGCGAAATACGGTGCGGCGCAGTAACGCGCCGCCACAGTTACTGCTGTTGGAACGCTTGCCAGTGCGCAACCAGGCGTTGCAAATCCTGACGGGTGACATCGATGTGCGTCACGATACGTGTCACCGGGCCTACGCTGATCAACACATCGCCTGAATGCATCCAGCTTTTCAGTGCTTCAACCTGCTCCGAGGGCACCTTCACAAACAGCATGTTGGTGTGTTGATTCATCACCTCCACACCAATGGCGCTGAGTTGTTCTCCGAGCCACGCCGCATTATCGTGATCCTCTTTCAGGCGTGACACGTTGTGTTTGAGGGCATATAAGCCAGCCGCCGCAAGAATCCCTGACTGGCGCATGCCGCCGCCGGTCATTTTACGCCAGCGACGCGCCTGTTCAATGTAGGCTTCGTCACCACACAGCAGCGAGCCGACCGGCGTGCCCAGCCCTTTTGACAGGCAAATGGTCAGGGTGTCGCAGTAACGTGCGATATCTTTCAGCTCAAGGTTTTGTGCCACAACCGCATTAAAAATGCGCGCGCCATCAATGTGCAGCGCCAGTTTACGCTCACGGGTTAATTCCCATGCCTGTTCCAGATAGCGCTGTGACAGCACTTTGCCGTGATGGGTGTTTTCCAGGCTCAACAGGCGTGTGCGGGCGAAATGGATATCATCCGGTTTGATGGCGGCGATAATATCAGCCAGCGGCAGCGAACCATCTTCGGCGTGGGAAATCGGTTGGGGTTGAATACTGCCAAGCACTGCAGCACCGCCCGCTTCGTATTTGTAGTTATGTGCCTGCTGACCCACGATATACTCGTCGCCGCGCTGACAGTGACACAGCAACGCCACCAGATTGGCTTGGGTGCCGGTAGGGAAGAACAAAGCAGCCGCTTTGCCACTCAAACGCGCGGCTTCTGCTTCCAAGGCATTCACGGTGGGATCATCGCGATAGACATCATCGCCAGTTTCGGCGGCCATCATTGCATCCAACATGGCGGCACTCGGGCGGGTTACGGTATCACTGCGTAAATCGATCACATCGCTCTCCTGGGTAAACAGCGTTGTCGGGGCAGCCTTGAGGCTGCCCGTCTGGCGCACATTGCGCTCAGCTTGTAGAAACGGTTTTACCTCAGCCAGTTAGTTTTCGCCAGTTCTACAATCTCATCACCGCGACCATTAAGAATCGCACGCAGCATGTACAAACTGAATCCTTTGGCCTGTTCGGCTTTGATCTGCGGCGGCATCGACAACTCTTCTTTGGCAGTAATCACATCGACCAGCACCGGTCCGTCATGCGCAAAAGCCTGTTCCAGAGCGCCATTAAGGTCTGAGGCTTTCTCGACGCGAATGCCTTTGATGCCACAGGCGGCAGCGATAGCGGCGAAATCAGGGTTTTCCAGATCCGTACCATCAGTGAGATAGCCGCCCGCTTTCATCTCCATCGCCACAAAGCCCAGCACGCTGTTATTGAAGATCACCAGCTTCACCGGCAACTTGAGTTGCGCCACGGAGATGAAATCGCCCATCAGCATGCTGAAACCGCCATCACCACAAAGCGCCACCACCTGACGCTGTTTGTCAATGGCCTGCGCGCCCAATGCCTGCGGCATCGCGTTGGCCATCGAACCATGATTGAACGACCCTAACAGACGACGTTTGCCGTTCATCTTTAAATAGCGTGCTGCCCAGACGGTAGGGGTGCCGACGTCACAGGTGAAAATGGCATCGTCAGCGGCGTACTGGCTGATTTGCTGTGCCAGATATTGTGGGTGAATGGCTTGTTTATCATTGGCGGTGGCCAGATCGTCCAGCCCTTTACGGGCATCAACATAGTGCTCCAACGCGCTGTCGAGATGTTGACGATCGCTTTTACGGCTGAGCTGAGGTTGCAGCGCCTGTAACGTGGCTTTAATGTCACCGACCAGCGCCATATCAACATGGCTATGCGCGCCGAGGCTGGCCGGATTGATATCGATCTGGATAATCCTGGCTTCCGCGGGATAGAACGGACGGTAGGGGAATTGGGTACCGAGCAGCACCAGCGTATCGGCGTTCATCATGGCGTGATAGCCGGAAGAGAAGCCAATCAGACCCGTCATGCCGACATCGTAAGGATTATCGTACTCGATGTGCTCTTTACCGCGCATCGCGTGCACCACTGGCGCTTTCAGGGTCTCTGCCAGCTTCACCACTTCAGCATGAGCCCCGGCACAACCGCTGCCGCACATCAAGGTAATATTTTGCGCGCCGTTCAGGGTTTCGGCCATGCGGGCAATTTCGCTGGCTGAGGGGACAACGTGTGGCAGTTGTGGTGGATACCACTCACTGCGTGCGCCTTCTGGCGCGGGTTTTAACGCCACATCGCCGGGCAGTACAATCACCGACACACCGCGATTGAGGATCGCTTTGCGCATTGCAATCCCCAGCACCTGCGGTAACTGCTCCGGGTTGGAAACCAGCTCGCAATAGTGGCTGCATTCACGGAACAGCTCCTGCGGGTGCGTTTCCTGAAAGTAGCCGCTGCCAATTTCACTGGAAGGGATGTGTGCGGCAATCGCCAGCACCGGAACGTGATTGCGGTGGCAATCGAACAAGCCGTTAATCAGATGCAGGTTACCGGGGCCACAGGAGCCAGCGCACACTGCCAGTTCACCGCTGATTTGGGCTTCGGCTCCGGCCGCAAAGGCGGCGACCTCTTCATGGCGCGTGGGCATCCATTCGATGGTGCCCATCCGATTCAGGCTGTCGCTCAACCCGTTGAGAGAGTCACCTGTGACGCCCCAGATACGCTTTACGCCCGCGCTCTCCAGGGTTTTGGCCAGCAGTGCTGCCACAGTTTGTTTCATCGTTCGCTCCTATCTGGTGTTTGCCATCCATCCCGATGGCGGAAACGTGTCAGTCAGAAGCGTAGACGATGGAACTCACGCGTAGCCGTGAAAAAATGCGTTGTCGGCGGCTAAGCGGAAAACAGTGCGATAAGGATCGGAGCCAGTAAACTCATAATAAAGCCATGTACTATTGCGGCTGGCACAATCTCCATACCGCCCGTGCGTTGCAGGATCGGCAAGGTGAAATCCATTGACGTGGCGCCACTTAACCCCAGCGTCATACTGCGTTGGCGACCGATCAGCACTGGAATCAACATAATGGTGATCAGCTCGCGCAACAGGTCGTTAAAGAAGGCCGCACTACCGATCACCGGGCCAAAAGATTCGGTCATTAGAATGCCGGAAAGGGAATACCAGCCAAAACCGCTGGCTAAGGCCATACCCGTTTTTATCGGCAGGTCGAGCCACAACGCCGCTAACATACCGCCGATGAGCGCACTGCCAAGAGACACCGCGGCAACCAGCATGCCACGACGATTCAGGGTGATTTGGCGTAGCGTCATGCCGCTGCTGCGAAGCTGGATACCCACCAGAAACAGCATCAGCATCAACGCATATTCGCTTACGGTTGAGGCATGGCGTAGCGCGGGCCATTGGGTGAGACCGAGTAAAAAACCCGCCAACACTGAACCACAGAGCTTGAGCGACTCCAGCGCCATATGCAGGCGTGAGGGCAGGGCTTGCTGCTTATGCGGGTGGTGCCAGGGAACGCGCTTCTCCAGCAGCCAGAATGCCAACAGAGAGCAGGCCAGAATGCACAGCATGCTGATAAGGGCGATATGAAAGATCGCCAACAAATTGCTACTGAGATTATCAAGAAACGCCAGACTGGTGCCCATAAAGAACAGAATGATATACACCAGTGCGCTGAGCATGCGGGCAACGCCGCGCAGCAGGGGAGCGTGCTGGATGTGCAGCAGGTAACCGAAAACCAGCGGCAGCAGAATAATGATTAAGCCGTACATATTACGCGTCCATCCTTGGGAAAGGGCCGCAACGCTAGCGGAAAATATTTGAAGTGTAAACCTTTTCCCGATTCGATAACTTGACCAACCTAACGCCGCGGACCATGCTCAGGCAAACAGCGAAGGGAGGAAAAGATGATTCTGGAACACATCGACATTGTGGGTTTTCGTGGCATTAATCGGCTGTCGTTGCCGCTGACTGACACCAATCTGCTGATAGGCGAGAATGCATGGGGTAAATCGAGCCTACTGGATGCCTTGACCTTGCTGTTAGCACCTGCTGCTGAGCCTTATCAATTTTCCGAGCACGATTTTCATTTCCCTCCCGGTGACCTCGACGCGCGCCTGCGCCAGCTAAGATTAGTGTTCCGTTTTCGCGCCCAGGATGACGATGAAAATGCGGTGTTTCAGCCTTTCTGGCAGCACGATGACATGGGGCGCTACATCAGCTTCAGCACCCGTGCGCGGCGTAACGAACACGGGGTGAAAACCACCTGGCGCTTTATTGATCAGCATGGTGATGTGTTACCGATGGAGGGCACGGAGACTGCGCTGGCCCATTTACGTGCTTTTTACCCCGTATTACGCCTGCGCGATGCGCGTTTTGGTCGGCGTGGGCGACAGAGTGAAACGGATGCGGATCGGCGGGCATCGACCATGAGCGAGCTGGTGCAGGAAGTCGATAAGTTAACGCGTGATTTAGTGGTGCGTCCGCAAACGCTGAGCGATGATTTACTGCGTCAGGGATTGCACACCATGCAGCAACTGCTGGAGCACTATTTTCTCGTGCAGCAACCCGGCAGCAGTGCTGCGCGTGTGGCCCCCGAAATGCGCGACGGCAGCCAGGGTTGGCGTTCGCTGGATAAGCTGAATCATCTGATTGCCAGCACTGAGTCACGTAGCCGTCAGGTGATCCTGTTACGGATGTTTTCGCTGTTAATTCAGGCGCACGGTAACGAAGCGTTACCGCCGGGTGCGCATCCGCTGCTGTTGGTCGAAGACCCGGAAACGCGTTTGCACCCCATTATGCTATCGGTGGCGTGGAATCTGTTGGATCTGATGCCTTTGCAGAAAATCACCACCACCAATTCGGGTGAACTGCTCTCGCAAGTGCCGGTGGAAAACATCTGCCGGTTGGTGCGTGAACCCACGCGGGTCGCAGCCTGGCGGGTGGGGCCTGAAGGGCTGAGTGCCGAGGAGAGTCGGCGCATTGGCTTTCACATTCGCGTTAATCGCCCATCAGCCCTGTTTGCGCGATGTTGGTTGTTGGTGGAAGGCGAGACGGAAGTGTGGATTATCAATGAGCTGGCGCGGCAGCGTGGCTATCACTTTGCTGCTGAAGGGGTCAAAGTGATTGAGTTTGCCCAGGCCGGTCTTAAGCCGTTATTGAAATTTGCCCGCCGCATGGGCATCGCCTGGCATGTGCTGACGGACGGTGATGAAGCGGGCAACAAATATGCTGCCAGTGCGCGCGGCCAACTGCAGGAGCATGAGCAAGAGGCCGATCATCTGACCCAGTTCCCCGCACCCGACATTGAACATTTTCTCTATAAGCATGGGTTTAGTGATGTTTACCACCAGACGGCGCACCTGCCGTTAAACGTGCCGATGAATGCACGGCGTATTATTACCAAAGCGATTCAGCATAGCTCGAAGCCTGAACTGGCGATTGCTGTGGCGCTGTCTGCGGCGGAACGTGGGCCAGAGGCGATTCCGCCGTTACTCGACCAGTTATTTGCGCGCGTGATGTGGTTAGCAAGAGGTCGGGCGGACTAAGATGCGGGAAAATTCGTAAAAGAAAAATGCCAGCGTATGCGGCTGGCATTTTTTTTCGGGAGTGGTCAGAATGAATGAAGAGACACGCGCGTCAGGCGACTTGCGTGACTTCACAGGGCACAATCAGACTGGCGTGATTGCCTTTTGGCCCTTCATGGACATCGAACTGAACCTGCTGGCCGGCCTTCAGCGTTCTGTATCCCTCCATCTGAATCGTGGAGTAGTGCGCGAAGATATCGTCGCCGCCGCCAATCGGACAGATAAAGCCGAAGCCTTTGGCGTTGTTGAACCATTTAACAGTACCCGTCTCCATGCTTTTACTTCCCTCGCAAGACATTTTGATAAGTAGGTGAGGTCATTGAAGCTGTGAGTCGAGTTTGTTTAAAACTCAATCAGCTTGTGTAAGTAGAATGTAGAGAAACGGACCTTATCGTCAAGCAAACGGCCCTGGCGCATGGGGAGAAATTCATCAAAATTTGAGGCAGTTAACGCTATTGCAAATTTTGTGATACAGGTCGCGCATGGGCTTTTAGTGCCGTTTTTTAATCGAGGAATGGTGGCTTGACAGACATGTTAAACTTAAGAATGGGCACAGCAATGTGCACAATCGTAACGCAGAATTTCGACGGAACATTATGGCAAACACAAACGACTGGCTTAATTTTGAACATCTGGCCGAAGATAAAGTACGCGAAGGGTTAAAGCCGCCTTCAATGTATAAAGTCATTCTGAATAATGACGATTATACACCTATGGAATTTGTTATTGACGTGGTGCAAAAGTTCTTTTCTTATGATGTTGAACGTGCAACGCAGCTGATGTTGAAAGTTCACTACCATGGAAAGGCGATCTGTGGTGTATTCACTGCAGAAGTGGCGGAAACAAAAGTCGCCCAGGTGAACAACTACGCACGAGAGAATGAACATCCGTTGCTGTGTACGCTAGAAAAAGCCTGAGCCCGTCTCCATATAGGGGATAGGTCGTCAGAGCGATAATTGGGGGAGGTGCCAAATGCTCAATCAAGAACTGGAACTCAGTTTAAACATGGCTTTCGCCAGAGCGCGCGAGCACCGTCATGAGTTTATGACCGTCGAGCATCTGTTGCTGGCATTGCTCAGCAACCCGTCGGCCAGAGAGGCATTGGAAGCCTGTACGGTAGATATCGTGGCTCTGCGACAGGAACTCGAAGCCTTCATCGAACAAACCACGCCGGTGCTGCCAGCCAGTGAGGAAGAGCGCGATACGCAACCGACGCTCAGCTTCCAGCGCGTGTTGCAGCGTGCGGTATTCCATGTCCAGTCATCCGGTCGCAGCGAAGTGGCTGGGGCAAACGTGCTGGTCGCCATTTTCAGCGAGCAGGAGTCACAAGCGGCTTATCTGCTGCGCAAACATGAAGTGAGCCGCCTTGATGTGGTGAACTTCATCTCCCATGGTACGCGTAAAGACGAACCCGGCCAGCCGCAGAACAACGCGGAAAATCCGGTTAACGAAGAGCAAGCAGGCGGGGAGGAACGTATGGAAAACTTCACCACCAATCTTAATCAGCTTGCTCGTGTCGGCGGAATCGATCCGCTGATCGGCCGCGATAAAGAGCTGGAGCGTGCCATTCAGGTGCTGTGCCGTCGCCGTAAGAACAACCCGCTGCTGGTGGGTGAGTCTGGCGTGGGTAAAACCGCGATTGCGGAAGGTCTCGCCTGGCGCATTGTGCAGGGCGACGTGCCTGAAGTGATGAAAGACTGCACTATCTACTCGCTCGATATCGGTTCGTTGCTGGCAGGCACCAAGTACCGTGGTGACTTTGAGAAACGTTTTAAAGCGCTGCTGAAACAGCTTGAACAGGACACCAGCAGCATTCTGTTTATCGATGAAATCCACACCATTATTGGTGCGGGTGCTGCCTCTGGCGGGCAAGTTGATGCGGCGAACCTGATCAAACCGCTGCTTTCCAGCGGGAAAATCCGCGTGATGGGTTCAACCACCTATCAGGAGTTCAGCAATATCTTTGAGAAGGACCGTGCGCTGGCGCGTCGTTTCCAGAAGATCGATATCACCGAACCTTCTGTGGAAGAGACCGTACAGATCCTCAACGGCCTGAAACCGAAATATGAAGCGCATCACGATGTGCGTTATACCGCGAAAGCGGTGCGTGCTGCGGTAGAGCTGGCGGTGAAATACATCAACGATCGTCATTTGCCTGATAAGGCTATCGACGTGATTGATGAAGCCGGTGCGCGTGCGCGTCTGGTGCCGGTCAGCAAGCGCAAGAAAACCGTCAACGTTTCTGACATCGAATCTGTGGTGGCGCGTATTGCGCGTATCCCAGAGCAAAGTGTCTCGGCAACGGACCGCGATACGCTGAAGAACCTCGGCGACCGTCTGAAAATGCTGGTGTTCGGACAGGACAACGCGATTGAAGCGCTGACGGAAGCGATCAAAATGAGCCGTGCAGGCTTAGGCCAGGAGCGTAAACCGGTAGGTTCGTTCTTGTTTGCCGGCCCGACGGGTGTGGGTAAAACCGAAGTCACGGTTCAGTTGGCGAAGGCGCTGGGTATTGAGCTGCTGCGCTTTGATATGTCCGAATACATGGAACGTCACACGGTGAGTCGTTTGATCGGTGCGCCTCCGGGCTATGTGGGCTTCGACCAGGGTGGTTTGCTCACTGATGCGGTAATCAAACATCCACATGCGGTGGTGCTGCTGGATGAAATCGAGAAGGCTCACCCGGATGTCTTTAACCTGCTGTTGCAGGTGATGGACAACGGCATGCTGACAGATAACAACGGCCGCAAAGCGGACTTCCGCAATGTCGTGCTGGTGATGACCACCAACGCCGGCGTGCGTGAAACCGAGCGTAAATCGATTGGTCTGATTCATCAGGACAACAGCACTGACGCGATGGAGGAGATCAAAAAGATCTTCACACCAGAGTTCCGTAACCGTCTCGACAATATTATCTGGTTCCGTCACCTGGATACGGCGGTGATTCATCAGGTCGTGGATAAATTTATCGTCGAGTTGCAGGCACAGTTGGATGCGAAAGGCGTATCACTGGAAGTCAGTGATGATGCACGTGACTGGCTGGCTGACAAAGGTTACGACAAGGCGATGGGTGCACGTCCGATGGCACGTGCCGTACAGGAAAATCTGAAGAAACCATTGGCGAACGAACTGCTGTTTGGTTCATTGGTCGACGGAGGCTCAGTCTCGGTGGCGCTGGATAAAGAGAAAAACCAGCTGACTTACCACTTCCTGAGTGCGGAAAAACGTAAAACCGAAGGGACTGTGCACTGATGTGCTAAGTTCCAGATAAGAAAAGG
The DNA here is from genome assembly GCF_001506165.1 of Pantoea vagans. Taxonomy (NCBI): domain Bacteria; kingdom Pseudomonadati; phylum Pseudomonadota; class Gammaproteobacteria; order Enterobacterales; family Erwiniaceae; genus Pantoea; species Pantoea vagans. The sequence continues at coordinate 2,607,546 of NZ_CP011427.1, read as the reverse complement.
CCGGATGAGAATCCGGCCTTTTTTTTCGCGCTCAGTTACTTGCCACCAACGCGAGATGTGGGCAACAACTTAGCGACTACGGAAGACAATGCGGCCTTTGCTCAGGTCGTACGGGGTCAACTCGACAGTCACTTTGTCGCCCGTCAGGATGCGGATGTAGTTTTTGCGCATTTTACCGGAGATATGAGCGGTAACCACGTGCCCGTTTTCAAGTTCTACGCGGAACATGGTGTTAGGTAACGTATCCAGTACGGTACCTTGCATTTCAATATTGTCTTCTTTGGCCATCGAATCCTCTGGGTGAACTACCAAACTGTTGAACCGGCAAGATAATGCCGAATTCCATGATTTATGTAAAGAACCGTTGGTGATTTTGCCAACGCTTCGCCGTGCGTCGCGCCATTGCGCGTGCATTACGGAAAAATTCGGGTGTTTTTTGACGTCTGCGGGGGATTAGCGGGCTAAGAATCTGTAGCAATTGGCTGCTGATGCACAACTGATACAGCTTCGGGAAATGTATGAGATTCCCAACCTGGCAATTCCGGCTCGCCACAGCGAAGCGCGGACGACATACCAAACTCGCTTATTGTATCACTTTTGTCGGGAATTGTGTGCAAAACATCTGCGGGGAGGGTCAAAAAAGGGTTTGTGTTTGCCAGCAACCCGCCAAAACAGGCTGCCACGCCAGTGTTTGCACGTACTGTAAATAATCGACACGTGGGATTTCAACGGCGCCCAATGAGGCGGTATGCGGGTTCAGTACCTGGCAATCAATCAAACGGCCCTGATGAGCCAGAAAATGTTGAGAGAAAACCCATAACGCGGTTTTTGACGCATTCTCCTGACGGCTGAACATTGATTCACCGCAGAAAATTTGCCCAAGTGCCAGACCGTACATGCCGCCGACTAAACGATGATCGCTCCAGACCTCAATGGAATGGGCATGACCCAGCTCATACAAGCGCAGCCAGGCGCGCTTCACTTCAAACGTAATCCACGTCCCTTCCTGACGACCGCTGGCACAGCCCTCAAGCACCTGCGGAAACGCATGATTCATGGTGACACGAAAAGGGGAGCGACGATGAAAGCGCGCCATGCTCCGGCTGAGATGGAAAGATTCCGGCAACATCACAGCACGTGGATCCGGCGACCACCACAAAATTGGGTCACCGGGGGAGAACCACGGAAAAATACCGCGCTGATAGGCATTCATCAGGCGGGCAGGGGAGAGATCGCCACCCATCGCCAACAGTCCATTTGGCTCGCGCAGCGCCATCTCAGGCGGTGGGAAATTTAACGAATCCCGTGAAAGCTGTACCAGTCTCATTGCGTCATTTACCCTTCGGGCTAGTCGCTTAGACTATAGCGCAAAGCGCTGCTGGAAACGCCAGTAGCGACCCGCTTTTGAGATTAATTCGTCGTGTGAGCCCGATTCAATAATTTGTCCACGATCCATAACGCAAATTCGATCCATCTTCTCAAGGCCGCTTAATCGGTGCGTCACCATGACCAGCGTTTTATCACTCGCTACCTGTTGCAACAGCGCTAAAATCTGCTGTTCGGTGGTGGCATCAAGCCCTTCTGTGGGTTCATCCAACAGCCACAAATCACCGTTATGCAGCAGTGCGCGGGCGATGGCCAAACGGCGCAGTTCACCGCCTGACAGCGGGCGACCGCCTTCCCCCATCCACGCATTAAGTCCTTCATCATGTTCAACTAAATGGCTGAGACCCACCTGGTGCAAAACATCCTGCAACTGTGTGTCGCTGGCCATTGGGTTAGCCAACAGTAAATTGTCACGCAAAGGCTGGCTAAACAGATGGACGCGCTGGGTAACAACGCTGATACGCTGGCGCAGGCTGGTTTCATCCCATTCATTAATCGGGATCGCGTTGAGCGCGATTTCACCTTGCTGCGCTTCCCAGCCGCGCGTGATCAACGCCAGCAGGCTGGATTTCCCGCAGCCGGTGGGGCCGAGCAACGCCAGATGTTCACCGGCTTTGAGATGAAGTGAAAAGTGGTTAAGCACCGGCTCTGGCCGCTGTGGGTAACGAAAAACAATATTATCCAGCGTAAGGGCTATGCCGGGCTGAGAATGCTTCATCCTGTCTGGGAAGCGGATGTGCGGCTCCTGCTCAATAATCTCTCGCACGCGTTGTGCCGCCCCCGTGACCTGAGCCAAAGGCAGAAATGCACCGGCAACCGGGGCCAGCGCTTCAAATGCCGCCAGACCGCAGAAGACAAACAGCGCGATGAATGCACCGGGCGCTGCGTTATCTCCCACGCCCGCGGCTGAAATCCACAGCAGGAGCACCACCGTTGAACCACTGATCAACAGCAACACACTCTGCGCGATGGCCTGCAGACGATGCTGGCGCCGTTGAGCCTGCTGCCAGGCTTTTTCTTCATCATCGAGGTGAGTGCGCCACAGCGTCGCCGCACCATAAATGTGTAATTCAGCCAGCCCGCTCACCCAGCGTGTGAGTTGCAAGCGCCAACTGGCCTGGCGTTGCGAGATTTGCTGGCCAGCAGAAGTTCCGAGCCGCCAGAACAGAGGCGGGAGGATGATTAATGTCAGCAGCATGATGCCACCCAGCAGCAAAGCCAATGGCACATCCAGATAGGCCAAACCGCAGGTGACGATAATAATGACAACGGCGGCACCCAGCAGCGGCGAAAACACCCGCAGGTAAAGATGATCCAGCGTATCAACATCGCTAACAAAGCGGTTCAGCAGATCGCCCTGACGAAAGCGCGCCAGCTGCTCTGGTGCCAGCGCAATCAGCTTGCTGAAGGTGAATACGCGCAAATGCTGCAATACCCGGAATGTTGCATCGTGACTGACCAGACGTTCAAAGTAACGGGATGCCGTGCGGGTAATGGCCGCGCCGCGCACGCCTGCGGCGGGCAGCATGTAGTTAAAGCTATACAGGCCCGCCACACCCGCCAGCGAGGAGGCGGCAAGGAACCAGCCAGACAAGGTAAGCAGGCCGATGCTGGCCAGCAAGGTCGCGATCGCCAGGATGATGCCTAAACCTAAACGCCAGGGGTGACGGCGATAGAGACGCAAGAACGGCAATAAATTTTTCATCAAACAATCTCCTGCTGGCGGTGCTGCGCCATCTCGCGCAGCGGACCCTCTTGATCCTTCAATTGTTGCCAACTGCCCTGCTGTACCAATTGCCCGGATTGCATGACCCACACTTCATCCCAGTCGGCGAGCGCATTGAGCTGATGCGTGATCATCAGGGTGGTTTGCTGGGTAGCCGCCTGATGCAGCGCATGCATGACATGTTGCTCGCTTTGGCTATCCAGTCCGGAACCAGGCTCATCCAACAACAGGAGCTGTGCGGGCTTCAACAGCGCCCGCGCCACCGCTACGCGCTGCGCCTGACCAACAGAAAGCCCTAATCCGCCATCGCCCAGTGGCGTGTCCAACCCTTGCGGAAGTTGTGCCAGAAAATCATTCACCCCCGCGCGTTGCAGCACATTCGTGAGCGTGATGTCATCAACCGTTCGGTTCAGTAACAGGTTTTCGCGCAGCGTTGACGCAGGCAAATGGGGATTTTGTCCAACCCAGGCCAGATGCTGGTGCCAGTTGTCGCGGCTGATTTCACGCAGTTCGTGACCGTTGACGCGTAGCGAACCCTGATAAGGCAGAAAGCCGAGTAGCACGTTCATCAACGCCGTTTTACCGGCACCACTTTGACCAATCAACGCGATGCGTTTGCCGGCTGCGAGAGTGAAATTAAGAGGTTGAGACAGCGGCTCACCGCGGGCTGTCATGACAATCAAATCCTGCGCCAGCAGCGTCAATGGTGTATCAAATGCTATTGAGGTAGAAGACTGAGCCGCGTCGATATCAGGGCTTTCTGTCAGGAAGCTGTCCAGTGCATCTGCCCCGCCAACCGCCTGTGCTTTAGCGTGATAAAAAGTGCCGAGATCGCGTAGAGGCTGGAAAAATTCCGGTGCCAGAATCAGGGCCAGGAATCCGGCAAACAGCGTGACGCCGGTTCCGTAATGCCCAAAGTTGAGTTCGCCAAGGTAGGAAAAACCGAAATAAACCGCGACGACGGCAATTGCCAGGGAAGCGAAGAATTCCAGAACGGCCGAAGAGAGGAAGGCCAGGCGCAACACTTCCATGGTGCGCTGACGGAAATCCGTGGTGCTTTCGGCAATCGCATGCTGTTCGGCTTTGGCGCGATGAAACAAGCGTAGGGTTTCGCGCCCGCGCAAGCGATCATAAAAATCGCCACTCAGTCGAGCCAGCGCCTGAAAATTTCGACGGTTAGCTTCTGCCGCACCCATGCCGACCATCGCCATAAACAGCGGAATGAGCGGTGCGGTTGCGAGTAGAATCAGACCGGCGGCCCAATTGACGGGGAAGATAGCAATCAATATGGCAAAGGGAATAAACACGGCCAGCGACATTTGCGGAATATAGCGCGCGTAATACTCCTGCATCTCTTCAATCTGTTCCAGCAGCAGTGTTGCCCAACTTCCCGCGGGTTTGCCCTGAATCCAGGCAGGGCCTAACGCATTCAGTCTATCCAGCACCTGCTGGCGCAAAGCACGGCGAATCGCAACACCCGCCTGGTATCCTGCCATTTCGCGCGCATAATTCAGCCCGGCGCGCAGGACAAAGCAGAGCAACAGCAGCATAAAATCCGCAAGCAGTGAGCCGCGTGGCTGTTGCGCCACAATCAAATTTTGCAACAACGAAGCCAGCAACCAGGCCTGAACAATAATGACCAGCGCCCCGGCTAAACCGAAAAGCGATGCTGCACGTAAACTACGTGCGCCGTGAATGCGTTGCTGACGAAGCCAGCGGAGAAGGTGTTGCTGCCGTGATTTATCCATGCGAAGCCGTTTGATCACTGATGGAGAGAGGCAAATACCGGATCAATTGTCCGGACATCCTGAGCGCATGAACTGTAGCACGCAGGTCATAAAAAAGGCGACCAATATAGGTCGCCTCTCAGCAATTATGATCAGCTTATTAACAACTTACTTATCGTTTTTAACCAAGCCATCAAGATAACGTTCTGCATCCAATGCTGCCATACAGCCGGTGCCTGCAGAGGTAATTGCCTGACGATAGATGTGGTCCATCACGTCGCCCGCAGCGAATACGCCAGGAATGCTGGTTTGTGTCGCGTTACCGTGCAGGCCGGACTGCACTTTGATATAGCCGTTTTCGAGCGCTAACTGACCATCAAAAATAGCCGTGTTAGGGCTGTGGCCGATAGCCACAAACAGACCCGCAACATCCAGGGTCGACGGCGCTTCACCCTTGGTCGAGAGTAATTTCAGGCCGGTTACGCCCATCTGATCGCCAACCACTTCTTCCAGGGTGCGGTCGGTGTGCAGCACGATATTGCCGCTGCTGACTTTCGCCATCAGACGGTCAATCAGGATTTTTTCAGCACGGAAGCTGTCGCGGCGGTGAATCAGATGCACTTTTGACGCGATGTTGGCCAGATACAGTGCCTCTTCAACCGCAGTGTTACCGCCACCAATGACAGCGACTTCCTGGTTGCGATAGAAAAAGCCGTCACAGGTCGCGCAAGCGGACACGCCTTTACCTTTAAAGGCTTCTTCAGAAGGCAGACCGAGGTAACGTGCTGACGCCCCCGTTGCGATGATCAGTGCATCAGCGGTGTATTCGCCACTGTCGCCCGTCAGGCGGAAGGGACGGTTCTGCAAATCCACAGTATGGATGTGGTCGAACAAGATTTCGGTGTTGAACTTCTCGGCATGCTCATGCATGCGCTCCATCAGCGACGGACCAGTCAGATCGTGCGGGTCGCCAGGCCAGTTCTCCACTTCAGTAGTGGTGGTGAGCTGACCACCTTTTTCCAGTCCGGTAATCAATACCGGATTCAGGTTGGCGCGCGCTGCATACACTGCAGCGGTATAACCGGCAGGGCCGGAGCCCAAAATGAGCAGCTTACTGTGTTTGGCCGTACTCATGCGTTCCTCAGTTTTTTTCTGACAACATAGTTTTTGATTGTAGGGAAATTAGCGACGCAAAAAAAGGTTTCAGCGATTTTGTTAACAATCGCTGCAAGCGGCGTAGTCGATGAGGCGCAATTTTGCACGTCTGTTGCGCCAAAAGGGGGCAATGCTCGGCAATTTCTGGTGCAGCAGTATAAAAATTCTTATTAAAAAACAGCATCCCAGCACTCTGTCTGGCATCTTGTACTGAATTTGGATGTTTTACTTTGACAATCGCCTGCTGTTTTGCGAAAACATTACCAGAAGCAGAGAATATTTAGCGGCGCAAAACAGAATTTCATTTCTGTTTTGCGTGTTTTTGCCAGATAAACTCAGTCTGACATTGGTAATGACGCATGGTGTGGACAGACAACATGCGTCATACGGATGGCCGCATTACTGCACAGACTTATAGGCTTCGCTTAAGTAAGGCCCTGAACAATGAGCGTTTTCAGGGTGTGGCAGGTAAAGGGAAGGAATTAAGAGAGACAATAATAATGGTAGACAATAAGAAACGCCCCGGAAAAGACCTGGATCGTATCGACAGAAACATTCTGAATGAATTGCAGAAAGACGGTCGTATTTCCAATGTTGAGCTTTCGAAACGTGTTGGGTTATCACCTACACCGTGTCTTGAGCGTGTGCGTCGCCTGGAGCGTCAGGGCTTCATTCTGGGTTATACCGCACAGCTGAACCCGCATTATCTGGACGCTTCACTGCTGGTGTTTGTTGAGATTACTCTGAATCGTGGTGCGCCCGATGTGTTTGAGCAATTTAACGCCGCAGTGCAAAAACTTGAGGAAACTCAAGAGTGTCACCTCGTTTCCGGTGACTTTGACTACTTGCTGAAAACCCGTGTACCGGACATGTCCGCCTATCGTAAGCTCTTGGGTGAAACCTTGCTGCGCCTACCGGGCGTGAATGACACCCGTACTTACGTGGTAATGGAAGAGGTCAAACAGAGCAATCGTCTGGTGATCAAAACCCGTTAGTGCAGGGCAGGTGCAAAGCTTGCAGGAATTCGGTACACTCCTGTGAATTCATACAGGATCAGCGTCGGGCTTGCCCGACGCTGTTTCCTTCTTAATTTACAGGCACCTGGAGAGTTCTCTTGAGCCAGGAATATACAGAAGATAAAGACGTTTCGTTACAACCGCTGAGCAGTGGACGCAGGCTGCTGGAAGCGTTACTCATCCTTGTGGCCCTGTTCGCCATCTATTTGATGGTGTCGCTGGTTAGCTTCAACCCTTCAGATCCAAGCTGGTCGCAGACCGCCTGGCATGAGCCGATTCATAATTTAGGCGGCAGTGTTGGCGCATGGCTGGCGGATACCTTGCTGTTCATTTTTGGCGTGATGGCCTATGCCATTCCTCCCGTCATTATTGGGCTGTGCTGGATTACGTTCCGTCAGCGCGATCGTCAGGATTACATCGATTACTTTGCCGTTGGTTTACGTTTGATCGGCGTTTTGGCTTTGGTGGTCACCACCTGCGGCCTGGCGGCGCTCAACGTGGATGACATCTGGTACTTTGCTTCCGGCGGCGTGATTGGCAGCCTGGTCAGCAATGCGATGGCACCGTGGTTCAGTTCCGCGGGCGGCACCTTAACGCTGCTGTGCGTCTGGGCTGCGGGTATTACGCTGTATACCGGCTGGTCCTGGCTTACCATTGCCGAAAGGATTGGCGGTGTGGTGATGGGCGTGCTGACCTTTGCCAGCAATCGCTCGCGCCATGACGAACCCTGGCAAGAAGATGACGAGTACGAAGACGAGGAGCAGGCAGAAGATGCCGCGCCTCCGTTACGTGCTACGCAAGCCCATCATGACGCTGATGACGTTCTGCTGGCTAAACCACGTAAAATCGCCGAGCCCATTGCGGAAGAACTGGCGGATGATCCGCTGTTGGCGAAAGCCAGTGCAGCAACAGCCGCGGCTATTGCGGTTACCACAGAAGCCGCACAACAGGCTCCGACTGCTGTGCAACCTGCGGTCAGTTCGCCAACTGAATCCTCTGTTGTGACGCCTCCGGTGAACGCTTTGCCAACCGAACCTGTGCCAGTAGCACCTGTTGCGGCTGCTCCCGAGCCAGTGATTCAGCCTGCGCCACCGTTGTATCGTTTTGAAGTGCCGAATGAACCTGCGTCAACGCCCGCTCCATTCTCACTGGCTGATGAGGATGATGGCCCGCGCATGGGCAACTGGCAGGATGCGGCATCCTCGTCTGCTTCTCTCAATACTGCCGCAGCGGCAGCAGCGGGCATGGCGGCGGTGAAGAGCGCGTCAGCTTACACACCGGCTTTTGATATTGTCCCTGAGCGAGATTACAACCCGCAGGTGAAGCAGGGTATTGGTCCTGAATTACCGCGTCCGAATAAAGTCAAACTGCCAACCCGTCGTGAACGGGCTTCTTATGGCATTAAACTGCCATCTCAGCGTATGGCGGAAGAAAAGGCACGAGAAGAGGCGGAGCAGACGTTGCCAGAAATGACGGCAACCTACCATGCACCGCAACATGATCATGATGATGATGCCGCACTGCAGCAGGCACAGTTGCGTCAGGCCTATGAATCTCAACAGCAGCAGCGTTATGGCGACAGCTGGCAGCAGCAACCGGAAGAGGATGATGAAGAGGCGTTGCATCAGGCGCAGCTCGCGAATCAGTTTGCGGCACAGCAGCAACAGCGCTATCAGCCATCAGATGCCAGTGATGGCCCGGTATTTAGTCTTGATACCTCGTCAGCCTTTGATTTTTCGCCGATGAAAGATTTGGTTGATGACGGTCCAAGCGAGCCGCTGTTTACTATTGCCGCGACGCCAGAACCGGAAGCGCCATCGCAATGGCAGCAGCCTGCAGCGCCGCAACCGGAAACCCTGCCATCGTTGACTGAGCAGAACAGCCCATGGTCTTCGGCTGAGCCGGAAAGTTATGCTGCACCCAGCGAAACGCCAAAACCGGCTACGCCAGCGCAGGACAGCCTGTTCCATCCGTTCCTGGTGCGTCATGAGCGGCCACTGGAAAAACCGTCTACTCCATTGCCAACGCTCGATTTACTGACTTCGCCGCCTTCGGAAGAAGAGCCGGTGGATATGTTTGCCCTTGAGCAAACTGCGCGTCTGGTTGAAGCGCGTCTGGCTGACTATCGTGTGAAAGCGGAAGTGGTGGGCATTTCGCCAGGCCCGGTGATCACCCGTTTTGAACTCGACCTTGCGCCGGGTGTGAAAGCCGCTCGTATCTCTAACCTGTCACGCGATTTAGCGCGCTCACTCTCTGCGGTTGCAGTGCGTGTGGTGGAAGTGATTCCGGGCAAGCCTTATGTCGGGCTGGAGTTACCGAACAAGCACCGCCAAACCGTGTATCTGCGTGAAGTACTGGATTGCGATAAATTCCGTGATAATCCTTCACCGCTCTCTGTGGTGTTAGGTAAAGATATTTCGGGTCAGCCGGTTGTTGCGGATCTGGCGAAAATGCCTCACTTACTGGTTGCGGGTACCACCGGTTCCGGTAAGTCAGTGGGCGTTAACACCATGATCATCAGCATGTTGTATAAAGCCACGCCGGAAGAAGTGCGCTTTATCATGATCGACCCGAAAATGCTGGAGCTGTCGGTTTATGAAGGTATTCCTCATTTACTGACTGAAGTTGTTACCGACATGAAAGATGCCGCCAACGCGCTGCGCTGGAGTGTGGGTGAGATGGAACGCCGCTACAAGCTGATGTCAGCACTCGGCGTGCGTAATCTGGCGGGTTATAACGAGAAGATTGAGCAGGCAGCGGCGATGGGCCGTCCGATTCCTGATCCGTTCTGGAAGCCGGGCGACAGCATGGACACGACGCCGCCGGTACTGGAGAAACTGCCTTATATCGTGGTGTTGGTGGATGAATTCGCCGACCTGATGATGGCGGTAGGTAAGAAAGTGGAAGAGTTGATTGCTCGCCTCGCCCAGAAAGCGCGTGCAGCGGGTATTCACCTGGTGCTGGCAACGCAACGCCCGTCAGTGGATGTGATCACCGGCTTGATTAAAGCCAACATTCCAACCCGTATTGCTTTTACCGTTTCCAGTAAGATTGACTCGCGTACTATCCTGGATCAGGGGGGCGCAGAATCGCTGTTGGGGATGGGTGACATGCTTTATATGCCGCCAAACTCCTCGATGCCAGTCCGTGTTCACGGCGCCTTCGTGCGTGACCAGGAAGTGCATGCGGTGGTGCAAGACTGGAAAGCACGCGGACGTCCGCAATACATCGACAGCATCACGGCGGGTGAAGAGAGCGAAACTGCTGCAGGTGGGCTGGACGGCGATGAAGAACTGGATCCGCTGTTCGACCAGGCCGTCTCGTTCGTGGTGGAGAAACGTCGCGCCTCGATTTCGGGTGTCCAGCGTCAATTCCGTATTGGTTACAACCGTGCTGCACGTATTATTGAACAGATGGAGGCGCAGGGAATTGTGTCTGAACCGGGTCATAACGGTAACCGTGAAGTCCTCTCCCCGCCGCCGCATGAGATGTAATCTTGTGTCAGCAGTGAGCTATATTCGGGCCAGTTAACACTGGCCCGTTGTTTATCTGCGAAACGATCCCCATATCTTCGGGAGCTTTCGGCTTTTTCTCCTGTCGAACTGACAGGGCGGCAACTACGTTTAATGCGGTAAGTGTCGGGAAACCATGAATAAGGAATCGAATCAGATGAAATTACGCGTTATTGCCTGCGGCCTGTTGGCCAGTTTTGTCTCTGCATCGGTATTGGCGGATGCGTCCAGCGATTTGCAACAACGTCTGAACAAGGTGAACAGTTTCCATGCCAGCTTTAGCCAGAAGGTCACCGACGGTAGCGGTGCCAATGTGCAGGATGGGGAAGGGGAACTGTGGGTTAAGCGCCCAAGCCTGTTTAACTGGCACATGACCGCACCAGACGAAAGCGTCATCATCTCTGACGGTAAGAATCTGTGGTTCTATAACCCCTTTGTTGAGCAGGCGAGCGTCAGCCTGTTGCAGAATGCCACCAGCAACACCCCGTTTATGTTGATTGCGCGTAACCAGCCAAGCGACTGGCAGCAGTACAACATCAAGCAGCAGGGCGACAACTTTGAACTGACGCCGAAAAGCAGCGACGGCAATCTGAAACAGTTCACCATCAATGTTTCTGCATCCGGCACCATTAATAAATTCAGCGCGATTGAACAAGATGGCCAGCACAGTGACTACCAGCTGAAAAGTCAGAAAAATGGCGCGATTAGCCCGGATAAATTTACCTTTACGCCGCCTAAAGGGGTAACGGTCGACGATCAACGTCAGTGAGGTCAGCGTGAGTAACCTGTCCCTTGATTTCGCCTCTTCGAATGAGTTTCAACCCCTGGCCGCGCGTATGCGGCCAGCAACGTTGCAGCAGTATATCGGGCAACAGCATCTGCTGGCGCCGGGCAAACCGCTGCCGCGTGCTATTGAAGCCGGGCATCTGCATTCGATGATCCTCTGGGGGCCGCCAGGAATAGGGAAAACCACGCTAGCTGAGATCATCGCGCATTATGGTCAAGCAGACGTTGAGCGCATCTCTGCGGTGACGTCTGGCGTGAAAGAGATCCGAGAGGCAATTGAGCGTGCGCGTCAGAATCGTCAGCTCGGACGTCGCACCATTTTGTTTGTCGATGAGGTGCATCGCTTCAATAAAAGTCAGCAGGATGCCTTCTTGCCGCATATTGAAGATGGCACCATCACCTTTATTGGCGCCACCACAGAAAATCCCTCATTCGAACTCAACTCGGCATTGTTGTCGCGTGCGCGTGTTTATCTGTTGAAATCCCTCACCACCGAAGACATTGAACGGGTGTTAACACAAGCCATGCAAGACAGCGACCGTGGTTATGGCAACAGCGATATTCTGTTGCCGGATAACACGCGTCGGATGATTGCTGAACTGGTCAATGGTGATGCGCGGCGGGCGCTCAATACGCTGGAAATGATGGCCGATATGGCAGAGAGCAATGCACAAGGCCTGCGCGAGCTGACGCCGCAACTGCTCAATGAAGTGTCCGGTGAAAGGGCGGCGCGTTTTGATAATAAAGGTGACCGCTTTTACGATCTGATTTCCGCACTGCATAAATCGGTGCGTGGATCGGCGCCGGATGCCGCGCTCTACTGGTACGCACGCATTATCACCGCAGGGGGCGATCCGCTTTACGTGGCGCGTCGCTTACTGGCCATCGCTTCCGAAGATGTCGGTAATGCCGATCCGCGTGGCATGCAGGTGGCGATTTCAGCCTGGGATTGCTTTACCCGTGTTGGCCCCGCAGAGGGCGAACGCGCGATTGCGCAAGCGATAGTTTATCTGGCTTGTGCACCGAAAAGTAATGCCGTGTATACCGCTTTCAAGGCGGCGATGCGTGATGCGCGCGAATCGCCGGATTATGATGTGCCAGAGCATCTGCGCAATGCCCCGACCAAATTAATGAAAGAGATGGGGTTGGGTAAAGAGTACCGCTATGCGCATGACGAGCCTAATGCCTACGCCGCCGGTGAGGTGTTCTTCCCGCCTGAAATGGCGCAAACGCGCTACTATCAGCCAACCAATCGGGGGCTTGAAGGGAAAATTGGCGAAAAACTCGCCTGGCTGGCTGAACAGGATCAAAATAGCCCGATAAAACGCTACCGCTGATAAAGACCTTACGGTAAGGTGAGCAAGTATTTCAATGCATTCCAGTGGGATGCATCCCTTCATTCGTTCAATCAACCTTAATTACACAGGATAAGCATGCTCGATCCCAATCTGCTGCGTAATGAGCCAGACGCAGTCGCAGAAAAACTGGCACGCCGAGGATTTAAACTGGATGTGGAAACGCTTCGCTCCCTCGAAGAGCGTCGTAAAGTCCTGCAAGTAGAAACTGAAAACCTGCAGGCAGAGCGTAACTCCCGATCCAAATCCATCGGTCAGGCCAAAGCGCGTGGGGAAGACATCGAGCCACTGCGTCAGGAAGTGAACGCGCTGGGCGAACGCCTGGATGCGGCCAAAGCGGAACTGGACACGCTGCAGAACGAAATTCGTGATTTTGCGCTCTCTCTGCCTAACTTGCCGGTCGATGAAGTGCCGCTGGGTAAAGATGACAGCGAGAATCAGGAAGTCAGCCGCTGGGGCCAGCCGCGCCAGTTTGATTTCCCGGTAAAAGACCACGTTGAGCTGGGTGAAGCGGTAAAAGGCCTGGATTTTGCGTCCGCAGTGAAACTGACAGGATCTCGCTTCATTGTGATGCAGGGCCAGATTGCACGTCTGCACCGCGCTCTGAGCCAGTTCATGATTGACCTGCACACCGAGCAGCACGGTTATCTTGAGACCTACGTGCCTTATCTGGTCAACCGTGAAACCCTGTTTGGTACAGGTCAACTGCCGAAGTTTGGTGAAGACCTGTTCCACACTAAGCCACTGGGTGAAGAAGCCGGTAGCAGCAACTATGCGCTGATCCCGACCGCAGAAGTGCCGCTGACCAATCTGGTACGTGACGAGATCGTCGAAGAAGAAGATCTGCCGATCAAGCTGACGGCGCATACACCTTGCTTCCGTTCAGAAGCGGGTTCATACGGACGCGACACCCGTGGTCTGATCCGTATGCACCAGTTCGACAAAGTAGAGATGGTGCATATTGTTGCGCCAGAAACCTCGATGGATGCGTTGGAAGAGTTGGTCGGACACGCTGAGAAAGTCTTGCAGCTGCTGAATCTGCCTTATCGTAAAGTATTGCTGTGCACCGGTGATATGGGCTTCGGCTCTGCCAAAACCTACGATCTGGAAGTGTGGCTGCCAGCGCAAGATACCTATCGTGAAATCTCCTCTTGCTCAAATATGTGGGATTTCCAGGCGCGTCGCATGCAAGCGCGTTGCCGCAGCAAAGCAGACAAAAAACCACGCCTGGTTCACACCTTGAATGGTTCTGGTCTGGCTGTAGGCCGTACTTTGGTTGCGGTACTGGAAAACTACCAGCAAGCTGATGGCCGCATTGAGGTGCCAGAAGTGTTGCGCCCTTATATGGGCGGTCTGGAAATGATTGGTTAATCGAGACTTTCCCAGTAAAAACCCGGCTATGCCGGGTTTTTTATTGTCTATAACTCAGGGATTATTTTTTAGTAAGAATTAATCAGAAATAAACGTTATCGTCAGTAGATGGCCTTAAAAGACTAAAATCTATAAATTCATACAGATAGCTATCGTCCCATCGTGTGAGATATATCCTCTAACCTGCTGAAGATAAAAAAAATAAATTGTTCTGCAGCAAATTGTGCGGCGACTATTTTTTGCACATTGACTTTAAAATAGCGAATGGCAAACTGCGCGCAATTATCTACATTTCTTTGGTTTTAATCCCTATGTCAACCTGGTCGCGCCCCGTCGTGTTGCTGCTCTGCGGCTTAATGCTCATGACGGTGTCTATTGCTGTGCTTAATACGCTGGTACCGCTTTGGCTTACACATGATCAACTGCCGACCTGGCAGGTGGGGATGGCCAGCTCAGCCTATTACACCGGCAACCTGCTCGGGACCTTGCTGGCAGGCTGGCTTATCAATCGCTACGGATTTAATCGCTGTTTTTATCTGGCGAGCGTGCTGTTTGCTTTGGCGACCATGGGTATGGCGCTATTAGACGGTTTCTATAACTGGACGTCTCTGCGTTTCATGGCTGGCTTAGGTTGCGCACTGATCTGGGTTGTGGTGGAGAGTGCATTGCTGTGTAGCGGCACGGTACGCAATCGCGGCCAATTGTTAGCGGCCTATATGATTGTTTACTACCTGGGCACGGTTGCGGGTCAGCTTTTGGTTAGCCGTGTCTCGACTGAGTTGCTGCACGTTATTCCGTGGGTGACCGCACTGATTATTTGTGCCGTGTTGCCAGTGGTATTCCTGCGTGTGAATGCTGGAGCTGCAACAGAAGAGGCATCGACCGGACGTATCTGGACTATGTTGCGTCGTCGCAGTTCTCGTCTGGGTATTAACGGCTGTGTGATTTCAGGCATTGTGCTGGGATCGTTGTATGGACTGATGCCACTCTATTTGTCCCATCAGGGAATGAGCGATGCCACCGTCGGATACTGGATGGCATTACTGGTGAGCGCAGGCATCGTAGGGCAGTGGCCGGTCGGACGCCTGGCTGACCGCTTTGGCCGCTTAATGGTTTTACGCGTGCAGGTGTTTGTCGTCATTCTGGGTGCGATTGCCATGCTGGGTGATACCGCCATGGCACCCGCGCTGTTTGTGTTGGGTCTGGCAGGTTTTACCCTCTACCCGGTTGCGATGTCGTGGGCATGCGAGACCGTGGCTCACCACGAGCTGGTCGCGATGAATCAGGCTCTGCTGTTTAGCTATACCGTTGGCAGTTTAGTTGGGCCTGGCATGACGTCGATGCTGATGCAGAACTACTCCGATCGCCTGCTGTTTGTGATGATTGCGGTGGTGGCACTGGTGTATTTGGTGATGCTGCTGCGCAAGGCCGATCAGCATGCCACCCCAGTGGCACATGCTTAACGGCAAAAAGAAGGGGGAGCGATTGCTCCCCTTATGCCATTTAGTACATCACCTCGTGACCATAGCTGGTGAGAATATTTTTGACCCGTTCCATGGTCTCTTTACTCGGTGGCTTCACGCCATCAAGCTTGTACTCTTCCCCCATCGCTATCCATTTGTGTTTGCCTAATTCGTGGTAGGGCAACAACTCAATCTTCTCGATGTTGTCCATATCTTTGGTGAACTCACCTAAGCGATGTACTGAGTCGTCATCATCGGAATAGCCAGGCACCACGACAAATCTAATCCAGGTGCGTTTACCTTTCTTTTGCAGATATCGGGCGAAGTCCAGCGTGCGGTGATTGGACACCCCGACCAGAATCTGGTGAACATCGTCATTGATTTGCTTCAGGTCGAGCATCACCAGATCGGTGGCATCCAGCAACTCATCAATCACCGGATCGTAGCGACGGACAAAACCGTTGGTGTCGAGACAGGTATGAATCCCTTGTGCTTTGCAGGCGCGGAACCAGTCACGCACAAACTCGGCTTGCAAAATCGCTTCTCCGCCAGACGCGGTAACACCGCCGCCAGAGGCTTTCATAAAGTGGCGATACGACAAGACATCTTTCATCAGGTCTTCAACGGTGACCTCTTTGCCGCCATGCGTGTCCCACGTATCGCGGTTATGGCAATAGAGGCAGCGCATCAGGCAGCCCTGGAAGAAAGTGATAAAACGGATGCCGGGCCCGTCAACGGTGCCGCAAGATTCAAATGAGTGGATACGACCAATGGTGGACATTGCGATGAGTTCTCCGGTTTAGCCTCAACATCAGGCGGCACAATCTGTGTTGTGCTCTGGGATTAAAGTCGATTTTGCCAGGTTGCCATCACCAGCAAACTGGCAAAACAGACTTGTGGAGAAAAGGCTCCCGCAGGAGCCTTTTACATCTCTGGAAGAATTACAGAGACTGCGTGAAGGTACGGGTAATAACGTCTTGCTGCTGCTCTTTAGTCAGCGAGTTGAAGCGCACAGCATAACCGGAAACACGGATGGTAAGCTGAGGGTATTTCTCAGGGTGTTCCATCGCATCCAGTAGCATTTCACGGTTCATGACGTTGACGTTAAGGTGCTGGCCGCCCTCAATGTTCGCTTCGTGATGGAAGTAACCGTCCATCAGACCGGCGAGGTTGGTTTTACGCACGTTGTCATCTTTACCCAGCGCGTTTGGCACGATGGAGAAGGTATAAGAGATACCATCTTTAGCGTAGGCAAACGGCAGTTTGGCAACCGAGGTCAGTGAGGCAACGGCACCTTTCTGATCGCGACCGTGCATTGGGTTAGCACCCGGTCCAAATGGCGCACCGGCACGACGACCATCTGGGGTATTACCGGTTTTCTTACCATAAACAACGTTTGAGGTAATGGTCAGCACTGACTGAGTAGGTACCGCATTACGGTAGGTTTGCAGTTTCTGAATTTTTTTCATGAAACGTTCAACCAGGTCACAGGCCATGTCATCAACACGTGAATCGTTGTTGCCGAACTGCGGGTATTCGCCTTCGATTTCGAAATCCACGGCCAGGCCATCAGCATCACGCACGGTTTTCACTTTCGCATATTTGATAGCTGACAGGGAGTCGGCAGCCACTGACAGGCCCGCGATACCACAAGCCATGGTGCGATAAACGTCACGGTCATGCAGCGCCATCAGTGAGGCTTCATAACTGTACTTATCGTGCATGTAGTGGATGATGTTCAGCGAGGTGACGTACTGTTTCGCCAGCCAATCCATGAAGTGATCCAGACGCGCCATAACGGTATCGAAATCCAGGATTTCGTCAGTGATTGGCGCTTCTTTTGGACCCACCTGCATTTTCAGTTTTTCGTCCACACCACCGTTGATTGCATACAACAATGTTTTTGCCAGGTTGGCGCGGGCACCAAAGAACTGCATTTGTTTACCGACAATCATTGGGCTGACACAGCAGGCGATGGCATAGTCATCGTTATCAAAGTCAGGACGCATCAGGTCATCATTCTCGTACTGCAATGAGGATGTGTCGATAGAGACTTTGGCCGCGTATTTTTTGAAGTTAACGGGCAGTTTTTCCGACCACAAAATGGTCATGTTAGGCTCAGGCGATGGGCCCATGGTGTACAGCGTATTCAGGAAGCGGAAGGTGCTTTTGGTGACCAATGTACGGCCATCTACACCCATACCTGCAAGGGATTCGGTTGCCCAGATAGGGTCACCAGAGAACAGTTCATCGTACTCTGGGGTACGCAGGAAACGCACCATACGCAGTTTCATCACCAGGTGGTCAATCAGCTCCTGCGCGCCTTCTTCACTCAATTTACCGGCTTTGATGTCGCGATCGATATAAACATCAAGGAAGGTGGATACGCGACCAAATGACATGGCTGCGCCGTTTTGAGATTTCACAGCGGCAAGGTAACCGAAGTAGGTCCACTGTACCGCTTCTTGCGCCGTCACGGCTGGCAGAGAGATATCGCAACCATACTTAGCGGCCATCTCTTTGATTTGGCCTAATGCACGGTGTTGTTCTGAGATCTCTTCACGCAAGCGGATGGTGGCTTCCAGATCGACACCGTTCTCCATATCACTTTGCAGTGAATTGAATTGTGCCACTTTATCTTTCATCAGATAGTCGATGCCGTACAGCGCCACGCGACGGTAGTCACCAATAATACGACCACGACCATAAGCATCTGGCAGACCGGTCAACACACCGGATTTACGGCAGCGCAGGATATCTGGGGTGTAGACATCGAACACACCCTGGTTATGGGTTTTACGATAATCGGTGAAGACTTTTTTCAGCGCAGGATCGAGTTCACGTCCGTAGACTTTGCAAGACCCCTCAACCATTTTGATGCCGCCAAATGGGATAATGGCACGTTTCAGCGGTGCTTCAGTCTGCAAACCAACGATGGTCTCCAGAGATTTATTGATGTAACCCGCGTCATGAGAGGTGATAGTTGAAGCCAGGTCGGTATCAAAATCGACCGGAGCGTGGGTACGGTTCTCAATTTTGATGCCTTCCAGCACGCTGTCCCACAATTCTGTGGTGGCTGGTGTTGCGCCCGCCAGGAAAGATTCGTCACCTTCATACGGGGTGTAGTTTTTCTGGATGAAGTCACGGACGTTGACACTGTTCTGCCATTCGCCGGCGCTAAATCCTTCCCAGGCTGACGCCATTTTTTCGTTAAGTTCGGACATGATATACCTGCCTTATTTAGGGAGACTCTGACGTATGACGTGCGCTGCCGCACGCCCGTATCAATTCATTAATGCACGGGCTCATCGCCGCGCAGATAGATAACCCAATAGGTCAAACCGACTAACAATCCGCCACCAATGATGTTGCCGATGGTCACTGGAATCAGGTTGTTAACTATAAAGTCACCAACGCTGAGAGACGGGAACTGTGCGGCGCTGGAACCGGCCATCTGCCAGAATTCAGGACTGGCGAAATCACGAATAACAATGGCCATTGGAATCAGGAACATGTTGGCAATACTGTGCTCGAAGCCGCTGGCAACAAACATGCCGACGGGCAAGATCATCGCGAACATTTTGTCGAACAAACTGCGGCCGGAATAACTCATCCACACTGCAAGGCAAACCATCAAGTTAGCGAGCGTGCCCAGGCTTACGGCCTCAATAAAGGTGTGATGCATTTTATGGTCTGCGGTCTGAAGCACGTTTAGACCCCATGCACCGTTCGCGACCATGTGTTCACCCGCTAACCAAATCAATGCCACGAAGAACAGGGCACCAAACAGGTTACCGATATAAACATTCAGCCAGTGGCGACCGAGTTGCAGCCAGGTGATGCGCCCGCTGGCTTTCGCCACCACAATCAGTACGGTGGAGGTAAAGAGGTCAGCACCACATACCACCACTAACATCAAGCCAAGTGAGAAGCAGATGCCGCCAATCAGCTTGGCTATGCCGTAAGGCATCGCGCCACTGCCAGTTGTGGCAGTGATATAGAAGACGAAAGCGATAGAGATAAATACGCCAGCGGTGATGGCAAGGAAGAAGGTGGTTAAAGGGTGTTTAGTGGCTTTATAAACACCGGCATCTTCTGCAACTTTAGCCATTGCCGCCGGTAGTAATGCATTAAAAGGGTTGTCAGCTTTCACACTAACGCTCTCCAAAATTTGTCTGTAATGATACTAACAAAGGAGTATAGGTCAGGAATTGATGTGGATCATAAATGCCAGGGCTGGCGGGGATAAGCGAGGCGGGTAACGATGCTTTTTGTATTTAATTATATGATTTTTATGAAATAAATATTTTTTAAAATATACACTAATATTTTAATGACGTAGCCTGGTCGCGAGTAAACAGTTAATTACGTTTAGCGATTGAAGACGAATTGTTAAATATAAAGGTTAAGTGTGACAGCTGTATTTTAGTCATAAAAAAGGCACTGAAATGATTCAGTGCCAATTAATACTTCACTGCAAAACTGGCGTTATTTTTTTGACCAGTATTGGCGCTTGGCCGCCTGCAATTTTTCGTAAGCCGCTAACAGAGCCTGGTGAGCAGGGAAGGCTTTGAGGTCGAGATCGACCGCTTGCAGACCATAGAATGGCGCTTCACCGCTGATAGCAGCGGATGCGGCATCAACTGCCGTTTGGCCATACATGCGCACGAATGCACGATGATACTGCACTGGATCGCGCTCTTCTTCCATCGCCAGCAGTAACAGCGTCTGCAGGCAGCGATAATAGTTGGCGCGCTCTTCACTGAAGATCGACTGGTTAAACTCCATGGTCCATTCAGTCCAGATCAGTGCCTGATCTAAATCACCACCTGCCAGCGCCAGCATCGCTTTCAATTCACCGATACGCAGGGTATACCAGCCGTTATCTTTGCCCGATGCCAGACCCAGCAGTTCACGCACGCGCGTGAAGTCGTCATGGCCTTCTTCGTCCAGTTGCTCGATGAGGTTCAGATAGGCTTCGGGTTCCCATTCGCTGGCTGGCAGCGCCAACAAGGTTTCACGCAGTGGCGCGCCCATGCTGTTATTGGCCAACAGCAGATCTTCCGCCGGATAGATATCGGACATGCCCGGCACGATAATGCGGCAAGCGTAAACACCCAGATGCTCGTAGTCAGCAATATACACTTCTTGATCTTCAGCACGGAAGATCGCCATCAAGGTGTCGAACTCTTCGTGCGTGCTGCCAGAGAAACTCCAGTCAACAAACGGGTAATCTGCATCGTCTTTGAACATATCCCAGGAGATCAGGCCGCTGGAATCGATGAAGTGCGTTTCGAGGTTAGCATGTTCAGCCACTTCTTCGTCATCAAAGGTCGGCGGGGTGAACACATCCAGATCTTTCAGGCCACGGCCCTGAAGCAGTTCAGTGACGGTACGCTCCAGCGCCACGCCAAAGTCAGGGTGTGCACCGAAGGAAGCGAAGCACGTGCCGTTTGCCGGGTTGAACAGTACTACGCAGATGACCGGATATTTCCCACCAAGGGAAGCATCGTAAGAGAAGATAGGGAAGCCTTCTGCTTCCAGACGGTCAATCGCCTCGATCACACCGGGATAGCGCTGCATCACTTCAGCCGGGATTTCCGGCAGGCTGATGGACTCGGCGATAATACGATTTTTAATATGGCGCTCAAAGACTTCAGAAAGTCCCTGTACACGCGCTTCATTGGCGGTGTTGCCGGCGGACATACCGTTAGAAACATACAGGTTACCGATGATGTTCATCGGAATGTAGACCGTTTGCTGATCGGACTGACGGGTAAACGGCAGGCCGCAGATACCGCGGTCAGCATTGCCCGACTGCAAATCAATCAGGTCTGAGGCGCTCAGGCTATCTTCTGGATCGTAAAATTTCTGCAGGCGCGCATCCAGAATACCAGCCGGGAGGCTGTCATCTTCAGTCAGTGGGAACCACTTCTCGTTGGGATAGTGAACAAATTCACCTTTCGCGATGGATTCACCCAGCCAGAAGTCAGCGAAGAAATAGTTGGTTGAGAGACGCTCAAAATACTCGCCTAACGCAGATGCCAGCGCGGCTTTCTTACTGGCACCTTTACCGTTGGTAAAGCACAGTGGGCAGTCACGATCGCGGATGTGCACAGACCAAACATGTGGAACCGGGTTAAGCCAGGAGGCTTCTTCAATATTGAAGCCTAAATCTTGCAGCTTCTGCTGGAAGCGGGCAATGGAGTCTTCCAGTGCGGCGTCTTTTCCTGGAATAAACGTTTGCGTCATGTTGGCGCTCTCTCAAGTCGATGGGGTGGGCGTAAAGCGCGCAATGATACGGGTTTTGCGCCTGCTTAGCTATTCAGTGTTCCAAATTTATCGCGGTATTGTTGCGGCTTTTTATTCACCTGGCTGCATTCTGATTTTACTTCATGAAACCACCTCACAAAATTCCGTGGCTGATTGCATTTATGACATAAGCTGCGGCGATGCCTGCTCTGTGAATGTGATCTCCGCCGGATTAATGATTGCAGCCATTCGGAGGCAATGATAAAACCGATACGGTATTCATAACCGTTCGATATGACAGTGGTGAGGGGAAATGACGCAGGTTTATAATTTTAGCTCCGGCCCAGCGATGCTGCCGGTAGAAGTGCTCCGTCGTGCAGAACAAGAACTGACAAACTGGCACGGATTAGGCACCTCGGTGATGGAGATCAGTCACCGTAGTAAAGAGTTCATTGCGGTTGCTGAAGCAGCAGAACAGGATTTTCGCGATCTGCTGAAGATCCCATCCAACTACAAAGTTTTGTTCTGTCATGGTGGCGCGCGTGCACAGTTCGCGGCTATCCCGGGCAACTTGCTGGGTGAAGCCAAAACCGCCGACTACATTGATGGCGGCTACTGGGCTCACAGCGCCATCAAAGAAGCGGAAAAATATTGTTCCCCAAACACCATTGATGTCAAAACCACGTTGGAAGGTAAACGTGCTTTGTTACCGATGCGTGAATGGCAGTTGAACGATGATGCTGCTTATGTGCATTTCTGCCCGAATGAAACCATCGACGGTATTGCTATTGATGAAGAACCGGATTTTGGTGACAAAGTTGTTGTTGCCGACCTCTCTTCAACCATCATGTCTCGTCCTATTGATGTCAGCCGTTATGGTGTGATCTACGCGGGCGCGCAGAAAAATATCGGACCGGCAGGCTTAACGCTGGTGGTGGTGCGTGAAGACCTGCTGGGTAAAGCGCAACGTTATGTGCCTTCTATTCTTGATTACAAGGTGCTGGCAGAAAACGAATCCATGTTCAACACCCCGCCAACCTTCGCTTGGTATCTTTCTGGTTTGGTCTTTAAATGGCTGAAAGAGAAGGGCGGTGTGGCTGAAATGGATAAGGTTAATCAGGCGAAAGCTGACCTTCTCTATGGCGTGATCGACAGCAGCAGCTTCTATCGTAACGATGTTGCTTCCGGTAACCGTTCACGCATGAACGTGCCATTCCAGTTGGCCGACGCCGCTCTGGACAAAGTATTCCTCGAGGAGTCACTGCAGGCAGGTTTGCATGCCTTGAAGGGCCACCGTGTGGTTGGCGGCATGCGTGCATCGATCTACAATGCGATGCCGCTGGAAGGGGTTAAAGCCCTGACTGAGTTCATGATCGACTTCGAACGTCGCCACGGTTAATTACTTACTTTATGCCAGCCTGGCTGGCATCTGGCCCCGTGATTGGACGGGGTCTCGTCTTTTCTGGAGATTTGGTTTCACATGCAGGACTCCCTGACTCTACAACCGATTGCCCGCGTTGACGGCACGGTAAACTTACCGGGTTCAAAAAGCGTCTCTAACCGCGCGTTGCTGTTGGCTGCGCTGGCAAACGGCACAACTCGCCTGACGAACTTGCTGGATAGCGATGACGTCAAACACATGCTGAATGCGCTCAAAGCGCTGGGCGTCAGTTATACGCTCTCTGCCGATCGCACCGTGTGTGAAGTGGTGGGTAATGCAGGGCCACTGCACGCTGACCAGCCACTGGAGCTGTTCCTGGGGAATGCGGGTACGGCAATGCGTCCGCTGGCGGCGGCACTGTGCTTAGGCCAACAGTCGATCGTACTGACTGGTGAACCGCGCATGAAAGAGCGCCCAATTGGTCATCTGGTTGATGCGTTGCGTCAGGGCGGCGCGAACATTGATTATCTGGAGCAGACGGATTATCCCCCGTTACGCCTGAACGGCGGCTTCGTGGGTGGTGAAGTCAGCGTGGATGGCAGTGTTTCCAGCCAGTTCCTGACCGCATTGCTGATGACCGCGCCTTTGGCTGCGAAAGATACTGTTATCACCATCAAAGGTGATTTGGTTTCCAAGCCTTATATCGATATCACTCTGCACCTGATGCGTTGCTTTGGTGTGGACGTTGATAACCAAAATTATCAACGCTTTGTGGTGAAGGGCCAGCAACAATATCAGTCACCGGGTGATTATCTGGTGGAAGGTGATGCGTCTTCGGCTTCTTACTTCCTTGCTGCTGCAGCAATTAAAGGCGGAACCGTGCGTGTAACGGGTATCGGCCGCAATAGCGTGCAAGGCGATATTCGTTTTGCGGATGTGCTGGAAAAAATGGGTGCGGTGATCGAGTGGGGTGATGATTACATTGCCTGTACGCGTGGCACGCTGACCGCCATCGATATGGACATGAACCATATTCCTGATGCGGCGATGACCATTGCCACCACGGCGTTGTTTGCCAAAGGCACAACCTTAATGCGCAACATCTATAACTGGCGCGTTAAAGAAACCGATCGTCTGGCCGCGATGGCGACAGAATTGCGCAAAGTCGGTGCTGAAGTGGAAGAGGGCCACGATTTTATCCGTGTCACGCCTCCTGCCCAGTTGCAACATGCGGATATCGGTACCTACAACGATCACCGTATGGCCATGTGCTTTGCGCTGGTTGCGCTGTCCGACACGCCAGTAACCATCCTTGATCCTGGTTGCACGGCGAAAACCTTCCCGGACTACTTCCAACAGTTAGCGAAAATCAGCCACGCCTCATAATCTTCCTACCCGGTACGCTTGTGCCGGGTTTCTTCGCTCTCTTCTGGTCTTGATGAGCGGAAATTCTTCCGAATCTGACTAAAATTCTAGCGCTGTGTTCGCGAAAGGGTACTAACCTGACGCGGGCAGCGTATAATGCCGCGCAATCCAGACAGCCAAGAAGGCTGATAATAAGCACGCAGCAACAGGAGAGAACAATGACGGCAATCGCCCCGATCATTACCATTGATGGGCCAAGTGGCGCAGGTAAAGGGACTTTGTGTAAAGCGATGGCGGAGTCATTGCAGTGGCACTTGCTGGACTCTGGTGCCATTTATCGCGTATTGGCTTTGGCTGCACTTCATCATCAGGTAGATATTGAATCAGAAGAAGCGTTAGTTCCGATGGCGGCTCACCTGGATGTGCGTTTCCTTTCTGTGGAAGGTGAAATGCAGGTCATTCTTGAAGGTGAAGACGTGACGGGTGAAATTCGCACGCAAGAAGTCAGCAACACGGCTTCGCGCGTGGCAGCTTTCCCACGTGTGCGTGAAGCACTGTTGCGTCGCCAGCGTGCATTCCGTGAAGAACCAGGCCTGATTGCGGATGGTCGAGATATGGGCACCGTGGTTTTCCCCGATGCACCGGTAAAAATCTTCCTGGATGCCAGTTCGGAAGAGCGTGCGCATCGTCGTATGCTACAGTTGCAGGAGAAGGGCTTTAATGTTAACTTTGATCGCCTTTTATCCGAGATAAAGGAACGCGACGACCGCGATCGTAATCGCGCTATCGCACCTTTAGTGCCTGCCGCTGATGCTCTGGTGCTGGATTCAACCAGTATGTCCATTGAGCAAGTGATTGAAAAGGCACTCGATTATGCCCGAAGTAAGCTGGGCATGTAATCGCTAAGGCAACCGAATTGCTGTAACCCTGTACCAAGGACCCGGTGCTGGGCATGTGAAACAACCCCATCCGACAATGACGTCAGGTGGACGTTAAATTGAAGAATCCTAAGATTATCAATATGACTGAATCTTTTGCTCAACTATTTGAAGAATCACTGAAAGAAATCGAAACCCGTCCGGGTTCCATCGTTCGTGGCGTTGTTGTCTCTATCGACAAAGACGTAGTCCTGGTTGATGCGGGTCTGAAATCTGAATCTGCAATTCCTGCAGAGCAGTTCAAGAACGCAGCCGGCGAACTGGAAATCCAGGTAGGCGACGAAGTTGACGTTGCGCTGGACGCAGTAGAAGACGGCTTCGGTGAAACCCTGCTGTCCCGTGAGAAAGCTAAACGTCACGAAGCTTGGATCACGCTGGAAAAAGCTTACGAAGAAGCTGAAACTGTTACCGGTGTTATCAACGGCAAAGTTAAAGGTGGCTTCACAGTTGAGCTGAACGGTATTCGTGCGTTCCTGCCAGGTTCACTGGTTGACGTTCGTCCGGTTCGCGATACTCTGCACCTGGAAGGCAAAGAGCTTGAATTCAAAGTGATCAAGCTTGATCAGAAACGTAACAACGTGGTTGTTTCTCGCCGCGCAGTTATCGAATCTGAAAACAGCGCTGAACGTGATCAGCTGCTGGAAAACCTGCAGGAAGGCATGGAAGTTAAAGGTATCGTTAAGAACCTCACTGACTACGGCGCATTCGTGGATCTGGGTGGCGTTGACGGCCTGCTGCACATCACCGATATGGCTTGGAAACGCGTTAAGCATCCGAGCGAAATCGTCAACGTGGGCGACGAAATCACTGTTAAAGTGCTGAAGTTCGACCGCGAGCGTACTCGTGTATCTCTGGGCCTGAAACAGCTGGGCGAAGATCCATGGGTTGCTATCGCTAAGCGTTACCCAGAAGGCACCCGCCTGACTGGTCGTGTAACCAACCTGACTGATTACGGCTGCTTCGTAGAAATCGAAGAAGGCGTTGAAGGTCTGGTACACGTTTCTGAAATGGACTGGACCAACAAGAACATTCACCCATCTAAAGTTGTTAACGTGGGCGATGTTGTTGAAGTTATGGTTCTGGACATCGACGAAGAACGTCGTCGTATCTCCCTGGGTCTGAAGCAGTGCAAAAACAACCCATGGCAGCAGTTCGCTGAGACCCACAACAAAGGCGATCGCGTTGAAGGTAAAATCAAGTCAATCACTGACTTCGGTATCTTCATCGGCCTGGACGGTGGTATCGACGGTCTGGTTCACCTGTCAGACATCTCCTGGAACGCGACTGGCGAAGAAGCCGTTCGTGAGTACAAAAAAGGCGACGAAATCGCTGCTGTTGTACTGCAGGTTGATGCAGAGCGCGAGCGCATCTCTCTGGGCGTGAAGCAGTTGGCTGAAGATCCATTCAACAACTACATCACCCTGAACAAGAAAGGCGCTATCGTTAACGGTAAAGTGACTGCAGTAGACGCTAAAGGTGCTACAGTAGAATTGGCTGATGGCGTTGAAGGTTACCTGCGCGCTTCAGAAGCTTCACTGGACCGTATCGAAGACGCAACTCTGGTTCTGAGTGTTGGTGACGACGTTGAAGCTAAATTCACCGGCGTTGACCGTAAGAACCGCGTTGTAAGCCTGTCTGTTCGTGCTAAAGACCAGGCTGATGAGAAAGAAGCAATCAACACTGTTAACACCAAACAGGAAGAAAGCAACTTCTCTAGCGCTATGGCTGAAGCGTTCAAAGCGGCTAAAGGCGAGTAATCGACCCGAGGCACCGGACGATGCAAATCGTCCGGTTTCGGTAAAAGCTGTCATACCTTTCCCATTAAGGATTAACCGGAGGTTACATGACCAAGTCAGAACTGATTGAAAGACTTGCTGGCCAGCACTCTCATATCCCGGCGAAAGTCGTTGAGGATGCAGTCAAAGAGATGCTCGAGCACATGGCCACAACGTTGGCACAGGGCGAGCGCATTGAAATCCGGGGATTCGGCAGCTTTTCTTTGCACTACCGCGCACCGCGCACTGGTCGTAACCCGAAAACGGGTGACAAAGTGGATCTGGAAGGTAAATACGTTCCCCACTTCAAGCCGGGCAAAGAATTGCGTGACCGTGCAAACATATACGGCTAAGCCGTGACCGAACGACAAAAACGACACCTCAGGGTGTCGTTTTTTTTTTGCCTACAGCCAGACACTGTGCACTTGATTCCAACATCAAGTTGGCCTGCTGCAAACCCTATCGATTCCGTTGAATCCCTGCCTAAAACGCAAAATAATCACCACGCTATTCTCTCTAACCGCGCGCAAACTTATCGCTCTTTAAGGGAGATAGTGCATGCGTATGACAGGGATACTGCTGGCCCGGGCCATGATTCTGGCCACCTTAGCGTTGGTTTTTTTGCCGCAAATTCCGACAAGCGCAGCGATCGCCTCCCTGGCTGCGGCAGGCGTCGTTGCTGGATTGATGCCACTTACAGCGTTGCGTGTAACCGGCATGGGCTTACTACTGTTGTCATGGGCGCTGCTGGAAGCCCGGCAGATAATCGATTCGATAGAGGATTTGACGCCAGCCCCCGTCGATGTGACGCTGCGCATTACCGAAGTACGTGAAACAAAGCAGCAACTCAGTGCGCAGATTATCCGCGTTGGCGAAAAATATCAGTTTCCCCCGCTGTTTGTCACCCTCAGTACAGCGTCCAACGAATCACCATTTTGTGCCGGACAACGCTGGCAAATGAAACTGCGTCTGCGTGCGGTACATGGTCGATTAAATGAAGGCGGGTTTGATGCCCAACGCTTTGCACTCGCCAATCACACGCCACTGCAGGGACGTATTATCGAACAGCAGGCACAATCACTGAACTGCAGTTGGCGAGCACAGTTGGTCAACTTTCACTTACCGCGAATAGAAACGCTGCAGCAACCGGCGATATTACAAGCGTTAGCCTTTGGCGATCGCGACAGCATGACGTCTGCACAACGTCAGTTATTGCGGGAAACGGGAACCGCACATCTGATGGCAATATCGGGGATGCATATCGCACTAGCCGCCAGCGTGGGCTGGGCAATCGCTCGGGCACTGCAATTTTTCCTTCCAGCTCGATTCATTGGATATGTATTGCCCCTGGTGGGCAGCCTGGTGACGGCTGCTGTTTACTGCTGGATCTCTGGCAGCCACGCTCCAGCGCAGCGCGCGATGGTTGCCCTGACGATCTGGATACTGAGTCGGCTTGCAGGCTGGCAACTCAGTGGCTGGCAGGTTTGGACGCTGTGCATCGGCAGCCTGCTCTGGCTGGATCCACTCACCATCTTGTCAGAGAGTTTCTGGCTCTCTTCACTCGCTGTGGCGATGTTGATAGCCTGGTTTCAGTGGTATCCGCTGCCTGCGAGATTCAGCAAGGGCTGGCGATGGTTGCCGCTGCGCCTGTTGCACTTGCAGTTGGGCATGATGATCTTAATGGCACCGCTGCAAATCTATCTGTTCCAGGGCATCAGCCTCAGTGCTTTGGTTGCCAACCTTATTGCTGTGCCCGTGGTGTCATTAATTACCGTGCCATTGATTTTACTGGCACTGTTGCTACCGGTGCCGCCTGTTTCTGCCGTTTTGTGGTGGCTGGCCGACGGGTCTGTCAGTCTGGTGATGAAGGGATTGGCGCTACTCCCGGCAGGATGGTGGCCGCTGAATGAAGCAATACCCGCCGTCGCGGTGCTGTGGGTAGGGTTGATATTGTGGCGTAGCGGCTTACTGTATCGTGCGCTGACGCCATGCTGTGGTTTGGCGTTAGCTATCGTCATTTGGCGCAGCCAGACGGAGCAAGATGACTGGCAGGTGGACATGATAGATGTCGGACATGGCCTCGCCATCGCCATTACTCAGGGCAAAGACGTTGTGATGTATGACGCGGGACCACGCTGGCAACAGGATGATGCTGGCGCCCGCGTTATTTTGCCTTGGCTACACTATCAGGGGCGCAAACTACAAGCGGTGATCATTAGCCATAAACACCTGGACCATCGGGGTGGATTGCACTCATTGCGCGACGCCAATCCAGACCTTGTTATCCGTAGCGCGTTAGCAGAAGCAGGGCATTTGCCTTGTCAGCGCGGGGAACAGTGGCTGTGGGGGAAACTGACCTTCACCGCACTCTGGCCTCCGGCAGGTAATACTCAGGGGCAAAATAATGATTCCTGTGTGGTGCGGGTAGATGACGGCAAAGTCAGTCTGCTGCTCACGGGGGATATTGAGCTGGAAGCAGAAAAAAAATTAGTGGCACTGGAGAAAGAACGGCTGGCCAGCACCTTGATACAGGTTCCTCATCACGGCAGCCGGACTTCTTCTGGACCATTACTGTTACGTAGTGTTGCAGGAAAAGCGGCAATCGCCTCTGTCGCTCGCTATAACGCGTGGCGCATGCCGGCACAATCTGTGGTCTCTCGCTATCGCGAACAGGGCTACATCTGGCATGACACCGCACAATCGGGACAGATCCACATCGGTATTCGGCAAGGAGACTGGCAGATTAAGGGGTTAAGAGAGCAAATAATGCCCCGCTGGTATCATCAGTGGTTTGGCGTCAAACGTGAATCCAGGTAGAATGAGCGGCTATTTCAAACAGCGTGAATAAATAATGCATCAAGACAAAGATCTCTCAACGTGGCAGACATTCCGCCGACTCTGGCCGATGATTGCACCGCACAAAGCTGGACTGTTCGTGTCTGCGGTGGCGCTGATTCTCAATGCGGCTGGCGATACCTTAATGTTGTCGCTGTTGAAACCTTTACTGGATGATGGCTTCGGGAAAGCCGATAAGTCCGTGATGCTGTGGATGCCGCTTGCGGTGATTGGTCTGATGCTGATTCGTGGCGTCACCAGTTATATCTCCAGCTATTGTATTTCCTGGGTATCCGGCAACGTGGTAATGAACATGCGCCGCCGTTTGTTTGGTCACATGATGGGCATGCCCGTGGCATTCTTTGACCAGCAATCCACCGGTACGCTGTTATCGCGCATTACCTATGATTCGGAACAGGTTGCGTCATCTTCTTCCAGTGCTTTGGTGACGGTGGTACGCGAAGGGGCCTCGATCATTGGCCTGTTTATCATGATGTTCTATTACAGCTGGCAGCTGTCATTGATCCTGATTGTGTTGGCACCGATTGTCTCCTTTGCCATTCGCACCGTGTCCAAACGCTTCCGCAACATCAGTAAGAACATGCAGAACACCATGGGCCAGGTCACCACCAGCGCCGAACAGATGCTGAAAGGGCACAAAGAAGTGCTGATCTTTGGTGGTCAGGATGTCGAGGCAGAACGTTTTTCTCAGGTCAGTAATAAAATGCGTCAGCAGGGTATGAAGCTGGTATCGGCTTCTTCCATCTCCGATCCGGTGATTCAGCTGATTGCTTCTCTGGCCCTTGCCTTTGTACTGTATGCTGCCAGCTTCCCAAGCGTAATGGAAACCCTGACTGCCGGTACCATTACCGTGGTGTTCTCATCAATGATTGCGCTGATGCGTCCATTGAAGTCACTCACCAACGTTAACGCCCAGTTCCAACGTGGGATGGCGGCTTGCCAGACGCTGTTCTCGATTCTGGATAGTGAGCAGGAAATTGATAACGGCAAGCGTGAAATTGGCCG
The DNA here is from genome assembly GCF_001506165.1 of Pantoea vagans. NCBI lineage: Bacteria > Pseudomonadati > Pseudomonadota > Gammaproteobacteria > Enterobacterales > Erwiniaceae > Pantoea > Pantoea vagans. Next base: position 2,576,477 of record NZ_CP011427.1, on the reverse strand, counting down.
TGCCAAAGGTGATGTTGAATTCCGCAACGTCACCTTCACCTACCCAGGCCGTGAAGTGCCTGCACTGCGTGATATCAACCTGTCGCTGCCAGAAGGTAAAACCGTGGCACTGGTGGGGCGTTCGGGTTCGGGTAAATCGACCATGGCTAGCCTGCTGACGCGTTTTTACGACATCGATTCAGGTGAAATTCTGCTGGATGGTCACGATCTGCGTGAGTATACGCTGCGTTCGCTGCGTAATCAGGTGGCGCTGGTTTCCCAGAATGTCCACTTGTTCAACGACACCATTGCCAACAACATTGCCTATGCGCGCAACGGTGAATACACGCGTGAGCAGATCGAGCAGGCTGCCACCATGGCGCATGCCATGGACTTCATCAAGAAAATGGATAACGGCCTCGATACCGTCATTGGTGAGAACGGAGTTCTGCTGTCTGGCGGCCAGCGTCAGCGAATCGCCATCGCGCGCGCCTTGCTTCGTGATTGCCCGATTCTGATTCTCGACGAAGCCACTTCCGCGCTGGATACCGAATCTGAGCGCGCCATACAGGCCGCGCTGGATGAACTACAGAAAAACCGCACTTCGCTGGTGATTGCCCACCGCTTGTCGACCATCGAAAAGGCCGACGAAATTGTGGTGGTGGAAGATGGTCGGATTGTTGAACGTGGTACCCATGAAGTCTTGCTGGCTGAGAAGGGCGCTTATGCGCAACTTCACAAACTGCAGTTTGGCCAATGATTGAACGCATCTGGAGCGGGCGCTCGCCGTTGTGGCTACTGTTGTGGCCACTCAGCTTGCTGTATGGGGCCATCAGTGTACTGATTCGCCTTAGCTATCAGCGCGGCTGGCGTAAAAGCTGGCGTGCGCCTTGCCCGGTGATTGTAGTCGGCAACCTCACGGCTGGCGGCAATGGCAAAACGCCCGTGGTGATCTGGTTGGTACAGGCGCTGCAGCAGCGTGGTCTGCGTGCGGGTGTTGTGTCGCGCGGTTACGGTGGGAAAGCAGATCGTTACCCACTGCGGGTCACGGCGGATACCCCTACAGCGTTAGCGGGTGATGAGCCGGTGCTGATTGCGCAGCGTACAAAGGCGCCAGTGGCGGTTGCCCCTGAACGCCGTCTGGCTGTGGAAGCGCTGCTGGCCGATCACGCACTGGATGTGATTATTACTGACGATGGGCTGCAGCATTACGCCTTGCAGCGCGATCGTGAAATTGTGGTCGTGGATGGTGCACGACGTTTTGGCAATGGCTGGTGGTTACCTGCGGGTCCCATGCGTGAACGTGCTTCACGCCTGCAGGATGTGAATGCGGTTATCGTCAATGGCGGTGAGGCGCAAGCGGGAGAAATCTCGATGACGCTGCAGCCGGGCTTAGCGGTGAATCTGCTCACTGGTGATACTGCCAGTCTGGATCAGTTACCGGCGATCGTGGCGATGGCCGGTATCGGTCACCCCCCGCGCTTCTTTAATACCCTGAAGCAGCAGGGCGTCAGTCCGGTTGCTGAGGTCGCTTTTGCTGACCATCATGCCTACAGCGAAGATGAACTGGTCCGCTTAACGCAGGCCGGGCAATGTTTGCTGATGACGGAAAAAGATGCCGTGAAGTGCCGTGGCTTTGCTCAAAAGCATTGGTGGTATCTGCCGGTTGATGCGCATCTGTCGGGCGCAACACTTGATGCGCTACTCGATGATGTAACGCAACTCTGCACTACTGCGCGCGAAACCCGCTCGCGCGCATAACCGTCACAGGGAACCGAGTATGACTACCGTTAATTCCCTCTCGCTGCAAACCGCTCGTCATCTCCATCTGGCTGCCCAGGGACTGTTACGTCCGCTGGGCCGCCGCGCGCGCTTTGCGGATATTCACGCCAGCGTGCGCCAAATGTCTTTGCTGCAAATTGACACCATCAACGTGGTTGCGCGCAGCCCTTATCTGGTGTTATTTAGCCGTCTTGGCGCTTACCCAACAAACTGGCTGGAAGAGACGTTAGCTGCCGGGGAACTGTTTGAGTACTGGGCACATGAAGCCTGTTTTATCCCGTTTGAGGATTATCCGCTGCTGCGCCATCGTATGCTGGAGCCACAACGGCTTGGCTGGAAATACAGTGAGCAGTGGGTGGAAGCGCATCAGCAGGAGATTACCGACTTACTGGCACATATCAGTGAAAACGGCCCAGTTCGCGCCGCGGATTTCGCTAACGATAAGCAGACGAAACCCGGCTGGTGGGCATGGAAGCCCCATAAGCGTCATCTGGAGAATCTCTTCAGCGCCGGTGAATTGATGGTGGTAGAGCGGCGCAACTTCCAACGTGTTTACGATCTGCGCAGCCGCGTGATGCCGGAATGGAATGATGAACAGCATGCGCTTAGCGAAGCGGAAGCGGTGCTGGCGATGTTGAATCATAGCGCACGCAGCTTGGGTATTTTCCGCACGAACTGGCTGGCGGACTATTACCGGCTCAAACGCGCCCCTATCAAAACCTGGCTGGAAAAGGCAGAGGCACGGGGTGACATTGTCCGGGTCGAAGTGGAGCAACTGGGTGAAATGTGGTTGCACACAGGTCTGTTGCCGCTGTTGGAAAAAATGCCGACAGCTACGCACACTGCGTTGCTCTCTCCCTTTGATCCCGTGGTGTGGGACCGACGCCGTGCGCTTGAACTGTTTAATTTCGACTATCGTATCGAGTGTTACACCCCGGCCGAGAAACGCAAATATGGCTATTTTGTCCTGCCTGTCTTGCATCGTGGCGCTTTAAAAGCGCGTATTGATGCCAAAATGGATCGCCAGTCCCAGCAACTGGTAATTCGTGCCTTCTGGCTCGAACCCGGTGCGCGGGTGAGCAACGCGTTTCTTGAGGATGTGCAAAAAGCGATTAATCGTTTTGCACAATGGCAGGGTGCGAGCCAGGTGATACTGGAAAATGCGCCCCCCGCGTTGCTGGCTGCCTGGTCCCATCAGTGGGATATCAACCGCTGACAACACACGAATATTGCCGCGCCCAGCGCACTGTGGCCGGGTGCGCTATGGTATGCTTAGTGCCTGACGAATCGGTGCTAAAGGAGAAAATGATGGATCACCGTTTACTTGAGATTGTTGCTTGTCCGGTTTGTAACGGAAAACTGTATTTCAACAAAGAGCAGCAGGAGCTGATCTGCAAACCTGACGGACTGGCCTTCCCGGTGCGTGACGGCATTCCCGTGTTACTGGAAGTGGAAGCCCGTACCCTGTCAGTTGAAGAGATCCATCCATGAGTTTCGTCGCGATCATCCCAGCGCGTTACGCATCGACGCGCCTGCCAGGCAAACCGCTGGTGGATATTCACGGCAAACCGATGGTGGTGCACGTGATGGAGCGTGCGCGCGAATCGGGAGCGGATCGGGTAATTGTCGCCACTGACCACCCAGAAGTGGCTGCAGCGGTGACGGCAGCGGGTGGTGAAGTCTGTATGACGCGCCCCGATCACCAATCTGGCACCGAACGTCTGGCCGAAGTGATCGAAAAATACCAGTTTGCCGATGACACTATCATCGTCAACGTGCAGGGTGATGAGCCGATGATCCCGGCTGAAATCGTCCGTCAGGTCGCGAATAATCTGGCGCAAGCCGATGCAGGAATGGCGACTCTGGCGGTGCCGATCACCGATGCTGAGGAAGCGTTCAATCCCAATGCCGTTAAAGTGGTGATGGATGCCAAAGGCTACGCGCTCTATTTTTCACGCGCCACCATTCCCTGGGATCGTGAGCGTTACGCGAAATCGCGTGAGCAAATTGGTGACACATTACTACGACACATCGGTATCTATGCCTATCGTGCCGGATTTGTCCGTCGCTATATCGCCTGGGAGCCGTGTTCGCTGGAACACATTGAGCTGCTCGAGCAGTTGCGCGTATTGTGGTATGGCGAGAAGATTCACGTCGCGGTGGCGCAAACCGTGCCAAGCGTTGGCGTGGATACACCGGAAGACCTGGCGCGCGTACGTGCGGCCATGCAAGGTTAATCTCCTATCGGCCAGCCACGTGTGCTGGCCACAAAGTTTGATCTGGCGCTAAGTATTACGCCACCATGGCCTCCAGGATAGTAAAGTCTTTTGACCGCGGAGGATAACGCATGGAACAGCTCCGTTCAGAACTGGCGCTGGTACTGGGTGAAGGTATCAGCCGCCTCGAAACCATCAGCGAACAGGCGCAATCGCGTCTGTATGCACTCTATGACAACAGCGGTAAGCCTATGCCGCTGGTGGCGAAGTATTTCCGTCATCAGGGTCGCGCTGCGCTAGAAGCCAAAAAACTTACAATGCTGGGCCATGATGGCCTGGTGCCGGTGCCTGCGGTCTTTGGCTTAGTGCTGAGCCAGCAGCAACCGGTGCATGAAATGCTGTTGATGGCTCGTTTCAATGGTGTATCGGCTGAGGCACCGGCCCGTACCTCACTCCGTTGGGAGCAACTGTGCGAACAGATCGTTGAGGGTGTGCTGGGCTGGCATCGAATCGACAGCCACGGTTTAGTGGGCCGTGTCGATAGTGTGCAGGAGAACAGCTGGCCTGCGTGGTATCGCCAGCGTGTTGAAGTGTTGTGGTCGACGCTCGGCTACCTCTCACCGCCCTCATTTACGTTAGAAGATCGGCAGATTTTGTTCCGCAGTCGCCAGCAATTAACTCAATTGTTTGCCGATTTCGATGACCCCTGCGTGCTGATGCATGGCAATCTGCGCCTGGCCAGTATGTTGAAGGATGCGCACAGCGACCAACTGGTGGCGATGATGCAACCCGGCAATATTCTGTGGGCTCCACGCGAATATGAGCTGATGCGGCTGGCTGATAGCGGTGCCGAAGCCTCATTGCTGCAACACTATCTGCAGCGTGCACCGGTGGCCGAAGGCTTTGTCTGGCGGCGCTGGCTATACCAGCTGTGGGATTGTGTGGATACCTTAGTCAGCAGCGGACAGTTTGACCGTCCGCGCTTCGACAATGCCCGTGAACAGTTACTGCCCTGGCTCGGCTGAGTTAAGGTCATCACCACGCAGCCGCTGCCAGATTTGCCCTAATGTTTCATAAATGGCGCGCTCACTGTGACTTAACCATAGCGGCGAAGGCAGAATACGATCCCACGCACTGATAGGTGAGGTAATCGCGAGCTGGTTCGCGGGGGCGGCAATCGGATTCATGCCTGCGCTCTGGAAAAAGTGCATCGCACGGGGCAGATGGTTAGCAGAAGAGACCAACAGGAAAGGGTGTTGTCCAATGGTTTGCTTCACTGCCTGCGCTTCTTCACCGGTGTCGTGAGGTTGATCCAGTGTAATGATCGCCTCAGGCGGCACGCCCAGACTTTCCGCCACTTCCGCCGCCACGCTGGCGTTGCTGCGACGGTTAAACCCCGCTGCTGCGCCGGTGAAGATCATTTTGGCCTGCGGATAGCGCCGCCACTGGCGAACACCTTCCGCCACTCGCGGCAGGCTGTTGTTAATCAAATTGGAGCTGGGAGCCCAATTCGGATTGAAGGTATAGCCACCGCCGAGCACCACGATATAATCCACCGGTTCCGTGCCGTTCCAGGTCGCATAGTGACGTTCCAGCGGCAGCAGTAAGCGGTCGGCGATGGGTTGCAGGCTCAGCAACAAGAGCATTAGCCAACTGGCGGAGATAAGGATTTTGCCGCTTTTTTGCCAACGGCTAAACCAGAGCAGCAAAAGTCCCGCCGCCATCAGTGACAGCAGCAGTGGCAAAGGCAATAACATCGCGCCAATCCATTTTTTTAATGCAAAAAACATTGAAAATTGCTCCTTTTGTCCGAAAAAACAGCAGCCAGACAGTTACGGTGGCGTGAAAGGTTCATTCTTGTCGAGCCTGTGACAAAATAGCATAAGTTGAATGCAGCAGATCGGAGCCATCATCATGCAGGATCGTAACTTTGACGATCTGGCGGACAAATTCTCGCAGAACATTTATGGCACGCGCAAAGGGCAGGTGCGCCAGGCGATCCTGTGGGACGAGCTTGATGCCTTGTTACCCACTTTGCCAGATGGCCCGCTTGCCGTGCTGGATGCCGGCGGCGGCGTAGGACAAATTTCAAGTGGTCTGGCGGCGCGTGGCCATCAGGTATTGCTGTGCGATCTCTCTGCTGAGATGCTGAAACTGGCGGAAGCCCATGCCCACACCGAGGGTGTGAGCCACAACATGCAATTCAAACAAATTAGCGCCCAGCAGGTTGGTGAACATTTGGATAAGCCAGTTGATCTGGTATTGTTTCACGCTGTGTTGGAGTGGGTAGCCGAACCGGAAGCAGTGCTCCGCGCGCTGTGGCAAACGCTGAAGCCCGGCGGAGTGTTGTCATTGATGTTTTACAATGCGCACAGCCTAACGTTCCGCACGCTGCAACTCGGTAATTTCGGCTACCTGCGTGCCAATATGACCAAACGTAAAAAGCGGACACTATCGCCGGATTTCCCGCGCGATCCTGAGGACGTCAATCGCTGGTTGGTCGCGGCAGGTTTTGAGATTGAGCAGCGAGCCGGGATTCGTGTGTTTTGTGATTACATGAAACCCCCACCGCCTGGCGTTGTGAAGAGCATAGAAGACATTATTGAAATGGAACGGCGCTACTGTCGTCAGGAGCCCTTTTTAAGCTTAGGGCGCTATATCCACGTGACCGCGCGCAAACCCAGGTAGAAGGATCAACTATGAGCGAATTTTCCCAGACGGTCCCCGAATTGGTGGCATGGGCGCGCAAGAATGACTTTTCACTTGCGTTGCCGGTAGAACGTCTGGCCTTTTTGCTGGCCATTGCCACCTTAAACGGTGAGCGCATGGACGGTGAAATGAGTGAAGGTGAACTGATCGACGCGTTTCGTCACGTCAGTAAAGCGTTCGAACAAACCAACGAAACTGTGCAAGTGCGTGCTAATAACGCCATCAATGACATGGTGCGTCAACGCTTGCTGAACCGCTTTACCAGCGAACTGACGGAAGGGCATGCCATCTATCGCCTGACGCCGCTCGCCATCGGCATTACCGACTACTACATCCGTCAGCGTGAGTTTTCTACGCTGCGTCTGTCGATGCAGTTGTCGATCGTAGCCCAGGAATTGAAGCGCGCCGCCGATGCCGCTGAAGAGGATGGCGACGAATTCCACTGGCATCGTAACGTCTTCGCGCCGCTGAAATACTCCGTGGCGGAGATCTTCGACAGCATCGATATGACGCAACGTTTGATGGATGAGCAGCAGCAAGCGGTGAAAACGGACATCGCCGATCTGCTCAATCAAGACTGGCGTGCGGCAATTTCCAGCTGTGAGCTGTTGCTGTCAGAAACCTCCGGCACGTTGCGTGAATTGCAGGATACGCTGGAAGCTGCGGGCGATAAGTTGCAGGCTAACCTGTTACGCATTCAGGACGCCACGCTGAGCAGCCCGGATCTCGGCTTTGTCGACAAACTGGTGTATGACCTGCAAAGCAAGCTGGACCGCATCATCAGTTGGGGCCAGCAGGCCATCGATTTGTGGATTGGCTACGACCGCCACGTGCATAAGTTTATTCGTACCGCCATCGACATGGATAAGAACCGCGTGTTCGCACAGCGTTTACGCCTGTCGGTGCAGAACTACTTCGATCAACCCTGGGCGCTGACCTACGCCAATGCCGATCGCCTCTACGATATGCGTGATGAAGAGATGACGCTGCGTAATGACGAGGTGATGGGTGAACTGCCGCCTGAGATGGAATACGAAGAGTTTAACGAGATTCGCGAGCAGCTGGCCGCGATGATCGAAGAAGCCTTACAGATTTATAAGCAAGAGCAAAAGCCGCTCAACCTCGCCACCGTGATGCGTGACTATCTGTCGCAGTATCCGCGTGCGCGCCACTTTGATTTGGCGCGCATCGTCATCGATCAAGCGGTGCGACTGGGTGTGGCAGAAGCTGATTTAGCCGGTCTGCCCGCGCAGTGGCAGACCATTAATGATTACGGAGCCAAGGTGCAGGCACATGTCATCGACAAATATTGAACAAGTGATGCCAGTTAAGCTGGCGTTGGCACTGGCAAACCCGATTTTCCCTGCGCTTGACAGTCTGTTGCGTGCGGGACGCCACATCGGCATCGAAGAGCTGGATAATCACGCTTTTTTGATGGATTACCAGGAGTACCTGGAAGAGTTTTATGCGCGCTACAACGTTGAACTGATGCGCGCACCCGAAGGTTTCTTTTATTTGCGTCCGCGCTCAACCACGCTGATTCCGCGCTCGGTACTCTCAGAGCTGGACATGATGGTGGGCAAAATCCTGTGCTACCTCTACCTCAGCCCGGAACGTCTGGCGAATGAAGGAATTTTCACCCAGCAGGAGCTGTATGACGAGCTGCTGTCGCTGGCTGATGAGAGCAAGTTGCTGAAGCTGGTGAATCAGCGTTCAACCGGCTCAGACCTGGACCGCGCCAAACTGCAGGAAAAAATGCGTGCTTCATTGAGCCGCCTGCGCCGTTTGGGCATGGTGTGGTTTATGGGCAACGACAGCAGTAAATTCCGCATTATGGAGTCCGTATTCCGCTTTGGTGCGGATGTGCGCAGCGGTGATGATGCGCGCGAAGCGCAACTGCGCCTGATCCGTGATGGTGAAGCCATGACGCTGGAGACGAAACCCGCAGCCAATGAGAGTGATGACGCAGAAAATGAACAGGACGCTGAAAGCGATGCGAATGATCACGCGGAGGATGAACAGGAATGATTGAACGCGGTAAATTTCGTTCGCTAACGCTGGTCAACTGGAACGGTTTCTTTGCCCGTACTTTTGATCTCGATGCGTTGGTGACCACGCTTTCCGGCGGTAATGGTGCCGGTAAATCCACCACCATGGCCGCGTTTGTCACGGCGCTGATCCCCGATTTAACGCTGCTGCATTTCCGTAACACCACCGAAGCGGGTGCCACCTCTGGCTCACGTGACAAAGGTCTGCACGGTAAACTGCGTGCGGGCGTCTGCTATTCGGTGCTGGATGTCGTCAATTCACGCCATCAGCGTGTGGTGGTGGGCGTACGACTGCAGCAAGTGGCCGGTCGCGATAAGAAAGTCGATATCAAGCCTTTCAGTATTCACGGCTTGCCGACGGACTCTCAGCCGACAGATATGCTGACCGAAATTCTTAACAGCCGTCAGGCGCGTGTGTTACCGCTGGCGGAAGTGAAAGAACGAGTCGAGGCGCAGGAAGGCGTACAGTTCCGTCAGTACAACTCCGTAACTGATTACCACGCGGTGCTGTTTGAGCTGGGCGTGGTGCCGCGTCGTCTGCGCACCGCAGGCGATCGTAGTAAATTCTATCGTTTGATTGAGGCATCGCTGTACGGCGGTATCTCCAGTGCGATCACCCGTTCATTGCGCGATTACCTGCTGCCAGAAAATGGCGGCGTGCGCAAAGCTTTCCAGGATATGGAAGCGGCGCTGCGTGAGAACCGCATGACGCTGGAAGCGATTCGCGTCACGCAATCCGATCGCGACCTGTTTAAACATCTGATTTCTGAATCGACCAGCTACGTTTCTGCGGATTATATGCGTCATGCCAATGAGCGACGTATTCATCTCGACGGTGCGCTGCAACTGCGTAATGAGCTGTTTACCAGCCGCAACCAACTGGCATCGGAGCAGTATCGCCATATCGAGATGGCACGAGAGTTGTCTGAGCATAACGGTGCAGAAAACGATCTGGAAACCGATTATCAAGGTGCCAGCGATCACCTGAATCTGGTGCAGACCGCCATGCGCCAGCAGGAGAAGATTGAGCGTTATGATGCCGATCTCGAAGAGTTGACTTACCGCCTCGAAGAGCAGAATGAGGTGGTGGCAGAAGCGCGTGAAGTGCAGGAAGAGAACGAAGCGCGCGCCGAAGCAGCAGAAATCGAAGTGGATGAGCTGAAAAGCCAGTTAGCCGACTTCCAGCAGGCGCTCGATGTGCAGCAAACCCGCGCGATTCAGTATCAGCAAGCCTTACAGGCGCTGGAAAAAGCGCGTACGCAGTGTCAGTTGCCGGGTCTGACCATCGATAACGCGGCTGAATGGCAAGAAACGTTCCAGGCACGTGAAGAAGAAGCGACTGAGCAACTGCTGCGTCTGGAACAGAAACTCAGCGTGGCCGAAGCGGCCCACAGTCAGTTTGAGCAGGCACTGGCGCTGGTCACCAGCATTGCCGGTGAGGTTAGCCGTCAGGATGCATGGCAAGTCGGACGTGAGTTACTGCGCGATGCGGCCAATCAGCGCCATCACGCGGATCAACTCTCTTCACTGCGTTTGCGCCTCAACGAACTGGAAACGCGTCTGCGTGAACAGCATGACGCCGAGCGTTTGCTGGCTGACTTCTGCAAACGCCAGGGGCAGCAGTACGACGCGGATGCGCTGGAAGGGCTGCAACGTGAATTAGAAGCACAGATTGAGCAGTTGAATGAAAGCGTTGCAGATGCGGGTGAACGCCGCATGCTGATGCGTCAGGAGCTGGAACAACTGCGCGAACGTATCACGGCATTGACCGCCCGTGCGCCGCACTGGTTGGCCGCGCAGGAAATCCTGACTCAGCTCAGTGAGCAGACCGGACAAGCGCTGACCAATAGCCAGCAAATCACCGAATTTATGCAGCAGTTGCTGGAGCGTGAGCGTGAAACCACCGTCGAGCGCGACGACGTGGCGGCCCGCAAGCGTGAGGTAGAGCAGCAAATCGAGCGCCTTAGCCAGCCAGGCGGTGCCGAAGATGCCCGCCTGACCCAGCTTGCGGAGCGTTTTGGCGGTGTGCTGCTGTCGGAAATCTACGATGACGTCACGCTCGACGACGCACCCTATTTCTCGGCGCTGTATGGTCCTTCTCGCCACGCCATCGTGGTGCCGGATCTGTCGTTGGTGCGTGAGTTGTTGGATGGCCTCGACGATTGTCCGGAAGATCTCTATTTAATCGAAGGGGATCCGCAGTCCTTTGATGACAGCGTATTCAGCGTCGATGAGCTGGAAAAAGCAGTCGTGGTGAAGGTGGCAGAGCGCCAGTGGCGCTACTCTCGCTTCCCGAAAGTGCCGTTGTTTGGTCGCGCTGCGCGTGAAAATCAGCTGGAACTGCTGAACAACGAACGCGAGCAGCTGGCGGAGCGTTTTGCCACGCTCTCGTTCGATGTGCAGAAAACCCAGCGTTTGCATCAATCCTTTAGCCGTTTTATCGGCAGTCATCTGGCGGTAGCCTTTGATGAGGATCCTGAAGCGCAAATCCGCCAACTCAATAGCCGTCGTGGCGAGCTGGAACGCGCTTTGGCGCAGCATGAGAATGACAACCAGCAACAGCGTGCGCAGTTCGAGCAGGCCAAAGAAGGTGTCAGCCAGCTGAACCGCCTGTTACCGCGCGTAAACCTGCTGTTGGACGATTCGCTAGGCGATCGCTGCGAAGAGATCCGCGAGCGCGTTGAAGAGGCACAGGAAGCAGCGCGTTTCTTACATCAGCACAGCACTAAACTCAGCAAGCTGGAGCCACTGGTCTCCGTGTTGCAAAGCGATCCTCAGCAGCATGACCAACTGGAACGTGACTATCAGCAGGCGCAACAGCAGCAGCGCGATGCTCGTCAGCAGGCCTTTGCCCTGACGGAAGTGGTGCAGCGCCGCGCGCACTTCAGCTACGAAGATTCAGCGGGCATGCTGAATGGCAACACCGATCTTAACGAGAAACTGCGCCGTCGTCTTGAACAAGCAGAAGCCGAGCGCAGCAGCGCGCGTGAACGCCTGCGTGGCCATCAGGCCCAGCTCACGCAGTATTCGCAAGTATTGGCGTCACTGAAAAGTTCCTACGATGCCAAGCGCGACATGCTGAAAGAGATGCAGCAAGAGATGCAGGACATTGGGGTTCATGCCGATGCCAGCGCCGAAGAGCGTGCACGTATTCGCCGTGATGAGCTGTACACGGCGCTGAGCCATAACCGTGCGCGTCGCAATCAGCTGGAAAAACAGCTGACCTTCTGCGAAGCCGAAATGGACAGCCTGCAGAAAAAACTGCGTAAGCTGGAGCGCGATTACCATGTGATTCGCGAGCAGGTGGTCAGTGCCAAAGCGGGTTGGTGCACGGTACTGCGATTGGTGAAAGAGAATGGCGTTGAGCGCCGTCTGCATCGTCGTGAACTCGCTTATCTGAGCGGTGACGAGCTACGTTCGATGTCAGATAAGGCCTTGGGTGCGCTGCGTCTGGCGGTGGCAGATAACGAGCATTTACGCGATGTATTGCGTATGTCAGAAGATCCCAAACGCCCGGAGCGCAAGGTTCAATTCTTTATCGCGGTGTATCAGCATCTGCGTGAGCGTATCCGCCAGGATATCATTCGCACCGACGATCCGGTTGAAGCCATCGAACAGATGGAAATCGAGCTGAATCGACTGACGGAAGAGTTGACCGCGCGCGAGCAAACACTGGCTATCAGCTCCCGCAGTGCGGCTAACATCATTCGTAAGACTATTCAGCGCGAGCAGAACCGTATTCGTCAGCTGAACCAAGGCCTGCAGGCGGTGAGTTTTGGTCAGGTGCGCAGTGTGCGTCTCAACGTCAATGTCCGCGAAGCGCACTCAACGCTGCTGGATACCTTGTCAGAACAGCATGAAGCGCATCAGGATCTGTTTACCAGTAATCGTCTGACCTTCTCGGAAGCACTGGCAAAATTGTATCAGCGCCTCAACCCACAAATCGATATGGGTCAGCGCACGCCGCAAACCATCGGTGAAGAGCTGCTCGACTACCGCAACTATCTGGAGATGGAAGTGGAGGTTAACCGTGGTTCGGATGGCTGGCTGCGCGCAGAGAGCGGTGCGTTGTCGACCGGTGAAGCGATTGGTACCGGTATGTCGATTCTGGTGATGGTGGTGCAGAGCTGGGAAGAGGAGTCCCGTCGTCTGCGCGGTAAGGATATTTCGCCGTGCCGTCTGCTGTTCCTTGATGAAGCAGCGCGTCTTGATGCCCGTTCGATTGCCACGCTGTTTGAACTCTGTGAACGTCTGGAGATGCAGCTGGTGATTGCTGCGCCAGAGAACATCAGTCCGGAAAAAGGGACCACTTACAAGCTGGTACGTAAAGTGTTCAATAATACGGAACACGTTCATGTGGTCGGTCTGCGTGGCTTCTCTGCGGACCCGGCACCGGTGAAGCGTGAGAACAGCGATATCGATTTGGAAACAGAAAATACCTAGCGCTGAATCTGGTTAAAAAACAGCGTACCGTTTAATCTGTAAACGGCATTTGCACACTGAGGCAGATGCCGTTTTTTATTTGTATACTCAACAATAAGAGTAAGGTTGTACATAGCGATAACAGGGCGCTGTGTCTTAGGTGAGAAGGGGGCAGGGATGTTGCTGAACAAAAGAAACAGAATTAAACGTGCTGCATTAGCACTCAGTCTTTCACTGGTTTTATCGCCGCTGGCCACCAGCCATGCAGCGATCATTGCCGCACTGCCGGGAACGTCTCATAGCACCCTGAGCGTGGCGGCAAGCCAGCATCAAATTCAGCAGGCGTTCAGCCCGAGTGAACAACCGTTTTATCTCCCCGGTCTCGCCGGCATTTATGCGTCACGCAATATGGCGCCGCTGTGGCAAGACCGTGACGCTGTGCAGGCATTTCAGCAACAGCTGGCGGAAGTGGCGCTTTCAGGCGTACAGCCGCAGTTCACGCGCTGGGTTGAAAGGCTCACTAATCCAACCATTACGGGTCTTGCGCGCGATATCGTCCTGAGCGATGCCATGTTGGGGTATTTGCAGTTTGTCGCTAATGTGCCGACCCAGGGTGAAACCTGGCTGTATAGCAATGTGCCTTACAAACTCGCTATGCCCGGCATCGCGGCCATTAATCAATGGCAGAATGCGGTAAACGGCGGCGGCAGCCGTGCTTTTGTGCTGTCTTTAGCGCCACAGCATCCACAATATGCGCCGATGCACAGTGCGCTAAAGGCCCTGCTCACCGATAACCGCCCCTGGCCGCAGCTGCGTGACAACGGAACTTTAAAGCCAGGCCAAATCAGCAACGATATCCCGGCACTGCGTGAGATTCTCCAGCGCACCGGCATGTTAACAGCCGCGCACAGCAGCACGCCTACTCCAGCTGACGATGCGGTGCCTACGGCATCGGTGCCGGTCAGTCAGAGCAATCAACCTGTGGCGGTGAGCCCATCAGCGGCCAACGTCAGTGATCTCCCGTCGCAGAGCCCGCAGACCGCCGGTAATGTGGCGGCCAATCCGACCCCAGCAGGCGATAATGTTTACGATGCTGCGCTGGTGGAGGGCGTGAAGCGCTTCCAGCACTGGCAAGGTTTAGCGGATGATGGCGCCATTGGGCCGCGTACCCGCGAGTGGCTGAATGTCTCGCCTCAAATGCGCGCCTCTTTACTGGCACTCAATATTCAGCGTCTGCGCCTGCTGCCGGATGATATGCATAACGGCATCATGGTGAATATTCCTAACTATTCACTGACCTATTACAACAACGGTGCCACCATCCTTTCATCGCGTGTGATTGTGGGGCGTCCGGATCGCAAAACCCCGCTGATGCGTAGCGCATTAAATAATGTGGTGCTTAACCCGCCCTGGAATGTGCCGACTACACTGGTGCGCCAGGATATTGTGCCCAAGGTCAAACAGGATCCTGGCTACCTCTATAAGCATGGTTACACCTTGTTATCCGGCTGGAGTGCTGATGCTGAAGTGATCGATCCTTCGATGATTGACTGGCACATGGTTTCCGCCGCGAGCTTCCCTTATCGGATTCGTCAGGCTCCGGGGGCGATGAACTCGTTGGGCCGCTATAAATTCAATATGCCAAGTTCGGATGCCATCTACCTGCACGATACGCCGAATCATGGTTTGTTCCAGCGAGATATACGCGCGTTAAGTTCAGGGTGTGTCCGCGTGAATAAAGCTTCGGAACTGGCCGATCTGTTGTTGCAGGATGTGGGTTGGAACGACAGCCGGATCTCCGACACGCTGAAGCAGGGCGACACCCGTTACGTGCCGATTCGTCATCGTATCCCGGTGAATCTCTACTATCTGACGGCATGGGTCGCCGCAGATGGCCAACCGCAATATCGTACAGATATTTACAATTATGATAACACCGCGCGTTCTGGTAGCCAGGTCCTGGCAAAAGCGGGCAAACTGCTGCTCTAGTGGTTGATTTATCTGTTATCACCTCTCGATAAAAACCCCAAGACCCGTCTGAGAAATACCTTCTCAGGCGGGTTTTGATCATTCTGTGACGCATTCTGGGTTGACTGACTCTTGGGCTGAGGTTACTGTTCGGCCTTGTGTACTTTTTACACATATTTTTATCGTTTTAGATTAGGTAACCCCGCAACATGGCTAATTTTGATTCTCAACGTCGTCGATTACTCCTGATTGGAGGCGCAGCGGCAGGTTTGTCACTGCTTCCAGGTTCAGCTCTGGCTTCGCTTTCCACCGCTCGCCCACGAGTATTGACGCTTAATAACCTTCACACCGGCGAAACCCTTAAAACGGAGTTTTTTAACGGCAAGAGTTATGACAAGGATGAGTTAGCCCGTTTAAACCACTTCTTCCGAGATTACCGCGCCAATCAGGTAAAACACATCGATCCGCATCTCTTTGACCAGCTTTACCGTTTGCAGATGGTACTGAATACGCGCAAGCCTGTGCAGCTGATCTCGGGTTACCGTACGCTCGCCACCAATAATATG
Organism: Pantoea vagans; assembly: GCF_001506165.1. Classification (NCBI taxonomy): domain Bacteria; kingdom Pseudomonadati; phylum Pseudomonadota; class Gammaproteobacteria; order Enterobacterales; family Erwiniaceae; genus Pantoea; species Pantoea vagans. The sequence continues at coordinate 2,560,787 of NZ_CP011427.1, read as the reverse complement.
CTGCGTGAATCGGGCCCTGGCGTGGCAAAACACAGTTATCACACCAAAGGGCAGGCGATGGATTTCCATATCGAGGGAATTTCATTGAGCAATGTTCGCAAAGCGGCGTTATCTATGCGCGCTGGTGGTGTAGGATATTACCCGCGCAGCAACTTCGTACACATTGATACCGGGCCTGCAAGGCACTGGTCCTGATACCGGCAGCGCTGCGTGTGTCGGTCATGGAGCGCTATGAATTACCATATTATTCCGGTTACGGCCTTTTCTCAGAACTGCTCGGTCATTTGGGATGAAGAGACCCAGCAGGCGGCGTTAGTCGATCCCGGCGGCGATGCAGAAACCATTATTGCCGTGCTGGCTGAGCGGGGCTTAACACCCGCACAAATCCTGTTGACGCATGGTCATCTCGACCACGTTGGTGCCGCTGCCGAGCTCGCTGCGCATTATCAGGTGCCAATTGTCGGCCCACATAAACTGGACGCCTTCTGGCTGGATAATCTGCCAACCCAAAGCCGTATGTTTGGTTTACCCGAGTGCGCGCCGCTGACGCCAGATCGCTGGCTGGAAGAGGGTGAAACGGTACAGGTAGGAAATGTCTCGCTTGAGGTGCTGCTTTGCCCTGGCCACACGCCGGGACACATTGTCTTTTTCGACCGCGCGGGTCGCTTGCTGATCTCCGGTGATGTGATTTTTAATGGCGGTGTTGGCCGTACCGATTTCCCGCAGGGCAGTCACAGCGACCTGATCGCTGCAATCAATACTAAGCTGCTGCCGTTAGGCGATGATGTAACTTTTGTGCCGGGCCATGGACCCATTTCAACCCTGGGTCGCGAGCGAATCAGTAATCCATTTCTGCAATAAAAAATGGGCCGCAGAGGCCCATTTTTCATGTAACGATGCTGAGTCTTACAGCACGGCGACAATCGCTTCGCACAGCGCAGACATATTGTCCGGCGTCATACCTGCCACGTTCACGCGACCAGAATTAACGGCATACACGCCGAACTCATCACGCAGGCGTACCACCTGATCTTTAGTCAAACCGCTGAACGAGAACATGCCGTTCTGCTGGATGATAAAGCTGAAGTCCTGTTTTGCCCCTTTCTCGGCGAGCGTATTCACAAACAGCTGACGCATGCGCTGGATACGCTGACGCATATCGCTCAACTCTTGTACCCAAATGGTACGCAGCGCATCGTTGCCCAGGATGGTTGCCACCACAGCGGCACCGTGTGAAGGCGGGTTCGAGTAGTTAGCACGGATGCTGTACTTCACCTGACTAAAGGCGGTCTTAGCGGTGTTGCTGTCTGCAGCAACCAGTGTCAACGCACCCACGCGCTCGTTGTACAGACCAAAGTTCTTGGAGTAGGAGCTGGCAACCAGCAATTCCTGATGTGAGGCAGCGAAAATACGCAGGCCTTCTGCATCTTCGTCTAATCCACGGGCGAAGCCCTGGTAAGCGAAGTCAAACAGTGGCAGCCAGCCTTTTTCCTGCGACAGCTTCGCCAACTGCTGCCACTGATCTGCGGAAGGATCGACACCCGTCGGGTTATGGCAGCAGCCGTGGAACAGCACCACGTCGCCGGCTTTCGCTTCCTGCAGCGATGCTACCATGCCCGCAAAATCGAGGCTGTGGTTGGCTGCGTCATAGTATTGATAATCACAGACTTCCAGGCCAGCCGCGTTAAACACGTTCTTGTGGTTCGGCCAGCTTGGATTACTCACCCAGACCCGCTTAACGTTGGTCTGGTTAGCGAGGAAATCAGCGGCAACACGCAGAGCACCGGTACCACCAGGCGTCTGCGCCGTGCAGGCACGGCCCGAAGCAATCAAGCTGCTCTCTTTACCGAACAGCAACGCCTGAGTGCAGCTGGCGAAATCAGCCAGACCATCGATGCTCAGGTAATTTTTGGTGGTTTCATTTTCCAGCAGATACTGCTCAGCTTTTTTAACACTGGTCAGAACCGGGGTTTTACCGGTTTCATCTTTATAGACACCAATGCCAAGGTTGATTTTATTCGGGCGGTCATCGGCGCGAAACAGGTCAGCCAGTCCCAGAATAGGATCGGCGGGTGCGGCAGAGATCGATTCAAACATGAGTCAGTTCCGTGTAGGTGAACTTTAGCGAAATGAGCTATCAGGGTAACGTCAGATGATACTATTGCCAACCGCTGACATAAAAAAGAAATAAGCCGCGTGTATAAAGTAGTGGCGCTAATTGAGAAGCCGATCACTGAAAAGCAAAACGGAGCCCGAAGGCTCCGTTTTTAGGTCTTACAAGTTTCTAATCAGGTGATTAGAACTGGTATTGCAGACCAACACCCACTACGTCATCAGTGCTTACGCCCTGAGCACGGGTATAGTCGTTGTCATCCAGCAGGTTGATTTTGTAGTCAACATAGGTAGACATGTTTTTGTTGAAGTAGTAGTACGCGCCCACTTCGATGTATTTAACCAGGTCTGCATCGCCGCCAGCGAAAGTAGAACCGTTAGCAGTGTTTCCGTTCAGGTCCTTACCTTTAGACTGCAGGTAAGCGATGGATGGACGCAGACCGAAGTCGAACTGGTACTGTGCAACCACTTCGAAGTTCTGAGTTTTGTTTGCAGTCTGACGAGCGGTGTTACCGTAAGCAGTGGTGTTGTTTGACTGGCCATAGAAGGCTGCCAGGTAAACATTGTTCGCGTCATATTTCAGACCGAATGCGTACGCGTCAGCTTTATCGCCGTTGCCATCAGCAACCTGAGCGGTGGTACGGTCAGCTGAGAAGTAAGAACCTACAGCGCTGATGCCCATACCGGTGTCATAGGCTACAGAAGTACCCCAACCATCACCGTTTTGATACAGTGGGTCACGGCTGCCTTCGTTTTTACCTTGATACTGTACAGCGAAGCTCAGGCCGTTAACCAGACCGAAGAAGTTGCTGTTACGGTAAGTAGCCAGACCGCTTGAACGACCAATCATGAAGTTGTCGTTTTCCTGGTACATGGTATCGTCACCGAAGATTGGCAACTGGTCAGTGTAAGACATTGCGTCGTAGATAACGCCGTAGTTACGACCGTAGTCGAATGAACCCGCGTCACCGAATTTCAGACCAGCAAAGCCCAGACGGGTTTTGTTGCCAGACTGTGCGTCAGCACCACCTTCGGTGTGGTTAGCCTGTACGTTGTATTCCCACTGGCCGTAACCGGTCAGCTGATCGTTAATCTGGGTTTCACCCTTGAAGCCGAAGCGAACATAGGTCTGGTCGCCGTCATCGCCAGCGTTGTCAGAGAAATTGTGACGCGCATCAACTTTACCGTACAGATCCAGTTTGTTGCCGTCTTTGTTGTAAATTTCTGCTGCGTTTGCTGCGCCTGCAGCTAACAGAGCAGGGATAACCACTGCAAGAATGTTGCGCTTCATCATTTTTTATTACCCTCATTGGAGTTATTTGGACATCTGCCACTGCCGTCAAGAAATCTTTACAGAACCTTGAAAGAAGTTTGATGTCTCCTGTGTCTGCACGCATCTTTCCATCACAGGGTTGCTATTTCTAGCCCGAAAATGATTCAAATCTCGCAATTACGTATCAAAAAGAAATTATGTATTACAATTTGTAAAATATCGGGAACTTTGTGAGAGAACTCAAAATTTACAAAAATAAAAAAAGGCCGGCAGTGCCGACCTCGTTATATATATGAATTACTTATATTTAATGGCTAATTTTAGAAATTAGCATTACGCGGGGTACGTGGGAAGGGGATAACATCCCTTACATTTTGTACGCCGGTGACATAGGCGATTAATCGTTCGAAACCTAATCCGAAACCTGCATGTGGAACGGTGCCGTAGCGGCGCAGGTCACGATACCACCAGTAATCTTCCTTATTCAGGCCCATCTCAGCCAGACGCGCATCCAGTACATCCAGGCGCTCTTCACGCTGCGAACCCCCGATGATTTCACCGATTCCCGGCGCCAGAACGTCCATCGCCGCCACAGTTTTACCGTCATCGTTCATACGCATGTAAAACGCTTTGATATCTTTAGGGTAGTTTTTCACCACTACCGGCGCTTTAAAGTGTTTCTCTGCCAGATAACGTTCGTGCTCAGAAGAGAGATCCACACCCCATGACACCGGGTTCTCAAACGTCTGACCGCTCTTCAGCAGAATATCCACTGCATCGGTGTAGTCTACCTGAGCAAAATCGGTAGTAACGAAACGTTCTAAGCGCGCAATCGCATCTTTGTCTACGCGCTCGGCGAAGAACGCCATGTCATCCGCACGCTCTTCCAGCACCGCTTTAAACACATATTTCAGCATGGCTTCTGCCAGCGCCGCGGCATCGTCAAGGTTAGCAAATGCCACTTCCGGTTCCAGCATCCAGAATTCCGCTAAATGGCGGCTGGTGTTGGAGTTTTCTGCACGGAAGGTCGGGCCGAAAGTGTAGACTTTTGACAGTGCACAAGCATAAGTTTCCGCATTCAGCTGGCCGGAAACGGTCAGGAAGGCTTCTTTACCGAAGAAGTCTTTGTCGTAATCGACTTTACCTTGTGGATCGCGCGGCAGGTTTTCCATGTCCAGTGTGGAAACACGGAACATCTCGCCCGCGCCTTCAGTATCAGAGGCGGTGATCAACGGGGTGGAAACCCAGAAGTAGCCATTCTCATGGAAAAAGCGATGCAGCGCCTGGGCCAGCGTATGGCGTGTACGCGCTACGGCACCGACCAGGTTGGTACGCGGGCGCAGGTGAGCCACTTCGCGCAGGTATTCGATGCTATGACGTTTAGCTGCCATCGGATAGGTGTCTGGATCATCAACCCAACCGGTGACTTCCACTTTCGTCGCCTGCAGTTCGAACGCCTGGCCTTCGCCCGGTGATTCAACCACTTTACCGGTGACAATAACCGAGCAGCCGGTGGTCAGACGCAGCACTTCATCCTGATAATTATTCAGAGAATTATTGACGACGGCCTGAACGGGATTAAAGCAGGAACCGTCATAAACGGCGATAAAGGAAAGACCGGCTTTGGAATCTCTTCGGGTACGCACCCAACCACGTACGGTGACTTCACTGTCAACCGCGACACGGCCGTGCAGTACATCCGCTACAGGCACTACGCTCATAAATATCTCTCTATATAAGTGGGTAAAAGCCCCTTTTTGGGGTTTTGCTATGTTACTTGCGAGCCAACAGGAAACAAGCAATTTTGCCGGGAGAAGGGGAGATTTGTTGCAAGAGAGCAGGGTGCGAGCACCCTGCATCGGTGATTAGCTGGCTCTTTTGACCAGTGGAAGGTCGAAAGCTTTGCGCAGTGCACGGACAAAGGCTTTATCCTGGCAGATGGTTTTGCCAGGGCTATCCGAGAGTTTTGCCACCGGTTTGCCATTGCAGCTCACCAGTTTGATCACGATATTTAGCGGCGTAACGCCGGGAATATCGCAGGTCAGGCGCGTACCGATACCGAATACCACGTTGGCGCGCTGGCCAAAGTGACGATATAACGCCAAGGCTTTGTCCAGATTCAGGTTATCGGAGAACACCAGCGTTTTACTTTTCGGATCAATATCCAGGCGCTGATAATGTGCGATGGCCTTTTCACCCCATTCAACCGGGTCTCCGGAGTCATGGCGCAGCCCCTGATAACGGTGCGCGAAGCCTGGCCCAAAATCACGCAAGAAGGCATCCATGGTAATACAGTCAGTGAGAGCGATACCCAGTTGGTCATCATACTCATCCAACCAGGATTGCAGCGCGGCACGTTGGCTGTTCGCCAGCACAGGACTGATCTGTTGATGTGCCTGGAACCACTCATGTGCCTGGGTGCCAACCGGATTGAGCTGTAAGCGGCGGGCCAGATCGTAATTACTGGTGCCTACTAACCATGGGAAATCGGCTTTCAGGGTGCTGACAATCGCTTCCTGCACCGCTTTGGAGTAGCGGCGACGGGTGCCGAAATCCATCAGTTGGAAGCGTGACATATCCAGGTCACCCACCTGCTGACGGAAATCCACCAGCTTCTGCTGCAAATGTGTGACCGCTTGATCAACGCCCATTTGCGGCGTGCGATGGCGGTGTACCACTTCACTGATCAGTGCCAGCAGCGGCACTTCCCACAAAATCACTTCACGCCACGGTCCGCTGATCTGAATCGTCAGGCGTCCATTATCATTACGCACCTTAACCTGCGCAGGATCGAAGCGGAATTGGCGTAGCCAGTTGAGGTAATCGGTTTCAAAGAAAGGTAAGCCACTGAGGTAATTATATTCATCGTCGCTCAGGGCGAGAGATTGCAGGGTATCGATCTGCGCACGAATCTCGTCGGCATACTGGCCGAGCAATTCATCGCCGCGACAGCGAAATTCTGCCGTAACCGGGACATCGTAATAACGATGATAAACGGCCTGCTGCATGTGAAGCTTATACGCATCGGTATCAAGCAGCGTGGTCAAAATCGGGGAAGCGTGTCCAGTCATGGTGCGTTTCAGCATCCTCTTCCGCGGAGCAGAGCCCGGTGTCAACAAAGTCATAAAGACGCAGGAGTATAAAACAGTAATGACCGGGATCACACCATAATTGCGGGTGGCAGGTCGAGGGTCATTTGTGCCATTGTTAATGAATTGTAGCCTTTTCAGCGAAGGCACGCATTGTGCGTGGCAACGAAGGCGCAACCCGCTTAGACTTTGACGGGTAGATAATTCAACGATGCGAGAAGGACTTATGACGCAACAGCCGCAAATTAAATATCGCCACGACTATCGTGCGCCAGATTTCACCATCACCGATATCGATTTAACCTTTGATCTGGATGCTGCCAGCACGCGCGTCACTGCGGTAAGCCAGGTGAAGCGCCTTGGCGCTGCGGATGCCGAGCTGCGTCTGGATGGCGAAGACCTTACGCTGGTGTCACTGGCGGTGGAAGGGCAGCCGTGGCCGCACTACCGTGAAGAAGAAGGGGCTCTGGTGATCAGCCAACTGCCGGACAACTTTACGCTGACCATTATTAATGACATTCATCCAGACAAGAACACCGCGCTGGAAGGGTTGTACAAATCGGGTGATGCGCTCTGTACCCAGTGTGAAGCCGAAGGTTTCCGCCATATTACCTGGTATCTGGATCGCCCTGATGTGCTGGCGCGCTTTACCACCACCATCATTGCTGATGCCGCGACTTATCCGTTCTTACTGTCTAACGGCAACAAGCTGGAGAGTGGACAGCATGAAGATGGCCGCCACTGGGTGAGATGGCAGGATCCCTTCCCGAAACCTTGCTACTTGTTTGCACTGGTAGCAGGTGACTTCGATGTGCTGCGAGACAGCTTTACCACGCGTTCAGGCCGTGATGTGGCGCTGGAGATCTTTGTCGATCGCGGCAATCTTGACCGTGCTGACTGGGCAATGACCTCGTTAAAAGCCAGCATGAAATGGGATGAAGAGCGCTTTAATCTTGAATACGATCTCGACATCTTCATGATCGTCGCCGTGGATTTCTTCAACATGGGCGCGATGGAGAACAAAGGTCTTAACGTCTTCAACTCCAAATATGTGCTGGCGAAAGCGGAAACCGCGACGGATAAAGATTATCTCGGCATTGAGGCGGTGATTGGGCACGAATATTTCCATAACTGGACCGGTAACCGTGTTACCTGCCGTGACTGGTTCCAGCTCAGCCTGAAAGAGGGGCTGACCGTGTTCCGCGATCAGGAGTTCAGCTCGGACCTGGGTTCACGCGCGGTGAACCGCATTGATAACGTGCGCGTGATGCGCGGTGCGCAGTTTGCTGAAGACGCCAGTCCAATGGCACACCCGATCCGCCCGGATCAGGTGATTGAAATGAACAACTTCTACACCCTGACCGTTTATGAGAAGGGCTCGGAAGTCATCCGCATGATGCATACCTTGCTGGGTGAGGAAAACTTCCAGAAAGGCATGCAACTCTATTTTGAGCGCCATGATGGCAGCGCAGCAACCTGTGACGATTTTGTCCAGGCGATGGAAGATGCCTCTAACGTCGATCTGTCGCAGTTCCGCCGCTGGTACAGCCAGGCGGGTACGCCAGTGCTGACAATACGCGATGACTATAACCCGGAACTGGAGCAATACACCCTGCACGTGACGCAGCGCACCCCGGCGACTGCTGAACAAAAAGAGAAATTACCGCTGCACATTCCGCTGGATATTGAACTGTACGATAACGAAGGCAAAGTGATTCCGCTGCAGCACAATGGTCATCCGGTACATCACGTATTAAATGTCACGGAAGAGTTCCAGACCTTTATCTTCGATAACGTCCACTTTCAGCCGGTACCTTCATTGCTGCGTGAATTCTCGGCTCCGGTGAAGCTCGACTATAAATGGAGCGATGCACAGCTCACCTTCCTGATGCGTCACGCACGCAATGATTTCTCGCGCTGGGATGCGGCACAGAGCCTGCTGGCCACTTACATTCGCCTGAATGTGGCGCGCCATCAGCAGGGACAACCGTTGTCATTACCGTTGCATGTTGCGGATGCCTTCCGTGCCGTGTTGCTGGATGAGCAGGGCGATCCGGCATTGACGGCGCTGATTCTGTCACTGCCTTCAGAGAACGAAATCGCCGAGCTGTTTGAGGTGATTGATCCGCAGGCGATCTCGGCAGTACGTGCGGCGTTAGTCCATGCGCTGGCCACGGAGTTGAGCGATGAACTCTATGCCGTGTATCTGGCGAATCAGAGCCAAGATTACCGTATTGAGCATGCGGAAATCGGCAAGCGCTCGCTGAAAAATGTTTGTCTGAGCTATCTGGCCTTCGCCGATGCGGAGCAGGCCGATAAGCTGGTGCAGGCGCAGTATCAGCAGGCGATTAACATGACGGATGCACTGGCGGCGCTTTCAGCGGCAGTGGCGGCGCAATTGCCTTGCCGTGACGCGTTGCTGGCGGCGTACGATGAGCGCTGGCATCAGGATGGTCTGGTGATGGACAAATGGTTTGTGCTGCAGGCAACCAGCCCAGCAGATAACGTACTGAGTAAGGTGCGCGAATTGCTCAACCACCGCTCATTCACCATGGGCAACCCGAACCGTATTCGTTCGCTGATTGGCGCTTTTGCTGCGGGTAATCCAGCCGCGTTCCACGCTAAAGATGGCAGTGGCTATCAGTTCCTGGTGGAGATGCTGACCGATCTCAACACGCGTAACCCGCAAGTGGCGGCGCGTATGATCGAGCCGTTGATTCGCCTGAAACGCTATGATGCTGACCGTCAGGCACTGATGCGCAAGGCACTGGAGACTCTGAAAGGGCTGGATAAACTGTCGGGCGATCTGTATGAGAAGATCACCAAGGCGTTGAATGCCTGATAAAATTGCGCCGCTACAGGGTATGCACCAATCTGTAGCGGCGCGATTTATCGCGCTTTTCTCTTATCGCTGTTGCGCAAATTTCAGCGGTTGTTCGGATGTACTGCGTTTCATCACGCGATCCAAAACTTCCGCTTCTAACTCGGCCAGACGCGCCGAACCACGACGGCGTGGTCGCGCCAGATCCACGGTTAAATCCAGACCGATTTGCCCCTCTTCGATTAACAGTACGCGATCGGCCATGGCCACCGCTTCACTGACATCGTGCGTGACCAGCAGCACGGTGAAGTTATGCTGTTGCCACAGTGACTCGATCAATCCCTGCATCTCGATACGCGTCAGGGCATCCAGTGCGCCCAGCGGTTCATCCAGCAGCAACAATCCCGGACGATGAATCAGCGCACGCGCCAGTGCCACACGCTGTTTTTGTCCACCCGATAACGCAGCGGGCCATTCATTGGCGCGATCGGCGAGGCCTACAGCATCCAGCGCTTCCAGCGCGGCAGCGCGCCATTCACGTCCTTTTAAACCCAGACCAACATTATCAATCACCTTTTTCCATGGCAGCAGGCGGGCATCCTGGAACATCAAACGGGTATCTTCACGTGCCTGTGCCAGCGGCGCGGTTCCTGCCAGTAACTCGCCACGGGTGGTGGACTCCAGCCCGGCAAGCAGGCGCAACAGGGTACTTTTACCGCAGCCACTGCGGCCAACCACGGCGACAAACTGGCCTGCCGGAATATGCAGGTCGATGTTATTCAGAATGGTGCGATCGCCGTATTGCTTACTGACACCGTTCACACCCACTGGGGTGCCGCTGTTCAGGCGCGACGGGCTTAAGGTTACGTTGCTCATGCGTTCTCCTTTAATTGGTAAGCTGGATGCCAGCGCAGCCATACGCGCTCCAGCAGTTGGGCAGCAACATCGGCCAGTTTGCCGAGCAGCGCATAGAGAATGATGGCGACCACCACCACATCGGTTTGCAGGAATTCACGAGCATTCATCGCCAGATAACCAATGCCGGAGTTGGCAGAGATGGTTTCGGCAACAATCAGCGTCAACCACATCAGCCCAAGGGCAAAGCGGACACCCACCATGATGGAAGGCAGGGCACCGGGCAAGATCACCTGGATAAACAGGCTCCAGCCGGAAAGACCATAACTACGTGCCATCTCTACCAGACCCCGATCAATGTTGCGAATGCCGTGATAGGTGTTGAGGTAGATCGGGAACAGTGTGCCTAATGCCACCAGGAAAATTTTGGCAGACTCATCAATGCCGAACCACAGGATCACCAAAGGAATCAATGCCAGGTGCGGCACGTTGCGCAGCATCTGCACTGAGGTATCCAGTAAACGTTCGCCAACGCGTGATGTGCCGGTGATCAGCCCGAGAATCAAACCAATCGATCCACCGATGGCGAAGCCAATGGCGGCACGCCAGCCGCTGATCGCCAGGTTTTGCCATAACTCTCCGCTAACGGTCAGCTTCCAGAACGTAATAATGATATTTTCCGGTGACGGAAGGATGCGGGTAGAGAGCCACCCCACTTGTGAAGCGAGTTGCCACACCACAATCAACAGCACCGGCAGCGCCCAGGGGAGCAGGGCATTCGTTAGCTGTTTTTGTATCTTTGCCATCATCAACTCCTTAACTCTGTGACACTTTTTGTGGTGTGAAATCATTCGCCACCGCTTCACCGTGCGCCTGCACCACGCGTGGCTTCGGCACTTCCGGGATGGCTAAATCAAGATGCGGGAACAGCAGCTCGCCGACACGATAAGCCTCTTCGAGATGCGGATAGCCCGAGAGAATAAAGGTCTCAATGCCTAAGTCTTGATACTCCTGCATGCGTGCCGCCACGGTGGGGCCATCGCCCACCAGCGCGGTACCGGCTCCGCCGCGCACTAAACCGACACCGGCCCACAGATTAGGACTGATCTCCAGCTTGTCACGGCGGCCGCCATGCAGCGCAGCCATACGCTGCTGGCCGACGGAATCGGTGCGGGCAAAGGCAGCCTGCGCTTTAGCAATGGTGGCATCATCGAGGTGGGCAATCAGACGATCGGCCGCCTGCCATGCCTCTTCATTGGTTTCGCGCACAATCACGTGCAAGCGAATACCGAAACGTACCTTGCGGCCCTGTGCGGCGGCTTTGGCCCGCACCTGGTCAATTTTTTCTTTCACTAATGCAGGAGGCTCACCCCAGGTGAGATAGACATCGACCTGTTCAGCGGCGAGATCCTGGGCAGCGTCTGACGAACCGCCAAACCACAGTGGCGGACGGGGTTGTTGCACCGGTTTAAACATCAAACGTGCACCGCGCACCTTGACGTGTTTGCCCTCGTAATCCACCGTCTCACCCTCGGAAACACGACGCCAGACGCGGGTGAACTCGGCGGACTCTTCATATCGCTCACGGTGATCGAGAAACACGCCATCCCCCGCCAGTTCTTCGGGATCGCCACCGGTCACCAGGTTAAACAACGCGCGACCATTGGAGAGGCGATCCAGCGTTGCTGCCTGGCGTGCCGCCTGCGTGGGGGAAATCACGCCAGGACGTAACGCCACCAGGAAACGCAGACGCTGTGTCACCGGGATCAGTGACGCCGCCACCAGCCATGCATCTTCACAGGAGCGGCCAGTGGGGATCAGCACGCCACCAAAACCGAGGCGATCGGCGGCCTGTGCAATTTGCTGCAGATAGCCGTGGTCTACCGGACGTGAGCCTTCTGCGGTGCCGAGGTAGTGCCCATCACCGTGGGTCGGGAGAAACCAGAATACGGATACGCTCATGATTCAATTCCTTATGGCTGGGCCGATTGTGGATGCCAGATACGGTCAGCGATATTCACTTTTACCGGCATCAAATGGTTGGCGTAAAACAGATCGGCCGTTTGCTGTTGGGCCTGCGCGGTGTGGGCGCTGACCGGCGTGATGGTGGTCGGTGGACGATGGTCGAGGTAGCTGGCAATCACCGGCTTGGGTAGGCCCATGGCTTGCGCCAGTAAGTCGATGCTCTGATCACGTTGGCTGCGAGTGAGTGCATCGGCATCACTAAACGCCTGCAGTACCTGTTGCACAAAGGGGCCATTCGCTTGCGCGTACTTGCGCGTGGCTAAATAGAAGGAGCCGGTTTGATTGAGCTTGCTACCATCCACCAGGACTCGCACATTGCCTTGCAGCAGTGCGGCAGAGTAGTACGGATCCCAAATCGCCCAGGCATCCACATCGCCTTGCTGGAAAGCGGCGCGGGCATCGGCTGGGGTCAGATAAGTCGGTTGGATGTCTTTAAAACTCAGCCCTGCCTGCTCCAGCGCGCGAAGCAGCAGATTGTGCGAGCTGGAACCTTTCTGGAACGCCACTTTATGGCCTTTCAGGTCGGCAACGGTTTTAATCGGGCTATCCTTTGGCACCAGAATCACTTCCGCTTGCGGCTTGGGCGGCTCCGAACCGACATACAGCAGATCGGCGCCTGCAGCCTGCGCAAACAGCGGCGGGATATCGCCGGTGCTGCCCACATCAATGCTGTCAACATTCAGGGCTTCCAGCATCTGTGGTCCCGCTGGAAATTCGATCCATTTAATTTTGGTATGTGGGAAACGTTGCTCCAGCAGTTGGTGTGATTTGGCCAGCACCATGCTGACGGAACCCTTCTGATAGCCAATGCGCAACTGGTCTGGGGCATCAGACGCACCAGCACTGCCGCTCAAGGCAACAAGCGCGGCAAACGCCGGTAACAGTAAACCCGTAAACATCCTTTTCATTGTTCTTCCTTTAAACCGCGTGAGCATAGGGTTGATGGCGACGATGCAGCGCATGCCAGAAGGTCTCTAACGCATCATCAATACGATCGGCCAGTTGCTGGTCCAGTTCTGGTTGGCGGTCGTAATGCAGAATCTGACCGTCAGTGGCAAATACGCCATGCAGTACTTCCTGCGCTTTCAGGGCGTTAAGCACCGGCTTGAGGGCATAATCCACCGCCAGTAAATGCGAAGCACTGCCACCGCTGGCCAGTGGCAGCACCACTTTATGTTCCAGGGCACGTTCCGGCAGCAGATCTAGCAGCGTTTTCAACGCGCCAGAGAACGATGCTTTATAAATGGGCGTGGCGACAATCAGGCCATCGGCGATAGCCAGATCGGCTTTAAGTGCCGCCAGTGCAGGGGAATCAAAACGTGCGTAGAGGAGATCCTCCGGCTGAAAATTGTGAATATTCCATGGAATCACCTCAACACCGCGTGCTTCCAGCGCGTGTTGGCATAGGCTGAGCAGTGCCGTAGAGCGTGAAGGGAAGCGAGGGCTACCCGCCAGCGTAATAACCCGCATGGTCACTCCTTATAACTGAAAGTTATTGATTATCTGATATTGAGAACTGATGTGTTCAATACTGGCAGAGCAGGGGGATGGGCTTAAATGATTTATCTGGCAATAAAAAGGCAGAAACTGCAAAAAGGATGATTGCGGCAGAATGGGCGCAATAGATGTGGTGCTACCGAATTGCGAATAATCTTAAAAACCGGCACCCACACCCGATGCATTGATTACCAGCCGTGAATTAAACCGTGGCTAATCGTTGCTATCGAAATGATATTTTTTCTGAAAGAGAGGTGTAACCGTGGTTACGTTTGGTCAAACTCATGTCGATTGAGTGGGTATGAGTACCCTAAGAAATATCAACAGGAAAATACAGAAAAAAAACGAGGTAAATCAGTAGCAACATAAGGCACGTTTAAACACCGTTTAGCTTTAATTGAAAGAATGTATTTAACACTATCTGTTTATTTTCTTTAGATAAGCCCTTTTAGACATGACTTCATACATAAAATATGTAACCAGCCTTTCCCTCTGGCGGGAAACGTAAAAGTTATTAATGCGCCTTTTAGCGAGATCAGCTAAGAGGTTAATGGGCGTAATGTATGGGAATTGATTTAATTCACTTAATTATTGTTTGGCCCTGTGAAATAAAAAACCCCTCTGCTTAACTGATCCCGGAATTAACATTATTGCTGTTTATCGTGCGTTTAACTGTTGAGCGTAATGCTTTTAACTCGCGGGTATTGACCTGAGGGTTTATTTTCTTTCAACCGTTATCGGGAAAGGTTTATGTCTAAAGTCCTGTTATCTGTGATTATTCCTACATTCAATGTAGAGAATTATATCGTCGAATGTGTTGACGCGTTGCTTAAACAAATAAGTACACCCAATGAGATTATTATCATTAATGATGGTTCGACTGACGGCACGCTGGCGCTAGTTGAACAACATTATGGGCATCTACCACAGGTAAAGATTATTACCACGATAAATGTTGGCGCAGGACAAGCGCGTGACAAGGGGATTGAAGCTGCGCAAGGGGAGTTTTTATTCTTTTGCGATCCAGATGATATTGTGGCCGATGGTTTGGTGGAGGAATTACAGCAAGTCTACCAAACGTACCCAGAAACCGAGCTGTTCTGCTTCAGTTCGCAAATGTTCGAGGAGGGGCAGCGACACATCACTCGCCCCAAAGTCCGTCATGAAACGTTCGGCAAACAACCGTCTCAACAGGTGTTTTCCCGCCTGCTGTGCAATGGTAGTTACACCTCAGCTGCATGGAATTATGCCGTGAAGAGAGCGTTGGTCGAACAGCATCGTCTCCGCTTTCGCGACCGCGTTCATGAGGATCACCAGTTCACCTTGTCGGCGTTTGTTTACTCACAACATGCGTGGGTCAGCCAGAAAGTTTATTATCATCAACGCGTGCGTAACGGTTCACTGACGAACAGCAGGAAGAGTGATGACTATTTCCTGCAGCGCTATAACGCCTTTATGCAGGCATTCAGCATCTTAAAAATCGCGCTGGGCCACTCTCCGTTGAAACAGAAACTTGAGAAAGAGTATTTATTGCACTCGTTCCGCTTAATGATTTACCTCTCGCTCTATAATGGAACCGCAGTACCCGAGTATGTGATTAATGCGATTCGTTTTTTAGGCGGGCAGTACGATCCAGCCAATATTAAAGAGTGGCTACTTATCCATCGGCCAGAAATGTTTATTCTGTTGCAGAATATTAAAGTGGCGAAAACATTAAAACGCGCTGCGTAATTCCATTTTATTCCGAAGAAAGGAAATAACCACGACCGGCTGTTTCTGCAAGAAAAGTGTAATAATTATCGTCATGACGGCTAAAGATGTTACAGATAATGTGCATTTTAACTTCAATTCACTTTCCTTCGGCCCATGAGAAGATTGGGGTTGGTTATTTTTAGCCATCCCCGTGAATTCTTTTTCATGGCCGAAATGGCATGTCAAAAATCTTAATTTAGCACCAAGGATAAAATTAAGAATAAGTCTGGTAGGCAGTTAGGGTGTTCTGTGTCAGGCTCTGTTTTTCAGCGAAATTTCCCAGACACCTCAATACTTATGTCAATTAAACGTAACGCTATTGCCAACTATGTAGGTCAGATCTACCTGACACTCTCGGGTATTCTGGTTGTACCGCTCTATATTCATCATTTGGGGATGGAAGCGTATGGTTTAGTCGGTTTCTTTTCGATTTTACTGACCTGGTTACAGTTGTTAGATGCGGGTGTTTCAACGACGTTGATGCGTGAGGCCGCGCGCTATCGTGCTAACCAGGCTGAATTTATCTGGTTTCCCTCTTTATTTGCCGCACTGTCAAAATTCTTCCTGATTTCGACCGTGATTTTAGTGGTCATCGGTTGGCTGGCCACGCCATGGATTGCGCATCATTGGCTGGATGCACAGCATCTTCCATCTTCAGATGTGGTGACTGCAGTAGCGATTATGGTCATCACCGCCGCTATTCGTTGGCGTACCAGCCCGTATCGCAGTGTCATCGTCGGCTTTGAACATCAGGTGTGGCTCAACGGCGTCAATCTGGTGATCGTCACGCTGAGAACGTTTGGTGCCGTCCTGGTGATCCAACTGTTTTCAAATCCGGTTTTGAGTTTCTTTATCTGGCAGTTACTGGTCTCGATCGCCGAAGCGGTATGTCTGATTTACAAATGTTTCCAGTTGGTGCCAGCTTCAGCGCGCAAACAGAAGCATGAGAATTTAAAGCAGGTACTTAAACCTTTTATTCGCTTCGCACTGAGTGCGGCCTACGCCAGCGCCGTATGGACGTTCATTTCTCAGATTGACCGTCTGGTACTGTCAAAAACGTTGCCGTTGAGCGAATACGGTTCCTTTACCGTGGTCGCGACGGCCGCTACCGGGATTATTTTGCTGAGCAGCCCGATTATGCAGGCTATCGTGCCGCGTATGACCGGGATGAAAACCAAAAAAGAGGGTGATGCCCAGTCGCTGACGCTGTATCGGTATACCACCCAAGCGGTGGCGATATTTATGGCTCCGCTCAGTATCACCATTGCGTGCTTCTCTGCACCGCTGTTGTGGGCATGGACGCAGAATCAGCAGGTGGTGAATGAGATGTCGTTTGTCCTCAGCCTCTATGCGCTGGGCAGTGGCGTGCAGGCAATATGTGGCTTGCTGTATCACCTGCAATACGTCAATGGCAACCTCAAGCTGCATGTTAAAGGTTTCTCCTGTTTTGCCATTATTCTGGTGCCGCTCAATATTTTTGCGGCTCTCCATTTTGGCGCGATGGGTACCGGCTGGTTATGGCTGGGGCAAAACGTGTTCTACCTGCTGGGGTGGGCGTGGCTGGTGCATCGCCGCTTCGCGCCGGGCATTCATTTCGCATGGTTAACGCGTGATGTGTTGCTGGTATGGGTTGTTGCGGCGGTTATGGCCTGGCTCTGCTCACTCCTGCCCATTAGTTGGGATCAAAATCGCTGGTTGAATCTGTTATGGCTCGGGCTGATTGGCATGGTCAATCTGGCAGTGTGTTGTCTCTTACACAGCCTGGTGATCAAGCGTCTGCTGCCGTTCAATAAAGGCTTTAACGTTGAGGAGAGAGAATGAACGGCGTGAGCATGACGGTGATCGTGCCTAACTGGAACTGCGCTCCATGGTTAGGGGAAGCGATAGATTCGCTGGTAGGTCAATCTTCTCCTCCCGAGCAAATCATCGTAATTGATGATGGCTCAACGGATAACAGCGTGGCGCTACTAGAAGAGATGGCGGCTCGCTATCCACAAATCACGGTGTTGCAGGCGCAGCGGGGTGGTGTCAGCGCGGCGCGCACGCTTGGGTTGGAGATTGCCACCGGCGACTTCATCTATTTTATGGATGCGGATGATTTCATCGGTAAAACCCTGTTCGCAGATTTCCGTCGCGCAAAGGCGCAGCATCCCGAAATGGAGTTGTTCTGCTTTGGCGCCAAAATGTTTACGGACTTGCCCGTCGCCCAGCGGCAATATCAACTTTTTCACCAACGACGTATCCAGGGCGCGTTTCCCGGCGGCAGCACTACCCTCCGCAATATGATCACGCATCAATCTGCGCATCGCGTGTTGTGGAGCAGTATTGTCTCACGCCATTTGATTGAAAGGGTGGGGGTGCAATTTCTGCCGATTCAACACCATGAGGATGCGCCCTACATGTTTGCCTTGTACATGCAGGCGCAGGAAGTGGTGCTCACAGGCGAAAGCTATTACTACAAGCGTTTTATGGTGACTTCGCTGTCACAACGCAAAGCCACTTTTGCCTGGGTTGAAAACTACTTTATTGCACGCGGTAACAGCGAAAGCTTTATGCAAGCGTGGGGTATGCCTGCCGATGAGTGGCTGATGGACCGCTATTACGAACCGGTGATGTACGGTTGTTTGATTGAGATGCGCAAAAATAACATCGACGTCCCCAAGGAGTGGCACGTCACCATCGACCAGTTGATCCGTAAAGTGACCGGCGAGAGCAAGCGCATGAAACTGCAGTGGTACTATCCCATGCTTTATAACGGTTTGAAGGCAAGTCGCAGTCTGTTAGCACGCTATACCGGTAAGCGCTGACTTCGATCAACTCTGCATCACCTGATTAAATTTACTTTTGCGCCAGAGGCCTTTACCATTCTGGCGCACAAATTTGCGTGCACCCGACTTCCCTCGCTTCCGCCATTCAGGAGAGTGCATGTTATATCCTATCGTCCGGCCGGCGCTGTTTAAGCTCGATCCAGAGCGTGCGCACGAACTCACCTTGCAACAATTACGTTTTATCAGCGGTACCCCGCTGGAAGGGCTGATTCGCCAGTCGCTGCCGTCGCGCCCGGTCAGTTGCATGGGACTGACTTTCCCGAACGCGCTGGGCCTTGCCGCAGGGCTTGATAAGAATGCGGAGTGCATTGATGCTTTCGGCGCGATGGGCTTCGGTTTTGTAGAAGTGGGGACTGTCACGCCACGCCCACAACCGGGTAATGATAAGCCGCGTATGTTCCGCTTAGTGGAAGCGGAAGGAATTATTAACCGCATGGGCTTTAATAATCACGGTGTCGATCACCTGGTCGAGAACGTTAAAAAGGCGCGGTTTAAAGGTATCCTCGGTATCAATATTGGCAAAAATAAAGATACGCCAGTGGAGCAGGGTAAAGACGATTATCTGACCTGCATGGAGAAGGTGTATGCCCATGCCGGTTATATTGCCATCAATATTTCCTCACCGAACACACCGGGATTACGCACGCTGCAATATGGCGAAGCGCTGGACGATCTTCTGTCTGCGATCAAATTAAAACAAAAAGAACTGCAAGAACGGCAGCTTAAATATGTGCCAGTAGCGGTGAAGATCGCGCCGGATCTTTCAGAGGAAGAATTGATCCAGGTTGCCGACAGTTTGGTGCGCCATGAAATTGACGGCGTGATTGCGACAAATACCACACTCGATCGTGCATTGGTGACGGGCGTAAAATATGCTGACGAAATGGGGGGATTAAGTGGCCGTCCGGTGCAATCCCGCAGCACGGAAGTGATCCGCCGCCTGTCGCAGGAGCTCCAGGGCCGTTTGCCCATTATTGGTGTCGGTGGCATTGATTCGCTGGTTTCTGCACGTGAAAAAGTCGCAGCCGGTGCAACCTTGGTACAGATATACTCCGGTTTCATTTATAAAGGCCCAACGTTAATTAAAGATATCGTGACCCACCTCTAAGACATTTCTCACTTTCCCGCGCCGGGGGGTTTATTTATCCCTTCGGCTCGTTTATATTTTGTGCTGCTGATGCATTTTTCAGCTTTTCTTTAGCGTTATATACCCTAAATAATTCGAGTTGCAGGAAGACGGCAAGTGGGGGAATCCCCATGAGCTTACATCAGTAAGTGACTGGGGTGAGCACGCGCAGCCAACGCAACTGCGGTTAGAAGTATGACGGGTATATTTTAAAATTAAGCGCCGTTTAGCGCAGCGATAAACTACAGGGCACATCATGAAAATTAAACCTGATGACAACTGGCGTTGGTATTTCGACGCAGAGCATGACCGCATGATGCTGGATTTGGCAGACGGCATGTTATTTCGCTCGCGCTTCTCGCGTAAAATGCTGACGCCGGATGCCTTTAATGAAAGCGGTTTTTGCGTGGATGACGCCGCGTTGTATTTTACTTTTGAAGAACGTTGCCGTCAGAGTGGATTAAAAGGCGATCAACGTGCCGAATTAGTATTAAATGCCTTGGTCGCCAGCCGTTTTCTCAAACCTCTTATGCCGAAAAGCTGGCATTTCACCAGCCATGCGCAAAGCTGGCAGCCCGGTGCGGGCGATATGGTCGCCGTGACATTAGCGGACACCGGAGAGCGGGCGCAGTTGCTGGTGGTTGAGAGCGGTGAAAATGCGGCGCTGTGCCTGCTGGCACAAAATGCGTTATCGGTTGCCGGTAAAGGCATGCAGTTAGGCGATGCAATCAAGATCATGAACGATCGCCTGCATCCTCACCAGCAGGAACAAGCAGCCCACCTGGCGAGAGCTGTTTAAACGCTTACGCCAGTTCGATGTCACCTGCCGGAATACAGCTGCAGCTGAGAATGGTGCCATCTGCACGCACTGCACTTTTCTTCAGTGCTTTTACTTCGCCAGAGACCAGCGTTACCTTGCAACTGCCGCAAATCCCGGCACGACAGGAGTAAGGGATGCGAAAGCCCTGCATCTCCAACTGTTCCAGCAACACTTGCTGATTGTCACCGATAAACGCATTTCCCTGATAGCCAATGGTCACTTCAGCCTGGTTGCTGGCGGCCGGCTTCAGCGTTTCTACCACCTCACCTGGACCATAAGCTCGCGGCGTCTGTCGCTCAAGAATGGTGACGGCATCGCCCACCCGAATCACGCCGCTGTTCAGCGCGATGAGATTCAAGCCAAAATCGATATCGCCGCTGCCATCCTGGCCGCTGCGGAAGCGTTGCAACGTGGCCAATGGTTCGCCCTCAGGATGTTTACGTCCGCTTTCGGTGCCAACGGTGGTGAACACACAGCGGCTGCAGGGTTTGGGCATCTCAAAGGTGATATCGCCAATTTTGAGGGTCTTCCAGCTGTCTTCATCCCAGGCAGCGGCACCACTGACCACCAGATTAGGACGGAATTGCTCGACCCGAACGCTGGCGGGGCAGCGTTGCTGGAGATCCTGTAAAGACGACATATTCACCAGCAGGAAAGGAAAACCGTCAGCAAAACTAAGCGGCACGCTTTCAAAGCGTTTCACCCGGCGGGTTGGCGCGATTCCGGTCCAGCGCAACTGCACCGGGCGCGGGAAGAAACTGCTCAGCCACTGGTTAATCTCTGCAGGCGCGATATGTGAAGTGAAGGTATTGCCCCACACTTCAGTCGGTGCCTGCTGTGCGGTGAAATCGCTGAAGCGGATCAGCGCCTGGCTGCCATCGGGCGCATTGAGAAATAAGCCATCGGGTAACAGCGCTGGGGTAAAGCGAACCATTTCCGGATACTGCCGGGCGGTAATAAACGTCCCGTCTAACTCTGTCACCATAAAGATGCGATCAAACGCTAAACCGCTCTCCAGTACCTGTGCATGAGACAGTTGCAAACCGCGCATGGATTTGACCGGATGAATGTAGAGGCGAGAGAGCGTAATCATCAAAACTCCAACAAGACAAAAAGAAGCTAACTTTATGACATAGGACGCTGATTCGCTATAATGCGCAACAATTTTAGCAAGAGTAAAAAGTGACGATATGAATTCTCTGTTTGCCAGTACGGCGCGTGGGCTCGAAGAGCTGTTAAAAACTGAGCTGGACGCGCTGGGTGCGCAGGATTTGCAGGTGGTGCAGGGCGGCGTCCACTTCCGAGCCGACGACCGTGTGATGTACCAAAGCCTGCTGTGGAGCCGCCTGGCTTCGCGTATTTTGCTGCCGCTGGGAGAATTTGGCGTCTGGAGCGATCTCGATCTCTATGTTGGGGCGCAAAGTATCCCCTGGACCGAGATGTTCGACAGCAACACCAGTTTTGCGATCCACTTCAGCGGCACCAACGAAGTGATCCGCAACAGCCAGTTTGGTGCGTTGCGCATCAAAGACGCAATTGTAGATAGCTTTACGCGTCAGAACCTGGAACGTCCGAGCGTTGATCGTGAACAGCCGGGGATTCGTATTAATGCGTGGCTGAATAAAGATCGCGTGAGCATCGCCCTGGATCTCAGTGGCGATGCGCTGCATCAGCGTGGTTATCGCCAGCAAACCGGCCCGGCGCCGTTGAAAGAAACGCTGGCGGCCGCCATTGTGATGCGCTCCGGCTGGCAGAGCAGCACACCGCTGATCGATCCAATGTGTGGTTCCGGCACCTTACTGCTGGAAGCTGCGTTGATCGCCACCGATCGCGCGCCAGGCTTGTTGCGTACCCATTGGGGTTTCAATCGCTGGAAAAATCATAATCAAGCGGTCTGGCAGGAAGTGCACAGCGAAGCAAAAGAGCGTGCGCGCATCGGTACCTCTTCCGCGACTGCCCGTTTCTTTGGTTATGACAATGACAGCCGGGTGCTGGAATCTGCACGTGCTAACGCGCGTCGTGCAGGGGTGTTCGAACTATTTACCTTCGCGCAGCAGGATGTCATCAAGCTGAAAAATCCGCTGGCGGGTCAGGATGTGACGGGTACGGTGCTAAGCAACCCACCTTACGGTGAGCGTCTGGAAAGTGAACCAGCACTGATCGCCCTGCATAGTCTGCTTGGCCGTATTATGAAACAGCAATTTGGTGGCTGGAATCTGTCGCTGTTTAGCGCTTCCCCGGAACTGTTGAGCTGCCTGCAACTGCGCGCCGATCGCCAGTTCAAAGCGAAAAATGGCCCGCTGGAATGCGTGCAGAAAAACTACCAGCTGGCCGCCAACAGTGGTGAAGGTAGCGCACAGATCGCGGAAGACTTCGCCAACCGTCTGCGCAAAAACCTGAAGAAGCTGGAGAAGTGGGCGCGTCAATCCAACATCGAATGCTATCGCCTGTATGATGCCGACCTGCCAGAGTACAACGTGGCGGTTGACCGTTACGGTGAGTGGGTAGTGATTCAGGAATATGCTCCCCCTAAAACGGTCGATGCCAATAAAGCACGCCAGCGTCTGTTTGACGTCATCAGTGCGACCCTGAGCGTGCTGGAGATCCCCGCTAACCGTTTGGTGATGAAAACCCGTGAACGGCAGAAAGGGAAAAACCAGTATCAGAAATTAGGCGAGAAGGGTGACTTCTTCGAAGTTCAGGAGTTTGACGCGCGTCTGCTGGTGAATCTCACTGACTATCTGGATACCGGTCTGTTCCTCGACCACCGTCTGGCGCGTCAGATGCTGGGTAAAATGAGCGCGGGCAAAGATTTCCTTAACCTGTTTGCTTACACCGGCACGGCCAGTGTGCACGCCGGTTTGGGTGGGGCAAAAACCACCACCACCGTGGATATGTCACGCACCTATCTGGAGTGGGCTGAGCGTAACCTGCGTCTTAATGGCCTGACCGGACGCCAACACCGTTTAATGCACGCGGATTGCCTGAGCTGGCTGCGTGACAGTGACGAGCAGTTTGATTTGATCTTCATCGATCCGCCGACGTTCTCTAACTCCAAACGTATGGAAGAAGATTTCGACGTGCAGCGCGATCACATGATGCTGATGCAGAATCTGAAACGTCTGCTGCGTCGCGGTGGCACCATTATGTTCTCTAATAACAAGCGCGGCTTCAAAATGGATCTCGATGGCTTAGCCCGTCTTGGTCTGCAGGCGCAGGAAATTACCCAAAAAACGTTGTCGCAAGATTTTGCGCGCAATCGTCAAATTCACAACTGCTGGCTGGTTAGCCACGCCGGTAAGGAATAAGTTTTATGTCACTGATCAGTATCCATGGCGCTTACCTCTCTTTCAGCGATGCGCCGCTGTTGGATAACACCGAACTGCACATCGAAGAAGGCGAGCGCGTCTGTCTGGTCGGCCGTAACGGCGCAGGCAAATCCACGTTGATGAAAATCATCAATGGTGAACAACCGCTGGATGATGGCCGCATTATTTATGAGCAGGATTTGGTGGTCTCGCGCCTGCAACAGGACCCACCGCGTAACATTACCGGTTCGGTTTATGACTTCGTTGCTGAAGGTGTGGCGGAGCAGGCGGAGCACCTTAAGGCTTACCACGCGATTTCCCATCTGGTGATGGAAGATCCGAGCGAGAAAAACCTGAATGAGATGGGGCGACTGCAAACCATTCTGGATCACCAGAATCTGTGGCAGTTGGACAGCCGTATCAACGACGTCTTGCAGCAGATTGGTTTAGAGGCGGATACCGAGCTTTCTTCACTCTCCGGCGGATGGCTGCGTAAAGCGGCGCTTGGCCGTGCGCTGGTCAGCAATCCGCGCGTGTTGATGCTCGACGAACCGACTAACCACCTCGATATCGAAACCATCGACTGGTTGGAGACGTTCCTCAAAACCTTTACCGGCAGCATCGTGTTTATTTCGCATGACCGTTCATTCATTCGCAATATGGCGACGCGTATTGTCGATCTCGATCGCGGCAAACTGGTCTCCTGGCCAGGTGACTACGACCAGTTCCTGTTGGGTAAAGAAGAAGCGCTGCGTGTGGAAGAGATGCAGAACGCTGAGTTTGACCGCAAGCTGGCGCAGGAAGAAGTGTGGATCCGTCAGGGCATCAAAGCGCGTCGTACCCGTAACGAAGGCCGTGTGCGTGCTTTGAAGGCGCTGCGTCGTGAACGCTCTGAGCGCCGCGATGTGATGGGCAAAGCCAATATGCAGGTCGGCGAAGCCGCGCGCTCAGGTAAAATTGTCTTCGAGCTGGAGAACGTCAATTACAGCGTAGAGGGCAAAACGCTGGTGCGTGACTTCTCTACTCAGGTGCAGCGCGGTGATAAAATTGCGCTTATCGGTCCGAACGGCTGCGGTAAAACCACTTTACTGCGCCTGATGCTGGATCAGCTCAAGGCCGATAGCGGCCGCGTGCATTGTGGCACCAAGTTAGAAATTGCTTACTTTGACCAGCATCGTGCTGAGCTGGACCCGGATCGTACCGTGATGGATAACCTCGCGGAAGGTAAACAGGAAGTGATGGTTAACGGTAAGCCGCGTCACGTGCTGGGTTATCTTCAGGACTTCCTGTTCCATCCGAAACGTGCGATGACGCCGGTGCGTGCCTTGTCTGGCGGTGAGCGTAATCGCCTGTTGCTGGCGCGTCTGTTCCTTAAGCCAAGCAACCTGCTGATTCTTGATGAACCGACCAACGACCTCGACGTGGAAACGCTGGAGTTGTTGGAAGAGCTGGTGGATGGCTATCAGGGCACCGTGATGCTGGTCAGCCATGACCGTCAATTCGTGGATAACACCGTCACTGAGTGCTGGATCTTTGAAGGTAATGGTGAGATCGGTGCCTTTGTCGGCGGCTACCATGATGCGCAGTTGCAGCGGAGTGCTTACAAACAGACTAAATCGTCTGCGGTGAAAAGCGCTTCTCCAGCGGCAAAACCGGCCGAAAAAACCGATGCGTCCAAACGTAGCGCAGGCAAGCTAAGCTATAACCTGACGCGTGAACTGGAACAGCTACCGCAAAAACTGGAGCAACTGGAAACACGTATCGGTGAATTGCAGGCGAAAATGAGCCATCCGGACTTTTTCAGCCAGCCACACGATAAGACCCAGCCTGTCCTGGATGCATTAGCGCAAACCGAACAAGAGCTGGAAGTGGCGTTTGAGCGCTGGGAAGAGTTAGAAGCGTTGAAAAACGGCGCGTAACACAGAGGAAGTCAGCATGTGTGCAACGGATCAGGCGCATCAGTGGATACTCTGTCCACAATGTGATTTAACCGTGAAACTGCCTGCCGTGCCGGTGGGCAGCCGCGCGCGTTGTCCACGTTGTCACACCACGCTCACCGCTAACTGGCATGAGCCGCGCAAACGCCCAACCGGGTACGCTTGCGCGGCACTCTTTATGCTGGTGCTGGCGAATCTTTTTCCTTTCATCAACATGCATGTTGCGGGTTTGAGCAGCCAGATTTCGCTGCTCGAAATTCCTCAAGTGATGGACCGCGAAGACTATCGCAGCCTGGCCACGCTGTTCATGCTGTTTGTGCAGGGCATTCCGGCTTTCTGCATGATCACCATTATTTTGCTGGTCAATCGGGTACGTATGCCGCATAGCCTCAGGCTGGGGCTGGCACGTATTCTTTTCCAGCTGCGTAGCTGGGGCATGGCCGAAATCTTTATGGCTGGTGTGCTGGTGAGTTTCGTCAAGCTGATGGCATATGGCGATATTGGTCTGGGCAGTAGCTTCTGGCCGTGGTGCCTGTTTTGTGTCTTGCAACTGCGCGCTTTTCAGTGTGTTGATCGCCGTTGGGTATGGCAGCGCATCGATCCTCTTCCTCCACTACCCATCGTCCCAATGGCGGGGATCAGTGGCCTGAAGCAGGGACTACGCAGTTGCCCTTGTTGTACTGCGATATTATCCACTGCGCAGGGGGAGTGCCCACGTTGTGGCGTAGTCGCGCCAGCTCGGCGGAAACACAGTTTGCAATGGACGCTGGCGCTGCTGATCACCTCAGTGATGCTCTACATCCCCTCGAATATTATGCCGATCATGGTGACCGAAACGCTGGGTTCACAATATCCCTCGAACATAATGGCCGGTGTGATTCTGCTGTGGAGTGATGGCTCATGGCCGGTAGCGCTGGTGATCTTTGTAGCCAGTATTATGGTGCCGACATTGAAAATGTTGGCGATTGCCTGGCTTTGCTGGCACGCCAGCGGACGCGGGCAGCGCGATGACGAAAAAATGCACCTGATTTATGAGGTGGTGGAATTTGTTGGCCGCTGGTCAATGATCGATGTGTTTGTGATCGCCATTCTCTCCGCGTTGGTGCGGATGGGACGGTTGATGAGTGTTTATCCTGCGCCAGGCGCGCTACTGTTTGCGATGGTGGTGATTCTCACCATGTTTGCAGCCATGACCTTTGATCCGCGCCTGATTTGGGATCGACTACGGGAAACTGAACGTAAGGAGCCGCGTCTTGACGGACAACCATCACGGGACTGCTGAGGTAGACCAGATTAAACGCTGGTCACCGGTATGGATCGTACCTATCGTCACGCTATTAATTGGTGGCTGGATCCTGTTTTATCATTTTAGCCATCAGGGCCCGGAAGTGACGTTGATCACCGAGAGCGCTGAAGGCATCGAGGCCGGAAAAACCACCATTAAAAGCCGCAGCGTTAACGTCGGTGTGGTGGAAAGTGCGGTGTTGACGGATGATCTGCACCATGTGGAGATCAAGGCACGCCTCAATTCAGGTATGGAAAAACTGTTGCATGGCGACAGCGTGTTCTGGGTGGTGAAACCACAAATTGGACGCGAAGGGATTACGGGTCTTGGCACTTTGCTGTCAGGTGCCTATATCGAACTTCAGCCGGGGACTAAAGGCGACCAACCTGAACGTTATCAGCTACTTGATGCGCCTCCGCTGGCTCCACCAGATGCCAAAGGTATTCGCGTGACGCTGGATAGCAAAAAGGCCGGTCAGCTTAATGCAGGCGATCCGGTGCTGTTCCGGGGTTATCGTGTCGGTACGGTTGAGACCAGTACCTTTGATACCGAAAAGCGCATGATGACCTATCAGCTGTTTATCGCTGCACCTTATGATCGTCTTGTCACTACCAATGTGCGCTTCTGGAAAGACAGCGGCATTGCCGTCGATATGTCGGCATCGGGCATGCGGGTTGAAATGGGATCGTTGACCACGCTGTTTAGCGGCGGTGTCAGTTTTGACGTGCCAGATGGTGCGGAACTGGGGCAGGTTGCCGACAACAAAGCGGAATACCATCTGTTTGACGATCAACGCAGTATCCAGGATTCACTCTACACTCAGCACACCGATTTCCTGCTGTTCTTCACCGATTCGATTCGTGGCCTGCAGGTGGGTGCTCCGGTTGAGTTCCGCGGTATTCGTCTGGGAACCGTTTCTCAAGTGCCTTACACCATTCCGGGTGTGAATCAGGCGTTGAACACGGATTATCGTGTGCCAGTATTGATTCGCATCGAACCCGATCGTTTTATCAGTCGACTGGGTGGTGATTTCAATCTTGAGCAGCATCTGCAGGATGGTAAGAAGCGCGGCCTGCGCGCCACGCTGAAAACTGGTAACCTGCTGTCAGGTGCGCTGTTTGTGGATTTGGATTTCTACGACAATGCGCCGGCGTACAAAGGGCCGAACGAAGTCGCGGGTCTGGAAGTGATCCCAACCGTCAGCGGTGGGCTGAGTCAGATTCAACAGAAGTTGGTCGCCGCGCTGGATAAGATCAACGCGCTTCCTCTCAATCCGTTACTTGAGCAGGCCACCGGAACGTTGAAAGAGAGCCAGCGTACGATGCAGCATATGCAGAAAACGCTGGATAACCTGAATCAAATCACTGCCAGCCCGGCGATGAAAAAGTTACCTGAGGATATGCAGCAAACCTTGCGTGAGCTGAATCGCAGCATGAAAGGGCTGCAACCGGGATCGCCCGCTTACAACAAGCTGGTGGGGGATATGCAGCGATTGGATCAGGTACTTCGTGAACTGCAGCCGGTACTCAAAACGCTCAATACCAAGAGCAACGCGCTGGTGTTTGAAGCTAAACCGGGCGAGGATCCGCAGCCAAAGAGGGCGAAACAGTGAGAAAAGGGCTGATTATGGGCGCGCTGCTGCTGCTGGCAGGGTGCAGCAGCACCATCGAAAACACCTATTACCAGCTGCCTTCGGGCAGCAATATGGCTCGGGTGGACAGCGCATCCAGTGGCAACCAGCCGATGATTTGGGTCGAGCAGGTTACGGTGCCCGATTACATGGCGGGCAATGGGTTGGTATATCAAACCAGCGATGTGAAATATGTGATTGCCGCCAATAACTTGTGGGCCAGCCCGCTTGACCAGCAACTGCAACAAACGCTGGTGACAAACTTAAGTAAAGCACTGCCGGGGCGCCTCGTCTCCGGTTCACCGCTCGGTGATACCCACGATACGTTGTCCGTTAATGTCACTGGATTCCAGGGTCGTTATGATGGTCAGGTGGTGGTCAGCGGCGAGTGGCTACTGCAACATCAAGGGCGACTAATCAAACATGGCTTTAATCTGACGCTGCCGCAATCGGAAGATGGTTATGATGCTTTAGTCCGTACTCTGGCTCTCGGTTGGCAGCAAACGGCGCAACAAATCGCAAATAGTGTCATTTCTCTAAATTAAGATTTGTTCGATGCTTATGCTAAGTCCTTGATTTGCTGTTGTGTGATCGCAGTCAAATCAGGGGCTTTTTTTATTGTCGAATCAGCCAGATATACAGGGAATTGACAATTATATATGTCGATTTAACGGCGAAATGATGACATTGGCGTGAATTTTGCGCATTGACCTTTCTTCTGCTTGGGGTTAGAACATTACTGTGGTTGAACATTAAAACACCACTCTTTCTTTCCACCCAGATTCCACCAGACCTGAAATGAGGGAAACGAGGCATGAAGAGACAGAAGAGAGACCGCCTGGAACGTGCACATTCAAGAGGCTATCAAGCCGGGATTACGGGGCGCTCAAAAGAGATATGCCCTTATCAAATGATCGATGCGCGGTCTTACTGGTTGGGAGGTTGGCGTCAGGCCATGGAGGACAGGTCGGCGGTGGCCTAGCACTGTCGAATGTCTATCAATAAGGAAGAAACCTCCGCTGCGTGCGGAGGTTTTCGTTTGGGAGATTAGAAAGCAGAGGTGTCTTTAAACAGGCCCACTTTCAAATCGGTCGCGGTATAAATCAGGTTACCGTCGACAAACACTTCACCGTCAGCCACGCCCATCACCAGTTTACGGTTGATTACGCGCTTGAAGTGAATTTTGTAGGTCACTTTTTTCGCCGTTGGCAGAACCTGGCCAGTGAATTTCACTTCACCCACGCCCAGTGCACGGCCTTTACCTTCGGCACCCAGCCAACCAAGGTAGAAGCCAACCAACTGCCACATGGCATCGAGGCCGAGGCAGCCAGGCATTACCGGGTCGCCTTTGAAGTGGCAATCGAAGAACCACAGGTCAGGGCGGATATCCAGTTCGGCTTCCACAAAACCTTTGTCAAATTTACCGCCGTCTTCGGTCATCATGACCACGCGGTCCATCATCAACATGTTATCAGAGGGAAGCGGCGGTCCATTTTCGCCAAACAGTTCGCCGCGACCTGAGGCAACCAGGTCTTCTTTGCTATAGGATTCGCGTTTATCTACCATGTTCTCAATATGCCTTCTTTTAGTGAAGCCCGAATATTAGCGAACAGTTGTACGCTGGGCAAATCAATCAGCGGTGGTTGAACCAGTTGAGCCAGCGTAACGGCCATGGACGATGGCGTATTTCTTGCTGATTGAACTGGGCAATACGTTCCTGAATGGTGTTTAACAGTGACTCACCGCTTTCAGATTGCCACGCCACACCCGTCAGCAGCGGCAGGGCCTCATCGACGCTTTCGACCGCCCAGATGTGAAACTGCTCTTGTTTCACCGCATCGACCACAGCCTGGCTGAGGCTTAAATGACGTACGTTGCTGGCAGGCAGAATCACCCCTTGTTTACCGGTCAGTTCGCGAGACTGGCAAATCTGGAAGAAGCCTTCAATTTTCTCATTCAGGCCACCGACAGGCTGCACATTACCAAACTGATCAACCGAACCGGTTACGGCAATTTGCTGATTGAGCGGCTGATTCGCCAGTGCGCTGATTAAGGCACACAGCTCAGCCAGTGAGGCGCTGTCACCATCCACTTCGGAATAGGACTGTTCAAACACCAGCGACGCAGAGAAGGGGAGCTGCTGATCAAGTTCCAACTCGGCAATCAGATAGGCCTGCATGATCATCATGCCTTTCGCATGAATGTTGCCGCCTAACTCCGCTTTGCGTTCAACATCGGTGAATTCGCCATCGCCAGGATGCACCACACAGGTAATACGTGAAGGCTCGCCCCACGGGCGTGGGTGGCCTGGGAATTCCACCACGGACAGACCATTGATCTGCCCAACCACTTCACCTTCTGTTTCAATCATGATCTGATTAAGCAGGATTTCATCGCGCATACGTTCAGCGAGGTAGCTCTCGCGCCACTCACGCGCTTCCAGAGCATCTTTCAATGCTTCAGCATTCATGTTGTCACCGTGCAGCGCAGTCTCCTGCAGCTGGCGGCGTAACCAACGTGGACAGAGCGGTAACGTGTCTTGATCGCCAGTAAAACGCACACCTTCCGTGATCAACAGCGGCCAGAAATCCGCTTCAGGTTGCTCCAGCCCAGCTTGCTCTGCCTGTGTGAGTGTCCATTGGCACCAGAAGGTCATGTCCTCTTCATCATTGACCTGCAGGTTCTCTTCAAATTCGCTGTACAACGCCATTTCATGCACTTCAGCATCCAGTTCCTGGAAGCTGGCCAGCGCATCACGGTCACCACACAGCACCAGACGCAGCTGCATTGGTAACGAAGGGATGCTCACCGGCAACGGCTGACGTTCATCCTGTGAATACCAGTCAAAGCGCCCTTGCTCAATGCACTTACGTAAACGCAGCCACAGCAGCGGTTGAGCCAGCAACGTGTTGACGGAAAGGATTAGGGTTCCACCGTTGGCACGATGAATCAGGCCCGGTTCTGGCTGAATACGATCTTTATACTGGCGAACACAGCCAAACAGCTGTTCCGATTCAATCCAGTCAGCGTAGTGCACGCCGCCCTGGCTGGTGAAGGGGCGATTAGCGTCACTGGGTGGCATCAAGCTGATGTTATCGCCCATCACATGATAATCACCGCCATACAGCGTAACGTCGTCGGGCTGGAAGCGTTGGGCGGCTTCGGCAATACAGGCGAGATAGTCGCTGTTTTCCTGACTACGCAATAACAGCAGTGGAAAACCCAGTGTTTGATGATGCAAATGCGCCAGCGCATTCAGCAGGCGCGGCTGAACCGCGGCAAGACTATCGCTATCCTCCAGTGAGACATGAGAGAAAATGGATTGGTAGCGGGTGCTATCCGGCTGCAGGGCTTGCCACGTAATTTGAGTGCTGGTCAAAATATTCGCATTAGTCAGATTCAGGAAAAGCGCGATTATACAGGAATCAACCGGGTTAAGCACTGCGGAGTTCCGGCCCGAAATGTGATGACCGCAACATGTTTTTCCTTGCTGCATCCAGGAAAAAAGCTGTTATTCTTAGTTTGTTACGTGATCACGATGAGATTCCGATGAAATACCAGCAACTCGAAAATCTTGAAAGTGGATGGAAGTGGAAATACCTGGTGAAAAAGCATCGGGAGGGTGAGCCGATCACCCGTCACCTTGAGCTCAGCGCTGCACAGGCAGCGGTGGATACCTTACTGACAATGGAAAACAGCCCCGTTGAAGTTGGTGAGTGGATTGCTCAGCATATTCATCCTGATCTCGAGAATCGACTTAAGCAAACCATCCGTGCACGCCGTAAGCGCCACTTCAATGCGGAGCATCAGCATACGCGTAAGAAGTCTATCGACCTTGAGTATCTGGTGTGGCAACGACTGGCAGGACTGGCTCAACGACGCAGCAACACGCTGTCAGAGACCATCGTGCAGTTGATTGAAGATGCAGAACGTAAAGAGAAGTATGCCAGTCAGATGTCGACTCTGAAGCAGGATTTGCAAGCGATTCTGGGCAAAGGCGGAACGGAGAACGAATAGCGAAATTGTTCATTCGCGATGTCAGAGACATAAAAAAACCCCGCCGAAGCGGGGTTTTTTATTGCGTGATAACTTAAGCCTGTGGCTGAGTTACAACGTCTTTGATACCTTTCACGTCGATTTCAACGCGACGGTCTGGCGCCAGGCAGTCGATCAGGGCATTGCGGCCTTTCACGCTGTCACAGGTGTTGCCAGTAACTGGGTTAGATTTGCCCATACCGCGTGCAGAGATCTTGTTAGAAGGGATACCTTTAGATACCAGGTAATCAACTACAGACTGAGCGCGTTTCTCAGACAGTTTCTGGTTGTACTGCTCTGAACCGATACGGTCAGTGAAGCCCAGT
Source organism: Pantoea vagans (assembly GCF_001506165.1). NCBI lineage: Bacteria > Pseudomonadati > Pseudomonadota > Gammaproteobacteria > Enterobacterales > Erwiniaceae > Pantoea > Pantoea vagans. The sequence continues at coordinate 2,528,068 of NZ_CP011427.1, read as the reverse complement.
ACTACAACAGAACCATCTTTAGGATCCATTGAGCTCAGCTGGCTGTACAGCTGATCCAGAGCCTGCTGGCCTTCTGGCTTCAGGGTCGCTTTGTTGAAGGTGAACAGAACGTCAGACTTCAGAGTGAAACGCTTGGTTTCAACAACTGGCGCTGGAGCTGGTGCCGGAGCAACAACTGGTGCAGCTTCTTCATCCTGACCGAAACGGTAAGAAACGCCGACGCTCAGCATGCTGTTGTCTGGACGCGCACCAACGGTACCTGCGTCACCGATGTTGTTAACCCACTGATAGTCCAGGCGAGTTGCCCAGTTTTTGGTCAGTGCGTACTCAACACCAACAGCAGCCAGCGGAGAAACGCCGGTGTCGTGGTTGCTGATGCGGCCGTTGTCTGGGTTGGTCTGAGTAGAGTCTGCACGCCATACCATGCCGCCCAGACGGGTGTACACGTCGAAGTCGTCAGTGATTGGGTAGCTCAGTTTAGCTGCCAGCTGAACGCCTTGTGCTTTGAACGCGCCATTGGTCACGCTGCCTTTGTTAGGCATACGGCCCAGCCAGTCGTAGCCCAGCTCGAAGCCCAGGTAAGGGTTAGCCTGATAGCCCATGAAGGCACCAGCACCCAGCTGAGATTCGTGAGTTGGACCGTTGTTGTTCTCGTAACCGTTACCGTAGTAACCAGTATCGTGATACTGAGACCAGCCCAGTTTAGCACCGGTGTACCAGGTGTTATCTTTAGGGGCGGCCTGCGCTACGGTAGCGAAGCCAGCCAGTGCCACTGCAATTGCGATAGCTGTCTTTTTCATTTTTGCGCCTCGTTATCATCCAAATAGGCAATGAGCAAAAAGGTTGCTCTTTGTGTTAATCCTTCGCCGGGTCTAAACGCTCGCTTTTGACTCTACCGAAAAAACGGAGGTTATTGAGCACCCTGGCGAGATAAAGTCTACAACGAGATTGGAAAGTTACAAGTATGATGTGAGGTCAGTGAGTAAAAAAACAGGGATTTATACACACATTTTAACAAATCACGTGGCAAAATCTTCGCTAGCAGATTGAGAAAAAGCGGCTAAACCATTGTCAAAGCTGGCGGGAAAAGAATCAGTGGCTTAGCTGCAATCTAAAGAAAAAATAGCGTGAGAAAATTCCTGGTTTTACTTAATGAAACAAATCCGACGGAATTTTTGACGGATTAGGTTGTCTTGTCAGGACGCGTTCATGACCTTGTGGACGCATTATTAAGCCAAGCGCTTCACCTTCCGACGCTGCTAATTCCAATTCCAGACGTTCTTCATCGTTCAATTCGTATGGAATCCAGGCCAATACGACACTGTAGTTACCGGTACGCAACGCTTTCACCATGCTTTCCACAGTGCTGAGTCGCTCTGATTCGGTAATATGCATACTCTTCTCTAACGGCAGACCCGACTGCTGCATCCAGCTACGGTTTAGCTTGTGGGCAGGAGTTAACCATAGCTGCCAGCGCGATTGTTCACTGAGCTGTTTCAGCACCGGCAGTAGCAGCATCTGCATCATACCCGGTTGTTCGCTGTAGCGCAGTTCAGTGATTCCACCCAGAGAAGGTTGCGTTAAGCTTGGGGTCGCAAAACGGGAAGAACGATCAGCAAGGCCAGAGTATTGAGTACGCATAATTTAATCACTCAGTGATTGACTGTATGAATATACAGTAATGTCTTCCTGGATAAAGATCAACCTCAATTTCTGAAAACACCTCGCAAATTTTGCACAACATCCTGCCAAAATGTTTTTATTCATTGAACAGCTAATGGGATTTTTTTATCTTCTAACCAAATGAATATCCAGGTTTTTATGGAATTTTCTCTAATGAGAATTCACGGAAAGGAGATGTAATGAAAACCAACAAATCTATGGTTGTGCAGTCAAAAACTCAGTTAGCACCTCTCGGAAAGATCGAATCACGCACCCAGTTTGGGGGATATGCGCTGACGGTTGAGAAGGTGATTTTTGCCTACATCAATGAAGAAGCACTTTACCTGCGTGCCAGTGAAGCGCTTCAGGTCTACCACGCCAGACGCGCACTTGAGCCGCTGGTCTATCGTAAACGTGGCATACCTGTGCAATTGAACTACTACAAGGTCGATGCAACGTTATGGCAGGATGCCGAACAACTTTTGCAGCTTTCTGCCAGTGCACTGCAAGCCGCTCAGGACGAAATCGCCACGCGCAGCGTCACCTTGCGCTTAAAAGATTTGCCTAACCTGAGTTTACGCATGGAGATGATGTTGCATCGAGTCGGCATCAGTTCGGTAAGGTTGCTGCACGAAATGGGGTCACGTCAGAGTTGGCTGAAACTGCGTGCAGTCAACAAACATATTGGCTTAAAAACACTGCTGGCTCTGGAAGGCGCCATTTCGGGCCATCATCAGGCAGCACTGCCGGTGGTCACGCGAGAAGAGTTGTACGCCTGGTATGTAAAAACGCTCCACATCGATCCCAAAGTGGAGCGTTCACAACGTTAGTGGCTGGTCAGGGTGCGACGCAGGCGGGCAATTTCAGGCAGCAACGCGATCAGCAAACCTAACTGCTGTATCACCAGGGGTGCCTGCAACTCTGAACTGTTTTTTAATGTGCTTAAGCGTTGCATTAGCTGTTGTTGCATCTCTAACGCCTGTGCATCCGCCACACGCTCAATTTGCAGGACGTCCTCCACAAAGCACACGGCATCATCTAATGTGCTCAGGAGTTCAGGGTCTGTGAGTTGCTCACGGTGTGCCCCCAAAGCCGAGATATAGCTCAGGAACGAATGGTTGAGGCACAACAGCCGAAAAGCATTTTCGCGCAGCGGTTGTTGCAACTTCAGCTCGCTGCTCATGTTCGACACCACCGAAGCAAGCTCAGCATCAGCATTGTGGGCATCACGACGGGCCACACGATAGGCCAGGCGATTATCTTTGCCCTGATGGTATTGCTCCATAATGGCATCGAGATAACGGCAGTTGGCGTTAAGCGTGCGGTCAGCTACCGCGCTAATCTTGCGAAAACGCCAGTCTGGCCAGACAAAGGCCACTGCCAGCCAGGCTAATCCACAACCCAGTATCGTATCGACTATGCGTGGCAGAGCGACCTCGAAGCCTTCACCTAACAGGTTAAAGCAAAGCAGTACCAGCAAGGTAATGAACAGCGTGGCTTGCGCATATTGAATCTGGCGGAAGGCAAAAAACAGCACGCCGCTTAACACAATCAACACCAGTTGTCCCTCGATTGACGGCACTAACCACAAAACCGGCAAGCCGATGGCAATGCCGGCCAGTGTGCCGCCAATACGCAGGGCAAGACGTCGGCGCGTAGCATTGTAGTTAGGCTGGCAGACAAACAAGCTGGTGAGCAAAATCCAGTAGCCGCGATGCAAACCGGTAATCTGAATGAAGGCGTACCCAACACAAAGCACCAGCGACATGCGGACGGCATGGCGAAACAGTGCAGAGCCGGGGCTCAGATGGCGACTCAAACGGAGACGAATATCTTGCCATCCGCTCAGTCCCTCGCGTGACAGGTGGGTATCGCCAGAAGAGGGGGGATCGGCCAGCATTTGCTCCGATTCAATCGAGGCCAACTGCGCATCAATCGCGCGAAGATTACGCAGTAACCAAAATAGCGCACGAATGTGAGGGTCCTGTGGGTCTTGCTGTTGCAGGCGTTCAAGGGCGGTTTCAAGCCGGGTGAAAGTGCGTTCAAACTGGCTGTCATGATGCCACGGCTGGCGCAATAAAATGTTTTCTGCCAGCTTACGACACGCTTGTGCCTGCATATTGAGCAGTCGCTGGAAGCGGAATAGCACTTCGTTATATCGCCAGTCGCTGCGCAGCAAGTGGTACTGGAGATGAGAAGAACTGGCGCGTTCGTGAATATCCTGCGCGACAAAGTAATAGTGCAGGCTGCGGCGCGTACTGCGTGAACCGCGATCGCCCCGTAAGCGGCTTTGAATGGTGGTTTTAGTCTGATTAAGCTGCGCGACCAACTGGCTATTCACCATGGCGGTAGCAACCATGTTGGCGTCATCTTGTTCCCCAGCGTCCGGATCGAACAGATTCGCTTTGGCTTCCAGATAGCGTGCCAGTTGCGAGAAGCTGGCTGCCAGCTGTTCCTGCACGGGTCGCACAGGAAAGATCAGGTGACCAATAAAAGTCAGCAGGTTGTACCACAATGCGCCGATCAACAGCAGTGCGGGTTGCATCCACCACTGCGGGAAGAGACCAATCCCCAGCATGGTATAGACGGCGATTAACAGCGCACCAAACGCGATAGTGGCATAACGCTGCCCCAATGCACCCAGCAGAATGAATCCCCAACTGGAGAGCGCTAAGCCAATGGCGAACGCCCACGGATAAGGAAACAGTAGCTCAACTGATACTGACGCAATGCAAAAACAGACTAGCGTGATCAGTAAATTGCGCAGGCGACCGGTCCATCGGTCATCAAGATCGGCCAGCGCGGCAGCCACTACGCCAAGCGTTAAGGGGATCGTCCATTCTATCTGCTGCAACCACCACGGCACTGCCGCACAGCCTGCAAGCGCGAAAAAGATGCGTAACAGGTAGCGCAGGCTGCTATTAAACAGATAACGTCGCCAGCCAGGCATCGCGTTCTGAAGCATTGGAGGCGGCCTCAGTAACGACGACGCGCGTTAGCTTCACGCGCAGCCTGGGCCTCTTCCACCGACACTACGCGACGACCGACTGGCCATAACGCAATAGCGGCAATTTTAAAGTTAGCAATGCCAACGGGAATGCCGATGATGGTAAGGCACTGCACAATCCCGGCAGAGATGTGCATCAGGCAGAGCCACCAGCCAAAAAACAGCAGCCAGAAAATATTTAAAAAGGTGCCGCCAGCATTCATGACGTTGCTTTTACTATCAGGACGCAATACATCCACATGCACGGCTTCATTGCCAAAGGGTAACAATGACAGTTTGGTGATTTCCCAGCAGGAGCGCGTTAATGGCAAGGTAAAAATCAGCACGATGCTGACAAGAGTGGCAAACAGCCAGCTTAGCGTGGTGAACACGCCACCCAAAACGAAGTTAAGAATGTTGAGTACGGTGCGCATAACGCTATTTTCCTTTTGCAATCCGCAATATGTGCCGCCAAGTTTAGCCTGTTTTAAGGCTGGAGCGCCAAGGGTCTGACAGGTAAACTGCGCGATAATCGAATTCCACATGACGGTGCGGACATGGAACTGAAAGCAACATCAATGGGTAAGCGCCTGGCTCAGCATCCCTACAACCGGGTACGGTTGCTGGCTGCCGGAGTGGAAGTCAGTGGCGATCGTCATGAATATCTGATCCCTTTTAACCAGTTAATTAATATTACCTGCAAGCGCGGCATGGTCTGGGGAGAGCTTGAATTTCAGCTACCAGAAGAGAAAGTGGTGCGCTTACACGGCACTGAATGGCAGGAAACACAGCGCTTTTTCCATTATCTCCAGCAGGCATGGCAGCAGTGGAGCGTAGAGATGAGTGAGGTCAGTGCGGAGGTGTTAACCGCGCTGGAACACGAAATTTTGGCCTTCACCCAGCAAGATCGTTGGCTGAAACGCAGTGAGTTAGCGGCGGTGAAAGAGAACATTACACGCCAGTTCTCGGCTTTACCTCTACCACTATCGCGCCTGGATAGTTTTGAAAACTGCCGTGCGCTGTGGCAGTTCTGTCAGCAGTGGCTTGAGCAAGGTGACGCAGCCATCCGCCAGCGTAACCGTGAATGGACGGCGAAGGTTATCAAGGATTATCACGAATTCTTCTCTACCGTCGAAACCACACCGCTTAATCCCTCCCAATGTGAAGCCGTGGTCAACGGCGAGGATGCTCTGCTGGTATTGGCCGGGGCGGGAAGTGGCAAGACGTCAGTGCTGGTGGCGCGGGCGGGGTGGCTGATAAAGCGCAAACTGGCGCAGCCAGATCAGATACTGCTGCTGGCCTTTGGCCGCCAGGCGGCGGAAGAGATGAACGAGCGCATTCAATCGCGCTTAGGCGAAAGCACCATTCAGGCCCGCACATTCCACGCCCTGGCGCTGCATATTATCCGTGAAGGCAGCAATAAGCAGCCGGTGATCAGCAAGCTCGAAAGCGACAGTAAGGCGCGCCGTCAATTATTGATCGATACCTGGCGTGAACAGTGCAGCAGTAAAAAAGCGCAGGCGAGCGGCTGGCGGCAATGGCTGCAAGATGAACTGGAATGGGATGTTGCAGAAGGGCCTTACTGGCAAGATGACAAGCTGGCGCAACGTTTGGCTTCGCGTCTGGAACGCTGGCTTGGCTTGATGCGTATGCACGGCGGCGCACAAGCGGCGATGATTGCCGATGTACCCGAAGATTTCCGCGATAATTTCAGTAAGCGCGTTAAGCTGATGGCTCCGCTACTGAAAGCCTGGAAAACCGCACTCAAAGAAGAGGGTGCAGTCGATTTCTCTGGGTTGATTCATCAGGCGATTGCCATTCTGGAAAAAGGACGCTTTATCAGCCCGTGGAAACATATTCTGGTGGATGAGTTCCAGGACATCTCACCGCAGCGTGCAGCCTTGTTAACCGCACTGCGTCAGCAAAATAAGCGTACGAGCCTTTTCGCGGTGGGGGATGACTGGCAGGCGATCTATCGCTTCAGCGGGGCAGAAATGAGTTTGACCACCGCCTTCCATCACTATTTCGGTGAGGGCGATCGCTGTGTGCTGGACACCACCTATCGCTTTAACGACCGGATCGGTGAGATTGCCAACCGCTTTGTGCAGCAGAATCCACACCAGTTGCGTAAGCCGTTAAACAGTTTGACCAAGGGCAACAAGAAATCCGTTACGCTGCTGCCACAGGAGCAGTTGGAGCCGTTGTTAGATAAATTGAGTGGTTATGCCAGGCCAGAAGAGCGTGTGTTGCTGTTAGCCCGCTACCATCATCTTCGCCCGGCGATACTGGAAAAAGCCAAAACGCGTTGGCCGAAATTACAGATTGATTTTATGACTATTCACGCCAGCAAAGGACAGCAGGCCGATTTTGTCATGGTGTTGGGGTTACACGAGGGGCGTGATGGTTTCCCTGCACAGGCACGTGAATCGATCATGGAAGAGGGCTTGTTACCGCAACCAGAGGACTTTCCGGATGCTGAGGAGCGTCGACTGGCCTATGTGGCGATAACCCGTGCCCGTCAGCAGGTGTGGCTGCTGTTTGATAAAGATCGACCTTCCGTCTTTGTCGAGCACTTCCGCGAGTTAGGTGTACCGCAGAGTCGGAAGGCCTGAGGATTAGGCTTTTAAGCGCTCAGCGAGGTAACGCTGATAATCAGGAATCTGGATCTCAACCTGCTGCGCAAACATCGGTGACTGAATAATAAAATCCGCGGTGGCGCGATTGGTCGCCACCGGGATATTCCATACCGTGGCGAGGCGTAGCAGTGCTTTAACATCCGGATCGTGGGGCACCGCGTTCAGCGGGTCCCAGAAGAAGAACAGCACATCAATTTTCCCTTCTGAAATCAATGCACCGACCTGCTGATCGCCGCCCATCGGGCCGCTCAGCATGGCATTCACGTCTAAACCCGTATGGCGATTAATCAGATTGCCTGTGGTTCCGGTGGCATAAAGGGTATGGGGTTGCAGCGCGGGTTGATTGGCTTTAACCCATTCCAGCAGCGAGGCTTTGCAGTGGTCGTGTGCGACGAGGGCAATATGCTTTTTGACTTCAAGGGTACGAACGGTCTGCTCCATAGGGCTTCCTGTTTCTTCTCATGCGATAGTGATTAAGGCACGAGTTTACCCTTGGCATTTCATCACTATCAACTTGCGCGTAAGGTTTTCATCCAACTAATAAATCGCTGACGTGTGGCGGCATCAAAACGCTCAAACCAGCGCTGGAGGGAGGGGAGGTCGCCCGCATCCTGCCAGGCAAAATCGAGATCCATTTTGGCATCAGGCAAACTGGCTGATTGCAGAGCAAAACGTGGAACGGAAGCCGCCTGAGCATTACGGTTATAATTCACCATCGCCTTTTCAAGATCGCTATCACTCTCTTTTGGCAAACGATCGCGCACGCTGGCGATTTCATTACCGCGTTCATCGATCAGCTGAAAATTGAGTGCCTTATCAAAGGCGTTACGTTCACGGCGATTATCGAGCGAGGGTAAACGAATGGCGACTGAACTGGCGTTGGCATTAAAGGTGACAATCATCGGCACCGACTGAAAATGCGTGGCGTCTGACCCCGGTTTTTCAACGCGAAACAGAAATTGATGCTGTCCACGCTCCAGCTCAAGGCTGTCCGCGCCTTTCAGCAGCGAGCCTGAGATTTTGCGGCCATCCAGCACCAGCAGATCGATCTCAGGATCGAGCTTTAAGGTGATGGCATGGCAGGATGCCGATACGAGCAACACGAGTAAACCCGTAACAGCCAAAGACAGCTTCATTTCAACTCCCGGAAGGTGGGGAAAAATCGGTGATGTGTAGCAAATTATTACATTATGGCAGTAAATTTACATTTTTACATATTTATTCGTGCTGCCGCGCAAAGATTCCTGCTGTAAGACTTGCAACAGGTAAGGCATAGCCATCTACACTCAGGCGAGTGGAAAAGGAGAAATTGCATGAATGACCAAACGATTCGCGATGTGCTGAGCAAGACCAAACGCATTGCCCTGGTCGGTGCCAGCGATCGTGCTGACCGCCCGAGTTACGGTGTAATGAAGTTCTTGCTCGATCAGGGATATGAAGTGATTCCGGTCAGTCCAAAACTGGCTGGGCAGCAACTGCTGGGCCAAACCGCCTATGCGGCATTGGCGGATATTCCGGGCAAAGTCGATATGGTTGATGTCTTTCGTAATGCGGAAGCAGCGTGGGGCGTAGCGCAAGAAGCGATTGCGATTGGTGCAGATACGCTTTGGCTACAGCTGGGTGTCATTAATGAACAGGCGGCGGTACTGGCGCAGGATGCGGGTATGACAGTGATTATGGACCGATGTCCAAAAATTGAAATTCCACGACTGGGATTATTGCAGTCAACTCACTAAACAGAAACGGCGACATAGGTCGCCGTTTACTTTAATGGCGCAGGCTGGGTGCCTGCAGCTGCTGCCGTATCGAAGCGGCAAGCTCGTCCATCGACGGCTGCTCAGGATGCTCGAAGGAGGTTTCTCCTGCCAGCTGAACTTCGGCGACGTAAGTGTGGACCTGCTCGCCTTCTTCATCTTCCATCACCACGTGGTACCAGGGTGCCATGCGCAATGTCTCACTGGCAGCAACATCATCCAGCTCGGGTTTATCAAGCGAAAACTCCGGATCGACATCCACGATAACGCCGAGCACCCCGGAGAGACGGTGTCGGACTTGCTGTCCAATTCCAAATTTGCTGGTAATCATTGTGACCTCCCAAAACTGTGCCCTGCTACCAATATGGAGGCAGGGTTCAGGTTTTCAAGTCACAGCACGCGGCAGGCAAACCCTTTCAGATAAAGCCCTTCAGGATAGCTGGCGATCACAGGATGGTCGGCTGCCTGACGGAACTGCTCAATAAATTGTACATCACGACCGGCATCGACGGCGGCATCAGCAATAATTTTCTGGAACAAATCAGTCGCCATCAGGCCTGAGCAAGAGTACGTCAGCAGGATACCGCCGGGATTCAACAACTGCATCGCCAACATATTGATATCCTTATAACCACGACAAGCGCCCATCAGCTGGTTTTTGTTCTCAACGAATTTGGGCGGGTCCATCACGATGAGGTCAAATTTCTCACCGCTGTCACGGTAACGACGCAGCAATTTGAACACGTCATCGCGCACGAACTGTGCACGAGTAAGGTCGAGGTCATTTAGCTCTACGTTTTGTTTTGCGACATCCAGCGCATCTTGTGAGGTATCGACGCTGATCACTTCGCGGCAGCCACCGATCAACGCAGACACTGCAAATCCGCCGGTGTAAGAGAAGCAGTTCAGCACGCGGGCGTTCTCCGCATAGCGACGGGTGGCGAAACGGCTGTCACGCTGATCGAGGTAATAACCGGTTTTATGGCCGCCCTGGATATCCACCAACAGTTTCATGCCGTGTTCAGTAATCGGCAGTAACGGAGGCGGCAGTTCACCGGTTACCGGACCTTGTGCCAGCTCCAGCCCCTCTTTTTTACGCACCGCAACATCAGAACGATCGTAGATCGAACAGGTTGGGAAACATTGCTGCAAGGCAGAGAGGATGGCAGGGCGCTGGTACTCAGCACCCGCAGAGAGGAGCTGCAACACCAGGAAGTTGCCGAAACGGTCAATGGTCACGCCTGGCATGCCATCGGACTCACCGGCGATCACACGATAGCTATCAAGCCCGTCACGCTTCGCCAACCACTCGCGCCACTGTTGTGCCTTTTCAAAGGCGCGAACAAAGAATGCGATGTCGATTGACTCATCCTGCTGCCAGCTCCAGACGCGCGCGCGAATTTGTGATTGCGGAGAATAAGCGGCACGGGCCAGCCATTTGCCATTGCTATCACAGATATCAATGGTTTCGCCTGACTGGGCTTTACCTTCCATACGTGCAACAGCACCAGAGAACACCCACGGATGGCGGCGGAGCAGGGATTTTTCACGTCCCTTTGCGAGAATCAATCGAACGGTCATGTTTGCTATGCTTACCTGAAAAAATGAGGCGCCATTTTCCGGTGGATGGCGGCAAAATGCAATGTACAAAGGGGAGATTGCCATGGCGAACACGTGCTACAAAATCTGGATACACGGGATTGTGCAAGGGGTTGGCTTTCGCTATTACACCCAAGCGCAGGCAAACGAACTTGGGGTAACAGGCTATGCGCACAATCTCCGCGATGGCAGCGTGGAAGTGCTGGCAGCGGGTGATCATAAACAGGTTGAAGCGTTAATCGCGTGGCTGAAAGCGGGAGGGCCGCGCAGCGCACGCGTTGATAAGGTCTTGGTTGAGCCGCATCAGCCAGCGCAAATTCCAGCCAGGTTTACCACTGGCTAATCACAGACATTTAGCCGGTTTAGGTAAGCCAGCGATTTTGGTGGCTTGTTTTGCCGGACCTTCTGGAAAGAGTCGGAAAAGGTAGCGACTGTTGCCTTTCTCTTCGCCATATTTCTGAGCCATGGCTTTGACCAGCATGCGCACCGCTGGTGAGGTATTGAACTCCTGATAGAAGGCGCGCACAAAGTGCACCACTTCCCAGTGCGCTTCGCTCATCTCAATGTCTTCGTTTTTTGCAATCTCTGCAGCGAGGGTTTCGCTCCAGTCTGCACTATTCTTTAGATAGCCTTCCGCATCGGTGGCGATCTCTTTACCGGCAAAAATCACAGTTATTCCTCACAGCATCATTAGCTCTATTGTAAGTTCTCCAGATTCAAAAAAGCAAAAACCCCACCGAAGCGGGGTCAGAGATGCAATCTTTGACGACTTAATCTTTGCTGGCAAAGCCCAGCAGACTCAGCAAGCTAACAAAGATGTTGTAGAGCGACACATACAGGCTGACTGTGGCGCGGATGTAGTTGGTTTCACCGCCGTGGATGATGTTGCTGGTTTCCCACAGAATCGCACCGGCAGAGAACAGAATAAACAGGGCGCTAATTGCCAGGTGCAGTGCAGGCAATTGCAGGAAGATGTTGGCAACCACCGCAACCAGCAGCACCACGAAACCGGCCATCATCATTCCGCCCAGGAACGACATATCACGGCGGGTGGTCAGGACATAGGCTGAGCAGCAGAAGAACACCAGCGCCGTTCCGCCCAGCGCCATGGCAATCACATCACCCATGCCAGCGGCAAGGAAGGAGCTGAGAATTGGCCCCAGGCAGTAACCGAGGAAACCGGTAAAGGCAAAGGCAGCCAGAATACCCGCAGGACTATTTGCCAGACGATAGGTCAGGAACATCAGACCATAAAAACCGACCAGCATCAGGATCAAACCCGGTGACGGTAAGGCAAATACGGTGCTGAGCGTGGCGGTGACCGCTGAAAACGCCAGTGTGAGGCCCAGTAAGAAGTAGGTATTGCGTAGCACTTTGTGGGTGCTGATCAGCGATTGCTGCTGCGACGAGCTAATTATTCTATCCATCATGCGCTCCATTATAGAGAGAGAACACCAAATATGGGTTGAGAATACGCAACGGCTGGAAGTCAGCAAAGGCGTTTTACCCATCTTTACGCGATAAATGGCTGTTTCATTGAGCAGAATGGCGATTTTGACAGCAAAAAAATGCATTTTGACTGTTTTTCAGGCGAACGATTCAATCGACGCTTTACATCGTTCGGGGGGATGTTTATAGTGCGCCTCATTGCGGAGGGGTGGCCGAGTGGCTTAAGGCAACGGTCTTGAAAACCGTCGATGGGAAACCATCCGAGAGTTCGAATCTCTCCTCCTCCGCCATCACTCTTGCTGAGTGTCGTAACAAAAAATCCCCGGAGGGATGGCCGAGTGGCTTAAGGCAACGGTCTTGAAAACCGTCGATGGGAAACCATCCCAGAGTTCGAATCTCTGTTCCTCCGCCATATTAAAGAAGCCCGCAGCGATGCGGGCTTTTTGCTTTTCAGCGTTCAGAGATTCCGAAAAACATCCCTTTGCTTTTCAAACTGCTGCCGTTGCCCGACGGCAAGCGCGATTACTGCTATAGTCCATTCACGGTTTTTGCAAACATCTGGCGATTTTCCGAGGCAAGCTGGGTTACACTGTGCGGTAATTCGCTCAATGGCGAGCTAATCGTTTGAATGCCAGAGTGTTTCACTGATGAATTATGGAATAGGCACAATGATCAAGAAACTGAGTCTTTGCGCGTTGTCAGTTATCGCTGCGCTCCCAATGGGTATGTCTGCTTATGCGGCAGAGGGGGATATGCAGCTGCAGCAGGTGCTGATGCTGAGTCGTCACAATTTACGTGCACCGTTGGCGAACAACGGAAGCGTGCTTGAGCAATCCACCAAGAAAAGCTGGCCACAATGGGATGTCCCCGGCGGCGAGCTGACCACCAAAGGTGGCGTGCTGGAAGTCTACATGGGTAACTATACCCGTCAGTGGCTGGCACAGCAGGGATTGGTGCAAAGCGGTACCTGTCCTGACAGCAGCAACATCTTCGTGTATGCCAATAGCCTACAGCGCACTGTCGCGACCGCACAGTACTTCATTACTGGCGCGTTCCCAGGCTGTGATATCAGCGTTACCCATCAAGATGCGATGGGAACCATGGATCCGATCTTCAATCCGGTGATCACCGACGGCAGCGATGAATTCAACAAGAAAGCGCTGGCTGCGATGACTGCTGCCAATGAAAAGCTGGCGTTGAAACCGGCTTTCCAGCAGTTGGAAAAGATTGTTGATTACAAATCTGCACCGGCCTGTAACGGTAAAAAACAGTGTGATTTGAGCAGCGGTGATAACACCTTCAGTGCAGAAAATGGTAAAGAGCCAAACGTGAACGGCCCGCTGAAAATCGGTAACTCGCTGGTGGATGCATTCACCTTGCAATATTACGAAGGTTTCCCGGCGGATCAGGTTGCCTGGGGGCAGATCAAAACGCCTGAGCAGTGGAAAGCGCTGGCCGCCATTAAAAATGGCTATCAGGACGCACTGTTTACCTCTCCCGATGTTGCGCGCGAAGTGGCTGCGCCGCTGGTGGATTACATCCGCAGCCAGTTAGTGGATCAAGACAAAGCCAACGCGCCGAAAGTCACGGTGATGGTGGGTCACGATTCCAACATCGCGTCGTTGCTGAGTGCATTGCAGGTTAAACCTTATGAACTGCCAGGCAACGATGAGAAAACGCCAATTGGTGGTCAGGTCGTCTTTGAGCGCTGGCATGATGCGAAGAACAATAAAGACCTGCTGAAAGTGGAGTACGTTTATCAGACGGCTGAACAACTGCGCGATGCAGATGTGTTGAGTCTGAAAAATCCACCGAAGCGTGTCACGCTGCAACTGGCGGGATGTGATGCAGATGCCAATGGCTACTGCAGCTGGGACCAGTTCACTACCGCTTTAAACACCGCACTGCAGGGCACGCCTTTGCAACCGGCAGCGCCTGCGCCCGCAGAACAGCCTGCTGCGCAACCGGCTCCCGCTGCAGCTGATAATGCGAAAGTGAAAGAAGACCAGGCTGCTGCTGATAAAGCTGCCGCGGATAAAGCCGCTGCTCAGAAAGCGGCAGATGCCAAAGCCGCCGACGAGAAGGTTAAAGCCGATAAAGCGGCTGCCCAGAAAGCCGCTGAGGAAAAAGCCAAAGCCGAGAAAGCCACTGCGCAGAAAGCAGCAGAAGACAAAGCGAAAGCCGATGCAGCAGCAGCCCAGAAAGCCCAGGCTGATGCCAAACCGGAAACTGATGCAACTAAACCCGCTCAGCAACCGGCACCGGCCAGCAACTGAGTGGTCAGGCAATGAAAAAACCCCGTCTCGACGGGGTTTTTTATTATGGCTAGCCGGCCACCACCACCAGCTTCTGGTTGGCAAACTCTTTCAAGCCGAGATCGGAGAGTTCACGCCCATATCCCGAACGCTTCACGCCACCAAATGGCAATTCGGCTGCGGTGTCGCTCTGGGAGTTGATAAACACCATGCCGGTTTCAATCTGTGATGCCATATTGCGCCCACGCAGAATATCGCGCGTCCAGACCGAACCGCCTAATCCATAGTGAGAATCGTTAGCCAGGGTAACCGCAGTACGATCGTCCGCCACCACATACACTTGCGCCACGGGACCGAAAAACTCCTGATAATAGGCGGGATTATCCGGTGTCAGGCCAGTTAATACCGTTGGCTGGTAGTAGCAACCTACGCCTTCAATTACCTTACCGCCAAATTCCACGCGCGCACCCTGTTTCACTGCATCATCCACCTGTTTGACCAGGCGATCGCGCGCATCTTGCGAAGACAGTGGGCCCAGGGTAGTTTTCTCATCCAGCGGATCGCCCGGCGTCGCGGATTGCAGTGCCACGCTGAATTTTGCCATAAACTCACTGGCGATTTTTTCATGCAGGATAAAGCGTTTGGCTGCAGTACACACCTGACCACAGTTGCTCAGACGCGCCTGTGCTCCTTGTCGCACCGCCTCGTCGACGTCGGCATCATCCAGCACCACAAATACATCGTTCCCCCCCAATTCAAGGGTGGACTTTTTCAAGTGCTTCCCGGCTTGTTCCGCCACCGCACTTCCGGCGCGTTCAGAGCCGGTCAAGGCCACACCCTGGACACGTGGGTCAGCAATCAAGTCTGCCACCTGTTCCGTGGAAATAAACAAGTTGGTCCATGCCCCTTTGGGTGCACCGGCTTCCTCAACCAACTTTTCAAACACATCGGCACAGTGCGGCACAATATTGGCATGTTTTGCCAGCACTGGATTACCTAAGGCCAGATTGGGGGCCAGCACACGCATCAACTGGTAGTAGGGAAAATTCCATGGCTCGACGGCGACGATCACGCCAATCGGGTGGTACTCCAGCCACGCATCACCCACTGCGCTGGGGTAGGGCTGTGCTTGCAACAGATGCGCAGCGTGTTCGGCATAGTAGCGCGCGATCTGGGCGCAAATTTTTACTTCACCCCGGCTTTGCCCAATCAGTTTGCCCATCTCTTTACTGGCGATGGTGGCAAGTTCATCAACCCGCTGGTCGATCAAATCCGCGAGCTTATGCAGCACCTGCAAACGCGGTTGCATATCGCCTTTACTCCACGCGGAATGATAGAGTGCATCTGCGGTGCTGAGTGCTTGCTGCATAAAAGTGTCATCATGCGCGGGCCAGGTTTTCAGCAATTCATTATTGGCCGGATTGATACTTTGATAGGCTGACATAAAGGGTTCCTTGGCATGTAAAAATGACAAAGGCGGGACAAGCCCGCCTGTGATTTAAACGTTCTTACGCTCGACCGTCTTGTCGTCCCACGTCAAAACGTCTTGATCAGTCTTGTCAAAAGCGCGGAGCAGCACATCATCGCTTCCTTGCTGACGCCAGATTTCTTCCGCGAGTCGTTCGTCATAGTTCGCCACTTCGAATATTGCTTCGGCAATTTCTGGTGAGGTGTGGCGCAGCGTGGCCCATTCGCCCACGTGGTGAGCTTTTGACTGTTCTGTGGCCATAAAAGTCTCCTGTAGTGGATTTATCCTTGCAGTTTTACCGCCAGTCCGGCGACGTATTGGCCCTGATAGCGGGCAATTTCCAGTTCTTCGGCAGAGGGCTGTCGTGAACCATCACCACCCGCGATCGTGGTGGCGCCATAAGGTGTTCCGCCGCGAACCTGAGAAATATCGAAGAGTTGTTTGGTGCCGTAGCCAATGGGCACAATCACCATGCCGTGATGAGCGAGGGTAGTCCACACCGACGTGATGGTCTGCTCCTGACCACCCCCAGTCCCCGTGGAAGCAAAGACACTGGCGAGTTTGCCGTAAAGCGCGCCTGAGGCCCATAAACCGCCGGTGCGATCCCAGAAGTTGCGCATCTGCCCGGCCATGTTGCCGAAGCGGGTCGGTGTGCCAACAATAATCGCGTCATACTGCGGCAAGTCTTCCGGTTTCGCCTCTGCTGCGGCTTGATTCACCTTGCCACCGACCTGCGCAAATCGTTCAGCTTCCATGCTTTCAGGTACGCGTAATATCGTCACCTCTGCGCCGCTCACGCTTTTTGCGCCTTCAGCCACGGCTTGCGCCATGGTTTCGATATGTCCATACATGGAATAATAAAGCACCAAAATTTTTGCCATGGTTTCCATCCTGCTGAGAGTGATGAGTATTCAGAAGTATAGAAGAGCTTGCGCGGGGTGCTGGAAAGAGGTTAATCAAGCGGGTGAGCCGTTACGCTAAAAGCACGACTAACCGCCTGTATGCCGGACATTTATCTGGTTTTGATGTGATAAATAAGAGGATTATGTGTTTCAAAGTATGAATATCAGCCAGATCTTGCGTGTCATTGGCTATTCTTTCAGCAGGCGGTACGGACATTCCACCGCCTTGCTTTTCACCTCATTGGATGAAAAGTCCTAACCACAGATGCTCAATCCCTGGAGGAAATGATGGCTCAACATCGTGGAGGATCAGGCAATTTCGCCGAAGACCGTGAGAGAGCTGCAGAAGCTGGCCGCAAAGGCGGTAAAAACAGTGGCGGTAATTTTAGAAACGATCCGCAACGCGCTTCTGAAGCGGGTGAGAAAGGGGGACGCAGTCGTAATAAGAAATAACACGGCTGTGATGTTCCCCTCCGCCGGGTTTATCCCGGCGGTCACAGCGATTGCAATTGCCCCACCTCATGAGCAAAAATAACCGCCAATTGATTACTCTGGTGCGTTATGTCCGTTTCAACTTCACGTTTCAGCCTGCGTATTTCTCGTCAGGAACTGGTTCTTATTTTCATCACCATGGTATGGGGTGGAACCTTCCTGGTCGTACATCGGGCGATGGCACACTCCGGCCCCTTTTTCTTTGTCGGGCTACGTTTTGCTACGGCATCGCTGATTCTGGCCTTTTTTTTCCGTCGCTATCTTAAGCAGATGACCTGGCTGGAAATCAAAGCCGGTACGCTGATCGGGCTGGCCATTGCCGGTGGCTATGGTCTTCAGACCTGGGGTATGCAAACCATATCAAGTAGTCAATCGGCCTTTCTGACGGCGCTCTATGTGCCGGTGGTCCCGTTACTGCAATGGCTGTTTCTGCGCCGCCCGCCGGGATTGATGGCGTGGATGGGTATTCTGTTGGCCTTTACCGGACTTGTGCTGGTGGCAGGGCCACAAGATGGCAGCCTGACGTTGAATGCGGGCGAAATCGCCACGCTGCTCAGCACACTGGCGATTGCAGCAGAAATTATTTTGATCAGCCGTTATGCCGGTGAAGTTGATGTGCGCCGTGTCACCTTGATTCAACTGATGGTGGCTTCAGCCTGCGCATTTGTCTTTATGATCCCTAATGGCGAATCAGTGCCAACTCTGTCCGCGCCGCTGTTGTTCAGCGCGCTGGGTCTGGGTGCGGCAAGTGCGCTGATTCAGGTCACCATGAACTGGGCGCAGCGCAGTGTCTCTCCGACGCGGGCAACGGTGATTTATGCGGGTGAACCGGTTTGGGCAGGAGTTGTAGGACGCATTGCGGGCGAGCGACTGCCAGCGGCGGCATTGCTGGGGGGCGCGCTGATTGTCTGCGGGGTGATCGTCAGTGAACTGCGGCTGCGGCGGAAGAAAGCGGTGCCCGATCAGGCACCGCAAGAACCTTAAGGCTGCGGTCGTGCCGCCTGGCTAGCCAGTGCGGCACCGCGACGTTTGAGAATCGCATTGAGAATAATGGCACCAAAAGTCGCTGTACCGATGCCGCCGATGGTGAAACTGCCTATTTTCAACGAGAAATCACCCGCGCCGAGCACCAGCGTAGTGGCAACCATGATCAGATTGCCGTTTTGGCTGAAATCAACGTGGTTCTGCACCCAGATGCGCGCACCCGCCACGGCAATCAAACCGAACACCACAATCGATGCCCCGCCAATTACCGGTCCAGGGATGGTGTGAATCAAGGCGCCAAATTTTGGTGAGAAGCCCAGTACCAAGGCGATAACCGCTGCCGCAACAAATGCCAGCGTTGAGTAGACTTTGGTCACCGCCATTACACCGATATTCTCCGCATAGGTGGTGACGCCACTACCGCCCATTGAACCCGATAGCATGGTCGCCAGGCCATCGCCCACAAACGCACGGCCCATCCAGGGGTCAAGATTACGCCCCGTCATACCCGCTACCGCTTTGATATGACCCAGATTCTCTGCCACCAGAATGATCGCCACAGGGGCAATCATCACAATCGCTTGCATATCAAATACGGGTGCCGTGGTGTGCGGCAGTCCGAACCAGGGGGCAGTGGCCAGGCCACTAAAATCCACCGGTTTACCGAATCCCATCACATTGGTCAGCAGTGCGTAGAGGGCCCAGGCGACAATCAACCCAACCAGAATCAGCAGACGTTGAACCATGCCGCGAGTAAACACCGCCACCACGCCAATACACAGCACGGTCATCACTGCCATCCAGCTGTCGAACATCGATGCCGACACACCGTGCACCGCAATCGGCGCCAGATTGAGGCCAATCGCCATCACCACCGCGCCCGTCACCACCGGTGGCATGAGACGTTCAATCCAGCCGGTGCCCACTTTCATCACCACGAAACCAATCAAGGTGTAGAGCGCACCGCAGGCAATCACTCCGCCTAAAGCCAGCGCCAGATTGGGATTTAGCCCTTGTCCGTTAAATCCGGTGACGGCAATGATCACCCCGACAAACGCCGCACTGGAGCCCAGATAGCTGGGTACGCGGCCACCGGTGACCACAAAGAACAGCAACGTACCGATACCGGAAACCAGAATCGCCAGATTGGGGTCCAGTCCCATTAACAGCGGCATCAGTACCGTTGCGCCAAACATTGCTACAGCATGCTGCAGGCCAAGGACAACGGTCTGCCCGAGTGGCAGCGTTTCATCCGGCGCAATCAGCCCATTTTCAGTCATGGCTGACTTTTTCTGCCAGCGGGGGAACCAGGAATTCGCCATCTTGCTCTCCAGGATGTCAGTGGGATTGGGCCGCACAACGCGGCATTAGCGGGCATCCTGCCGCAAAAGGTGATGATATCCACGGTCAAACCAAGCCAGGCCATGCGAGTCGTCGTTGCGTGCTAATGCCAAGACTTCACAGAACAGCACATCATGTGTACCGACGCTGACCACCTGCGAGACTTTACAATCGAATGAGACCAGTGCGCCCTCCAGCAGGGGGGAGCCGGTCGTCAGCGTGTGCCATCCCGCCTCGGCGAAGCGCTCTGGCATCGGCGTTTTACCGCCAAACAGCGTAGAGAGCGCTTCGTGACCGGCGGCCAGGGTGTTGACACACAAGTGGCCGTTGTCGCGAAAGGTGGGCCACACTGAAGCGGAACGATTGAGGCACACCAGTAGCGTTGGTGGGGTGTCAGTGACGCTACAAACAGCAGAAGCGGTAAAGCCTGCGCGGCCTGCCGGGCCATCGGTGGTGATGATGTTCACTGCGGAGCCCAGCCGTGCCATGGCGTTGCGAAACGCATCGCGGTCTACTTCAGGCATAACCGGCAATTCATGCACACTCATGTCATTGCTCCTGTTATCAACTGACCGCTCGGTGGGGAAGGGGAGCCGTTTCTGCCAACCAGCCCAGTAGCAGCGAGTTAAAGGTATCGGCATCTGTCACGCTCATTGCGTGGCCACCCCAGGCCATCTCAATCAGACTGCCAGCAGGCAGCGCCTGCGCCAGTTGTGGCGAACAACTCCACGGCACCAGCAGATCGTCCTGGCTGTAAATGGCTAACACCGGCTGGGTGATTTTTGCCGCAAACGGGCGAAAATCGCAGTTCATCAGTGCATGCAGGCGGCGCAGCAGATTCTCCATGCCCTGGAAATGTGCCACGTGGTGTGCATCTTCAGCGCAAATACGCACCTGATGGCGGGCCAGCCACTCGGCGGGATAGAGGAACAGCGGCTGAGCACGCACAAAGGCTTCAACCCCCACGTTAAGTAGCAAATCCTGACGGACCCGGAAGCAGCGCTGCGTGTGGGGATCCAGAGACAACCAGCCGTTGATTACCACCACGCGGCCTACACGTTCAGGGAAATCCAGCGCCAGTTGCAGTCCAATCAACCCACCTAGCGCGTGCCCGACAATGTCGTAGTGCTGAATGTCATGCTGTTGCAAAGCGTCAGCCAGCTCTGCCGCCATCATTGCCATACTGTAACCTTCGGGCAGCGTATCCTGGCTGCGCCCGGTGCCACGCTGATCGTAAGTCACCACCCGATAATGTGGCGTCAGTGCGGCCAACTGCGGCTGCCAGAATCCGGCCACGCCGCCCAGCCCAGAGGAGAGCACCAGCGTGGGCGCATCTGCTGCCGTTAATCCCTGAATCTCAAGATGCATTACGCCTCCGGTTTGCCGATGTGCGCCACGCTGGCGATTTCTACCAAGGCTTCAGGTTTTACCAGACCACACTGGATACAGAAGCGAGCCGGTTTATCGCCGGGGAAGTATTCGGCGTAGACCGTATTAATCGCCGCGTAGTTGCTCCAGTCAGTGAGGAAGATGGAGTTAAAGGTGACGTCACTCATCTCGCCACCGGCGGTTTCAATCACCTTTTTAATCGTTTCCAGCACATGACGTGTCTGCGCTGCTGCATCGCCAACGTGCACTACATTGTTGCTGGTATCGAACGGCAGGGTGCCCGAAACATACACCACACCGTCGGCCAGCGTCCCGGGTACAAATGGGGCGATGGGGGTGCCGCTCCCGGCTGGAATAATCACACTCTTCGGCATCGCTATTTTCCTTTTCGTTATGGTTTTGCAGGTGAAAGTGGTTTTAGCCTTTCAAGGCTTCGCAGAACGTATCGGTGTCGCTGACCCAGCCAAAGAAGGTTTCGATGTTGAAGATGGCGGCCTGCTGTGCAAAGGCCGGTCCCGCCTGGTACGTGGCATCTTCCAGAACCACACCGAAGTACTCGAGGAAGAAGCCATCACGCAGCGTCGATTCCACACAGACATTGGTGGCGATACCGGTAAATACCAGATGACGAATACCGCGGCTGCGCAGCATGCTGTCGAGCGGCGTGTTGAAAAAGCCGCTGTAGCGGGGTTTTGGCAACACAATGTCACTCGGTTGCGGGGTCAGTTCATCCACCAGAGCGTAATCCCAGCCCCCTTTTGACAGCAGGGTACCCTGCAACTCTGGACGTTTGCGCATAGTTTTCAGTGCGTTGGATTTGTGGAAGTTCGGCGAACCGGCATCGCCAGCTTCCACATACTGATCGTCCCAGCCATTTTGGAACCAGATGATCTGCACGCCCGCAGCACGCGCAGCGGTGACCGCCTGATGAATTTTGGCGATCACCGGTTTGGTCGCGGAGACGTCAAACCCTGCAAGATCAAGATACCCGCCTTCGGTGGCATAGGCGTTTTGCATATCCACCACAATTAGCGCGCTCTGCGCTGGCGGCAGCGCAATGGCTTCCGGGCGAGCGGGCAAGGTAATGTTCGGTAAGCTGGACGTATGGGCGCAAACAACAGTACTCATCAGGCAACCTCCTTCTGCGAAGCGATTAACTCTTGGCGACATTTCATCAATGGCTGGATACGTTCACCGAAGGCTTCAATACCTTCCAGGAAATCATCAAAGGTCAGTAACACGCCCTGCGCGCCCTCGACCAAAGCAACCTCATCCAACATTCGTGCCACATTGGCGTAAGAACCGACCAGCGTGCCCATATTGATGTTGACTGCTGAAGTGGGGTCAGCCATCTGGCGCACATTGGTATCACTGCCGGATTTAGTGTCTTGCTGGCTTTGCGTGGTCAGCCAGGCAAGAGCCTCTTCGTCAGCACCGGCTTTGTAATGCTCCCATTTGGCGCGTGCGGCTTCGTCGGTTTCGGCGGCAATGATCATAAACAGCACGTAGGAACCCACATCGCGACCTGCTTTATCTGCCGCTTGTTTCATGCGTGCGGCTGTCGGTGCGAACGCCGTTGGCGTGTTGACGCCTTTACCAAAGCAGAAGTTGTAATCTGCGTGCTGCGCTGAGAAGGCCATGCCGGCATCGCTCTGCCCGGCACAAATCACTTTCATTGGTTTTTGTGGCTGTGGGCTGACGCGACAGTCGTTCATGGTGAAAAATTCACCTTTGAAGTCGCTCTTACCGCTGCCCCACAAATCGCGCAGTACCGTGACGTACTCCGTCAGGTATTGATAACGGCTGGAAAAGTATTCATCGCCGGGCCAGAGCCCCATCTGTTCGTACTCAGGCTTTTGCCAGCCGGTAACGAGATTGACGCCAAAGCGACCATTCGAGATGGAGTCGATGGTGGAAGCCATGCGTGCCACAATCGCTGGCGGCAGCGTCAGAGTGGCTGCGGTGGCATAAATTTCAATGCGTGAGGTCACCGCCGCGAGTCCCGCCATCAGGGTGAAGGATTCGAGGTTGTGATCCCAAAACTCGGTTTTCCCACCGAAGCCGCGCAGTTTGATCATCGATAGCGCGAAGTCGAAGTGGTAGTGCTCGGCCTTCAGCACAATCTCTTTATTCAGTTCAAAAGTCGGTTTGTACTGCGGCGCATGGGTGGATATGAGCCAGCCATTGTTGCCAATCGGGATAAAGACGCCAATTTTCATGTGAAACCTCTCTGCAATGAACGGGAACTGCTTCACGCGCTGCGCTGCTTCCTGCACGCATCCTGCTGGCGGCGCTCAGTCACAAAATTGCAAAGCCTGTGCCACATTTTTAAAGGCCTTTAACAACAATGTGTTAAAAACGTGAGGTGATATAAAATGGAGTAAGTGGTCCAAAACAGACCGTTTGGTCAAAACGTTATGCACATTTTTCATGCGTATCATGGTCAAAAAAGGTGCATATCGGCGATTAGGCAGGAATCGAGGCCTTTGTTATGATGCGATGACGCAGGATGGAAGAGGTAACAGTGTGAAAAGCGATGAAAAAAAGCCAGGGCGACGCTCGCGCGCAGTGGCG
Organism: Pantoea vagans; assembly: GCF_001506165.1. NCBI lineage: Bacteria > Pseudomonadati > Pseudomonadota > Gammaproteobacteria > Enterobacterales > Erwiniaceae > Pantoea > Pantoea vagans. The sequence continues at coordinate 2,504,577 of NZ_CP011427.1, read as the reverse complement.
GCAAAACGTGCCGCGATTCTGGAAGCGGCGTTAGCCTTCTTCTCGCAATACGGTATTCATGGCACCAGCCTCGATAAAGTGGCGGAGCGCGCCGACGTCTCGAAGACCAATTTACTTTACTACTATCCGTCAAAAGAGCTGTTGTATGTGGCGGTACTGAAAGAGATTCTGGATGTGTGGCTGGCCCCTTTACGCGCCTTGCAGCATGATCACGACCCGCTAACCGCCATTCGGAAATATATCCGTCTTAAGCTGGAAGTGTCGCGCGATCATCCACAGGCCTCACGCCTGTTTTGTCTTGAGATGCTACAAGGCGCGCCCTTGCTGAAAGGTGAATTAGCCGGGGACTTAAAAGCGCTGGTGGATGAGAAGGCGGCGATTATTGAGCAGTGGATCGCTGAAGGGCGCTTAGCCGGCGTGCAACCACAGCATCTGTTTTTCCTGCTGTGGGCCACGACGCAGCATTACGCTGATTTTGCCTCACAGGTGGAAGCGATTACCGGCCAGACTTTAAGTGACCCTGAGTTCTTTGAGCAGACGCTGGATAATGTACAGCGCATGATTATTGAAGGGATCCGCGTGCGCTGATCCCGCTTTTGCCAGGAGAGTGCATGGATTCGCTATCGCAGTTAACGTTGGGCGCGGCGGTTACTGTCGCCGTGATGGGCAAACGCGTGCCGTTGTGGCAATCGGCGTTGGTCGGCGCTATCGCCGGTACTTTGCCCGACCTCGATGTGTTTATCGATCACGGCGATGCAATTCGCAATATGACGCTGCATCGCACCGAAAGTCATGCATTGCTTTTGCTGACGCTGGTGGCGCCGTTGCTTGGCTGGCTGGTCGCTCGTGCCACACGCAGCCGTGAATACTGGCGCAGTTGGTGTCTGGCAATCTGGCTGGCGCTGATCACCCATCCTTTGCTCGATCTAACAACGGTATACGGTACGCAATTGGGCTTACCCTTTACCGATTTCCCCTACGCTATCGGCAGTATGTACATTATCGACCCACTGTATACCTTGCCGCTGTTGATAGCCCTGGTGATTGCATTATGGCGGCGGGACAGGGTGGGATTGCTCTGGAACCAGGCTGGATTGCTGGTGAGTACGCTCTATTTAGGCTGGAGTATGGTGGTGCAGTGTGTGGCGACGCAGCATATTGAGCAGGATTTAGTGCAGCAGTCTGTCACGCCACAGCAGGTGTTGGTGACCCCAACTGCCTTTAATACTTTGGTGTGGCGCACCGTGATCATGACACCGGACCAGTATGGCGAGGCGTATTGGTCATTGATGTCCCCGGACCGTCCGCTTGAGATTAGCTGGCACCCTCGTCATCCAGAGCTGTTCGCTGCTTTTAAAGGACAGTGGCATGCTGAGCGCGTGGCATGGTTTAGCCATGGTTTTTACGCCATGAGGCAGCAAGGTGAGGACACTTTGATGTCGGATTTACGCATGGGCGAGACGCCCAATTACACCTTCACCTTTGATCTGGGATCGCCACAATCCCCTGATCTGGCACCAGAAAGAGAACCTTCGGTACGACCCTCGCTGGCGCAGGCATGGCATAAACTGCGGGAGCGGTTATAAAAAAAGGCCCCATAGAGGGGCCTTTTTTATGAGCTGAATCAGGCTTTACGACGACGTAACAGCCAGCCCATGGTCAGAATGACGAACCACAGTGGCGTCACCATCAGCGCCTGACGAGTATCTTCCTGTAAAGTCAGCAGCACTAACACAAAGGCGAAGAACGCCATGCATACCCAGCACATAAACTTGCCCAACGGCATCTTAAACTTCGATTCCGCATGGCGTTTTGGATGCTGCTTGCGATACGCGAGGTAGCTGCACAGGATAATGGTCCAGACAAACATAAACAGAATCGCCGAAACCGTGGTGACCATGGTGAACACGGTCATCACATCCGGGATCAGGTAAATCAGCGCCACGCCACCCAGCAGACAGAAGCAAGAGAAGAATAAACCGGTTGTTGGGACGGCGCGGGAAGACAAGCGACCAAAGGCTTTATGCGCCACGCCCATCTCCGCCAGACCAAACAACATACGGCTGGTGGAGAAAATACCGCTGTTAGCGGACGATGCCGCAGAGGTCAGTACCACAAAGTTAACGATGCTGGCCGCGGCAGGTAACCCGATTAACACAAACATCTCAACGAACGGGCTACGATTTGGCAGCACCTGATTCCACGGAGTTACCGCCATGATCACCAACAGCGCCAGCACGTAAAACATAATGATACGAATCGGGATGGCATTAATCGCGCGTGGCAGCACTTTGTGCGGATCTTTGGTCTCTGCTGCCGCAGTGCCCACTAATTCCACACCGACAAAGGCAAACACAGCGATCTGGAAACCAGCAAAGAAGCCACTCAGGCCTTTCGGGAACATGCCGCCGTGATCCCAGATATTACTTAATGACGCAGTGGTGCCACCAGGTGATGGATAATGCATGGCGACCAACACAATGCCGGTCACAATCAGCGCCACAATCGCCACAATTTTAATAATCGCGAACCAAAACTCCATCTCACCAAATAACTTCACGGTGGCAATGTTGAGGGCCAGGAACACGAAAATACACAGCAGGGCGCTCATCCACACGGAAAAGCCTGGGAACCACAGTTGGAAATAGGAGCTAATCGCCACCACGTCCGCAATTCCGGTCACCACCCAACAGAACCAGTAGGTCCAGCCGGTAAAGTACCCCGCCCAAGGACCAAGTAGATCAGCGGCGAAATCGCTAAACGATTTGTACTCGAGATTGGAAAGCAGCAACTCACCCATTGCGCGCATAACAAAAAACAGCATAAAACCGATGATCATATAAACAAAAATGATCGACGGACCGGCCAGGCTAATGGTTTTGCCCGACCCCATAAAGAGCCCGGTACCGATAGCGCCGCCGATAGCGATGAGCTGAATATGACGATTATGCAAACTACGTTGGAGTTTTTCCGGTTGGTTGGCCTCGATAAGCGCCTCTTTGGATTGATCAACCATAAATATATCTTTCCTGTTTTGATGTTGTGTCAGCTCTGCTGGCTGTTTGATATTGTGCCGCTATAAGGGCAAGTGGCATAAGATAGTGGAAAGGCAGCGACTCTCGGTAATTGTTTTTTAACAATTGTGAGCTTTTACGCGCTTTACTCTGTCAGTAATTATTTACATGGGATCTTCATCCGCTATTTTGCGTAAATCTTCCACAATAAAGCCTTTTTTGTGTTGGTTTACCCTTCGCCTCCTACACTTACGAGTTCTTATAAAAAGAAAGGGTGAGGTGTTGTGCGCGCAATCATTGCCATAGCCATTCTGGCGTTGTGTGGCTGGTGGAGCATTCCCTGGCTGAAAACGCATTTGCCCGCGCAATGGAATCCCTTCACGTCATTGGCCATGACCGATCCACCGGGTTGGATGATGCGTTATAAACTGCAACGACTCAGTCGTGACCCTGCTGCCTGCCTTGCGGTACTGGAAAGTGCGAAACAGCTGGGCTTCATCCAATATCGTGTTGTGCCTACTCTCCAGGGCGATTGCCCCCTGGAGCAGCCGCTGCGCGTAAGTGGGTTTGGTGAGGTGGGGTTGAGCAGCTCTTTCCTTGCCAGCTGTCCGATGGCGGTGAGCAGCACTCTGTTTGTAGTGAACAGTCAACTGGCCTTAAAGCAGGCAGGGATCAACAGCCCACTTCGCCGTATCGCGCATGTGGGGAGCTATGCGTGCCGCAATATTTATCATCGCCAGCAAGGGCGCTTAAGTGAACATGCGACAGCGGATGCTTGGGATATCAGCGGATTTCAGCTGGCCAATGACCGCTGGTTGCAGGTGGGGAAGAACTGGCAACAACCCGCTGATGCGGCAACGGCCTTGCACGCGCTGTGGCGCACGGGTTGCGCCACCTTTGGTAATGCGCTGGGGCCGGACTACAACGCCGCGCATGCCGCGCATTTCCACCTTGGTATGCGCGGGGCAGGTTACTGTCGTTGACTAAACAGCGGGATTAAGCCCACGTTTTATCAGGAAATGATTAGCAGGCCAGGAGAACAGGAAGCCGATCATCATCGCTAATTGCAACATAAACCAGAACCCCACCAGGAATGGATTGATCTGCTGGTTAAGCACGAACTTTAGGGCCAGCGCCATAAAGATAAAAATGCCTAATTGATAAATCAGCAGCGGAAAAGTTTCTGTTTTTAATGCTAATAATAAGGCACGGCCAAATGAACGTTTTTCACGCTGGCGAATGGCGAGAAACTGCAAAAATAAACCGACCAGCAAGGAAACTATCACGCAAATAACCCCCTGAAGCCAAAGCGTGGGGTTAATAGCGAACTGATTTAGTAAGGTGACTATCGGGATTGTCATTATATCGCCAAATATACAGGCAGCGGCAGATAATGAAGTGGAAATAAATATGGTTTGCCAGCTAGCGTAACCCTGTATTTTTTGCGGAACCAGCAGCGCAAGTTTAACCTGTCGCGAGGGTTTACGACCCAGATACCACCATGCGAGCCAGCCAATGAAGGGCATATACAAGCCTGTGAGTGGCCAGATGATATTCATCACCGCCACGGGATGTGGATGGCGGAAAAGGTCTTTTAAGATCATCAGGGCTGTGCAGCCGCCCAATACAAGGAAAGGTAATGCCAACTGGTTCAACATAGTCAGTTCCGCTGTTATCCCAAAAACGCGCGACAATGCGGCTGAGCCGTGCTGCGGCATTGTCTCCCCTTTGCTAAATCCCGTGGCATGATGCACCGCTATCCTCTAAGAGTAGCTGGAAAAGAGGGTGACGGAAATCACGCTGTACTGTTCACCGCAGAAGCCACAAAGATTAAGAATGAACCTCATTGCCGCCTCACGCTAAATATCCCTGTACCTTAAGTATCCGCTCTGAAGGTGAGTGATTTCGGTTAATGACGATGCTAAAAATTTATCAATCTAATGATAATTTTCAATGAATCGGGTGATTGAAACGTCTTCGGAAAAATCCTATTCTAATCAGCTAAGACGATTAAAATTGTGAAGCTATTGGCAAAAAATACCTGCTCGCACACTCTCATTACGGTAACGCATTGACATCTGGATAGTTATGATTGTTACCGCAAGTGCTGCTTTCATTTCAATCAATATTTTTTCTCATGTTAATTAATTTTTATGTTAATCAGAACGAATAACAAGGTAAAAGCGTGAAACAACGCTGAGGCAATAATGACTACCGATAATTATTTCGTCTGGCGAGGCGATACTGAAAATGAATTTCAGGCGCTGACGGAAGTGTTGCAATTGAAAGCGCTATTACAAAAGCACATAGAAGCGTTGGGTTTTGATTCATTCGCTTTTTTGGTTCAGCACCCGGTGCCTTTTACCCGGCCTCGTGTGTTTTTGTTTAGTACTTACCCTGAGAGCTGGGTAAAGCGCTATGAAAGCGAAAATTATTATACCGTGGATCCGGTGCTGCTACTTTGCCAGCGGCCGGGACGTGGCGTGGAATGGACGCGTGATTTATTTACTGGCGCAGGCAATTTGTGGGCTGAGGCTAACGCGGCAGGGCTCAATAGCGGCTTTTCCTGTTCAGCAATGGCGTCAAATCGTGCCATTGGTATATTATCTATTGCATCATCGATTCATAGTCAGACTCAACACTTACGCGTTCAGCTAGAAGTGAAACTTCATTTCCTGGCGGAACTGAGTTTGCGCGTGCTGGAGCGGCTGAACGATAGTTCTATGGCAGTTTTATCTAATGATTTTAGTCAACGCGAACTGGAAATCCTGAAATGGACGGCAGAAGGGAAAACCTCTGCGGAAATTTCACTTATTTTAGCGATATCTGAACATACGGTGAATTTTCACCAAAAGAATATGCAAAAACGTTTTAATGTTTCCAATAAAACGCAGATTGCCTGTTATGCAGCAGCGATTGGCTTGATATAGCAAAAAGGCAACTACTAATTTTAGTAGTTCCCAGCCAAAGGTCAGTTGTCTACCCTGCGCCGGAACTTTGCCAGGCTGGCGCAAAGAAATCATTGCAAACATGGGGATGTCAGAGGCGCATGATGAAAATAATTCAAACACAGCTTAAGGATATGCCGTCCTCTTTGTTGGCCGAATTGGGAACTTACCGGTATAGCGTTTTTGCGCGTGGAGAAGGATGGTCTATTCCTCCGAGGCTGAGCACGCCTGGACAGGAATACGATCGATTCGATCGTTCCGATGTGACTTGGCTGATAGCCTGGAATGCGCGCCAGGGTATCTGCGGGTGCGCGCGTCTGCTGCCCTGGCATGAGCCTGAAGTGCCCGAAGGCATCGTGCTGCCGTTTGATCAAAACAAAGTGTGGGAAATGTCGCGCTTTTCGGCCCGTCTTGAAGTAGACGCAGAGTTGCCACTCAATATTTTATGGCATTCAGTGCAGATGGCAGAATTGAATGGCATGGATTTTCTGATTAGTTCAGCCACGCCGATGCTGGAGAAAATGTTTGAACGGCATCAGGTGGTGTACGAACCGCTGTCACCCGGTTTGATTCAGTCTGAAGATAATTTGTTTGCCATAAGAATACCGGTTCAGCAACCGGCACTGGCAGAGAAGTACCGTGGTACACGACGTTTCGGCCCTGAAGAAGTGCTGCCTACACTGGGCGTGTCGGTCAACTGGCAGGCGCATAGCTAATCACCCCGCGCCATGCGCGGGGCTGGCCGCTTACTGACGATAAGCGGTTTTGATTTGGCGAATGGTGTTGCTAAACACTTCCGCCTGCGGTTTATCAACTAATGCGCTCTGAACATAGCGCTCCATATTGATAATCACTTTGCCCGCATCGGCTTGACCCATACCTTTCAGGATCAGCGTCACCATCATTTTCAGACAGGCCACTTCATCTGCCAGCGCCTGGGTTTCCTGCGAAGTTGAAAAGTCTTCATCACTCATAATTGACTCCTTGGTGGTGTTACTCGATGTTGGCACATTACCTGTGCGTAAAAAACAGAGTATATCATAAGGTTGTTTGAGGAATTTAGGCCAGGCGAAGCGGTAAATGTCATGCGGGTGATTAATTGCTGTTCGCGCTATTTATCACCAGAGAAGAATGAAAAAAATTCCCTATTTATTTCGTCGTGATATCACAGGCATGAGAAAATGTTATAAATTATAACATAATGATATTAATCACAATTTTGAATTTTAATTCTTGCATGTTAATGCGTTATACACAAATGACAAGGGCCGAGTGGGCCTAATTGATTTACATCATTTCAATTGGGATTTATCTGCGTTACCAGATGTTATTTCCTCCGCAAACCCGGTAAGATGGCCTCCCAGTAATATATTTTCCCTTCACTAACCTGCGGAGTACGTCCCGTTGATCAGCCTGCTTCTTGTTGATGACCATGAACTGGTACGCGCCGGTATTCGCCGTATTCTTGAAGATATGAAGGGACTCGTGATTGCCGGGGAAGTGGCCTGTGGCGAAGATGCGGTTAAATGGTGTCGCAGTAACCCGGTTGACGTGGTGCTGATGGACATGAATATGCCCGGCATTGGTGGCCTCGAGGCCACACGCAAAATCGTGCGTTTTAATCCTGACATCCGCATCATTATGCTCACCATTCACACCGAAAATCCGCTGCCGGCGAAAGTGATGCAGGCCGGTGCTTCGGGGTATTTGAGTAAAGGTGCTGCGCCGCAGGAAGTGGTGAGTGCGATTCGTTCTGTGCATTCCGGGCAACGCTATATCGCGTCTGATATCGCTCAGCAAATGGCACTCAGCCAGATCGAGCCGCAAAAAGCAGAATCTCCGTTCAGCTGTTTGTCGGAACGGGAATTGCAGATTATGCTGATGATCACCCGAGGGCAAAAGGTGACGGACATTTCCGAGCAGCTCAATCTTAGCCCGAAAACCGTTAACAGCTATCGTTATCGCATGTTCAGCAAACTGAATATCAGTGGCGACGTAGAGTTAACGCATTTGGCCATTCGTCATGGCCTGTTCAATGCGGAGCCATTAATCAGTAGTGAGTGACGTTTTCAACTCCAAAGCCTTTCTCAGCACCGTGACCAGTCAGCCCGGCGTCTACCGTATGTATGACGCGACAGGCACGGTGATCTATGTTGGCAAAGCCAAAGACCTCAAAAAGCGTCTGACCAGCTATTTTCGTACCCAAGTGGGCAGTCGCAAGACCGAGGTATTGGTCAGTAACATTCACAATATTGATGTCACCGTCACCCACACCGAAACCGAGGCGTTGCTGCTTGAGCATAATTACATCAAGCTCTATCAGCCGCGCTACAACGTGTTGTTGCGCGATGATAAATCCTATCCGTATATTTTCCTGAGTGCTGACGCGCATCCACGGTTGGCCATGCATCGCGGCGCTAAGCATGCTAAAGGTGAATACTTTGGGCCATTCCCCAATGGTTACGCCGTGCGCGAAACTCTGGCCTTGCTGCAAAAAGTATTCCCCATTCGTCAGTGTGAGAACAGCGTGTATCGCAACCGCTCTCGCCCCTGTCTGCAATACCAAATTGGACGCTGCCTTGGCCCCTGTGTCGCCGGTCTGGTGACAGAAGAGGAGTATCGACAGCAAACCGATTACGTACGACTTTTTCTTGCGGGTAAAGATGATCAAGTGATCAACCAACTGGTCAAACGCATGGAAGAGGCCAGCCACGGATTACGCTTCGAAGAAGCCGCACGTCTGCGCGATCAGATTCAGGCGGTACGCCGTGTGACGGAAAAACAGTTTGTATCGAATCAAGGCGATGACCTGGATGTGATGGGCGTGTCATTCGATGCTGGCATGGCGTGCTTGCACGTGCTGTTTATTCGCCAGGGTAAAGTGTTGGGCAGCCGCAGCTACTTCCCGAAAGTGCCTGCTGATACGGAATTAACCGAAGTGGTGCAAACCTTTGTCGGCCAGTTTTATCTGCAGGGCAGTGAAGCACGCACCTTGCCCGCCGATATTCTGCTCGACTTCAATTTACCCGAACGTGAATTGCTGGCTGAGTCGTTGAGCGAGTTAGCCGGGCGTAAAGTGAACATCCAGAGTAAACCGCGTGGCGATCGCGCGCGCTATCTCAAGCTGGCACGCACCAATGCCGCGACAGCATTGACCACTAAACTTTCCCAGCACTCGACTATTCAACAACGGCTCGCGGCGCTGGCGGTGTTTCTTGAGCTTGATAGCATCAAACGCATGGAGTGCTTCGACATCAGTCACACCATGGGTGAGCAGACGATTGCCTCCTGTGTGGTGTTTAACCGTGATGGCCCACTGCGTTCAGACTATCGCCGCTATAACATTGAAGGCATCACGCCGGGGGATGATTACGCGGCGATGAATCAGGTGTTACGCCGTCGCTACGGCAAAGCGCTGGAACAAGACAAGATCCCAGATGTAATTATCATTGACGGGGGAAAAGGTCAGTTGGCGCAAGCGAAGCAAGTGTTTGCCGAACTGGATGTGCCATGGGATAAAGATCGACCCATTCTGCTGGGCGTGGCAAAAGGTAGCGATCGCAAAGCCGGGCTGGAAACTCTGTTTTTCGAAGCGGAAGGAGAGGGCGTCTCCCTGCCGCCGGATTCGCCAGCACTGCATGTCATTCAACACATTCGTGATGACTCTCACAATCATGCAATTTCAGGGCACCGGAAAAAACGCGCGAAAGTGAAGAACACCAGTGCACTGGAAAGCATAGAAGGCGTAGGGCCAAAACGGCGTCAACAGCTGCTTAAGTACATGGGTGGCCTGCAACCGCTGATGAATGCCAGCGTTGATGAGATAGCGAAAGTACCTGGGATTTCCTTTGCACTGGCGGAAAAAATATACCACTCGCTGAAACACTAACGTTGAAACAGGGGGGGCAATGTAGGAACATACGTTAAATCCTACCCACACCAGACAGTTACTGGCATATGCAATTTAACATTCCGACGTGTCTTACCCTGTTTCGAGTTGTACTGATTCCTTTCTTCGTGCTGGCATTCTATCTGCCATTTCACTGGGCGCCTTTTGTCACCGCGCTGATATTTGTGATTGCCGCGATAACTGACTGGTTTGATGGCTTCCTTGCCCGTCGCTGGAAGCAGACCACGCGTTTTGGCGCGTTCCTTGACCCTGTCGCTGATAAAGTGATGGTGGCGATTGCTCTGGTGCTGGTGGCGGAACATTTTCACGCCTGGTGGATTACCTTACCTGCTGCCACCATGATTGCGCGTGAAATCATTATCTCTGCCTTACGTGAGTGGATGGCGGAGATTGGTAAACGCAGCAGCGTTGCCGTGTCATGGATTGGTAAAGTCAAAACCACTGCGCAGATGTTCTCACTGTTTGTCCTGTTATGGCGCCCGGATGCCACTGTCGTGGGTGTTGGTGTGGTGGCGTTGTATATCGCAGCGGTGCTGACCTTCTGGTCAATGTTCCAGTATTTGAGCGCAGCACGCGGCGATTTGCTCGATAGCTGATCGATACGATTCAAAAAGCAGCAAACGGACGCACTGCGTGGATAATTCTGTTGACTCATTGCGTCAGATAAGTAGAATGCATCGCATCGAACGGCAGCGAGTCTGCAAGAAGCTGAGTGAAATCAGTGAGTTCGGTAAGGAACGAAGTACAGAATCGAGTATTTCAGTTTGCAGCAAGGCGGCAATTGAGCGAGTACCATGTCACTTACATCAGTAAGTGACCTGGTTGAGTGAAAGCAGCCAACGCAGTTAGCGACTCAAATACGAAGATTATGCGGGAATAGCTCAGTTGGTAGAGCACGACCTTGCCAAGGTCGGGGTCGCGAGTTCGAGTCTCGTTTCCCGCTCCAAATTTAGTGACCTGTTTTTAACGGGTGACATATCAGAATAAAGGCGCGTTGGCAGAGTGGCCATGCAACGGATTGCAAATCCGTCTACCTCGGTTCGACTCCGGGACGCGCCTCCAATTTACACCCTGCCCGGGTGGTGAAATCGGTAGACACAAGGGATTTAAAATCCCTCGGCTTATGGCTGTGCGGGTTCAAGTCCCGCCCCGGGCACCATATTTAGCTAGACCTAAAACCAAATAAAATCAAAGCAATATGCAGTAATGTCGTGACCGCCTAAGGGCGGTTTTTTTGTTTTTGTCGTGTCCAATATATCAATAGGGGAGGCCCTCAGGCCTCCCTAAAAAACTTATCCCAGATTGCCACTCAATCGATCGCGGAAATCGCTGCTGCGGTTATCTAATCCAATAAACTGTACCGCTGCGCCGTGACGCTGATAGCGATGCTCAATCGCATCGAGTGCCGCGACGCTCGACGCATCCCAGATTTGCGCATGAGTCAGGTCAATGGTGACGATTTTAGGGTCGTGACCGTAGTCGAAGTGTTCAAACAGATCGTTACTGCTGCCGAAGAACAGCGGTCCGCGCACGGTGTAATGCACCTGCTCACCGTCTTCACTCAACTTACGTTCAGCGTGGATAACGTGCGCTATGCGGCGTGCAAACAGCATCATGGCGAGAATGACACCAATCAGAACGCCCAGTGCCAGATTGCCTGTCCATACGGTGACGGCCACGGTAAGTACCATAACTGAGGTTTCGGACCACGGCATACGTTTGAGCGTTGCCGGTTGCAGACTATGCCAGTTCACTGTTTTGACAGCGACCACCATCATGATACCTGCCAGAACCACCATCGGGATCTGCGCCATAATGTGGCTCAAACCCGTGACCAGCAACAGCAGCACGATACCCGCTGCAATAGTAGATACTCGGGTACGCGCTTTGCCCAATTCCACGTTGACGATGGTCTGACCGATCATCGCACAGCCGGCAATGCCGCCATAGAATCCAGCAAGGATATTGCCCACGCCAAGAGCCCAGGATTCACGGCGTTTACCTGAAGGGGTATCCGTAATATCGTCAACCAGTTTCGCCGTGAGTAGCGACTCCATCAGACCAACAAAGGCAATACTTAGCGCTGTAGGCCAGACGATTTGTAGCGTTTGCAGATTAAAAGGGACTAACAACGTGGTAAAACCTGGAAGGCCCGCACTCATTGGCCCCTCATCGCCGACGTTGGGTACCCGATAACCCATCAGGAGCGCCACACCGGTGACCACCACAATCGCCACCAGCGGGGATGGAACGCTTTTCAGGATTTTTGGCAGTAACAGCACTATTGCCAGGGTGGCAGCAAACAGCACCCAAACCAATCCTGACTGCCCCCAAACGTGCGGGACTTGTGCAAAGAAAATTAATATTCCGAGCGCATTCACAAAGCCGATCATCACCGAGCGCGGAATATAGCGCATCATGCGGGATAATCCTGCCAGGCCGAAGATGATCTGGATAATGCCCCCCAGGATCACGGCCGGTAAGATGTACTCCACGCCGTGAACGTGCACCATCGGGCCAATGACCAGCGCTACCGAACCGGCTGCTGCGGTGACCATCGCCGGACGTCCGCCAAGAATGGAGAGCGTCAGGCAAAGTACGACCGAAGCGACCAGGCTCACTTTGGGGTCGACGCCGGCTATCACAGAAAAGGAGATGACTTCAGGAATCAGTGCCAGCGCGGTGATGACACCCGCCAGGCACTCTCGGGTCAGTAAAGCAGGCGAGCGTAGCACGCTGCCCACCGTGATATCGTTCACCGCTGGGGCGTGTTCAGTGGGTTGGCTCATAAATTTTGCAGGCTCTTTTATTATTTTGCGCATGCTGTCACGGCATGGCAGTAACCAGATGGAAATCAGACGAGGAAGATGTTAACTGGCAAAGCTGAAGGGTGCTAGTAAAAAGGGTAGGCAAACAAGTGTGATTCCGTCCCTGGAATCGATATTAAACCTGAATATCGTCTGGCGTTTTATTCACCACCAGTTCCAGTAAATGACGATAAATATCTAAGGTGATGACATCACTTTCCATTTCCAGACGCTGGATTAACGAAGCGATAATCGTCTTATTCGTCACCTGCATACCACATTGCAGGATTTCCGCAATAATTTGACCAAACATTTCCATCTCAACGCTGTCGCTGTTACCTGCAAGTTTAAAGTAGTCAGCGATGGCTTCGCTGCTGGTCGCAGTATTTTGCATGTGTGAAGCCCTTATGATCGGTCTGTTGGCAGAGATGCCTTCAGCTCCATGATGAAAAAATACGTGCGGACAGGCACGTATGACCCAAACTCATCAACCAACGCAAAAAAGACACCTCTGAAGGTGGAAATCCAATACACCTTCAGAGGCGACGCAATATGCATCATTCGTTACGGAGCCATTAGCTGGCTCACGGGAGGTAAAGTTATAAAATTTGATGTAACTTGTACAAGTAGTTTTTTGTGCATAATGTGCTAATCGTTAAAATACAATAAGTTAAATTGATGCATGAGATTGAAAACTTATACAAAAAGGTTGTACAGCATCGATATCATCATCATGTTGTACAATAAAAAGGGGGAGCAGAGCGCAGGGGATGTGTGCAATTGACGGTGGCAATGTAAGCAAACTTTTCAATGGCACTCGGCTTTGCTTATAATAACGCACCCGTTTAGTTAGAAACCTAACCATTAGGCTACTACGTTTTGAGCGACTATCCACAACCTTTTTCTCGTTTATTACATCTCACTGCGCACGCATGGCGTCTGGCGGTGGATCGCCGCCTGAAAGAGAGCGGTCTGAGTATGAGCAGCTGGATGGCGATCGCCACCGTCGCTACCGCCAATGAACCGCCAACACAAAAAGCACTGGCACAACTGCTGGGCCTGGAAGAGGCGAGTGTGGTGCCTTTGGTCGATCGATTGGTCAAGCAGCAATTGCTGGCGCGCGTGCAGCCGAAAGAGGATCGTCGTAAACGTCTGCTGGTGCTGACAGAGCAAGGAAGTGTGGCCTTTGCTGAGGTCAAAACACAGGCGGATGCCCTGCGCGCGCAGCTGCTGGCGGACATCGACCCTGACGCACTGGCGGTAACCGAAAAAGTGCTGCAACAACTGCTGGCTAAATTGGGAAGCAGCTAGTCGTGGCCAAACGCAATCCCTATGCCCAGCGAGAGTGGCTGCCGCATGAAAAACCGATGCTGCCGGGCTCACCTTCTACGCCAATCCATTCACCCTCAAAGCGGGTGGCATTTGGTATCATTGGACTGCTGATTTCCATTACCGGTGCACTCAGTAATGCACTGGTCACCGCCAACCTCACCAATCTGCAGGGCACATTTGGTGCTTACACCAATGAAATCGCCTGGCTGCCTGCGGTTTATGTGATGGGTAATATCTCCATCAACTTGCTGTTAGTGAAATTCCGCCAGCAGTTCGGGTTGCGTTTGTTCACCGAAGCTTTTCTGGTGCTGTACGTCATCGTGGCGTTCTTCCATATCCTGGCTAACGATCTTAGCTCGGCGATTATTGTGCGAACCGCACATGGTATGGTCGGCGCGGCACTCAGCTCGCTCGGCATTTATTACCAAATTCAGGCATGGCCAGCGAAACACCGGCTGAAAGCGTTGGTGATTGGTATCACCGCTTCACAGCTGGCCATCCCTTTGGCTCGCCTGTTTTCGACTGAACTATTGCAACTGGAAGAGTGGCGCGGGTTGTATCTGTTTGAACTCGGGCTGGCGTTGATTGCGCTGGGTTGCGTGCTGGTGGTGAAACTGCCGCCTGGCGATCGTATTAAAGCCTTTGAAAAGATGGATTTTGTCACCTTTATCCTGCTGGCTCCCGGTATGGCGTTGCTCTGTGGTGTACTGTCGCTCGGACGCATTGAATGGTGGTTTACCACCCCCTGGTTGGGCATCTCTCTGGCAATTTCTCTGGTGTTGATCGTCGCCGCCGTGGTGGTCGAGCACAACCGCGCCAATCCGCTGATCAATACCCGCTGGTTGAGTAACGGCATGATCGTCCGGCTCGGTATTGTCATGATCATGATGCGTATTGTGCTGGCCGAGCAGAACACCGGGGCCGTGGGCTTTCTGCAACAGCTTGGTCTGCTGAATGATCAGATGCGCGGTCTGGCGCTGGCCATTATCGCCGGGGTGATTTGTGGCATGGTGGCCAGTGCGCTGACGATCAAACCCACCCACCTTAGCTGGCCGATTGTCACGTCGCTGGTGGTGATGATTATCGCCTCGTACATGGATGCACAATCCAGCCCGCTGACGCGCGCCAATAATTTGTATATCAGTCAGTTCTTACTCGGTTTCAGCAGCGCATTCTTCCTTGCCCCGGCCATGTTGTTAGGGATAGGTGGCGTGGTGACGCAGCCGAAGAACCTGGTGAGTTTTGTTGTGCTGTTTGGTATGAGCCAAAACTTAGGCGGGCTGATTGGTGCAGCGATTCTGGGCACCTTCCAGACGTGGCGCGAGAAATATCACTCCAGTCTGTTGGGCGATCAGCTTTCACAGCTTGCCCCTAATGTCACCGAGCGGTTAAGCCAATACAGCGCGCTGTTCAGCAGCCAACTCTCAGATAACGTCTTGCTGAGTGCGCAAAGCACCAGCCAGTTACAAACGGTCGCCACGCTGCAGGCCAACGTGCTGGCGTATAACGATACCTATTTACTTACCGCCGCCCTGGCGCTGATCACGCTGATATGGGTGTTGTGGCGACTTTCGCGGCTGCGTTTTATCAACTGGCGTCAGGCACGCCGTGATTTGACCGAGCAAAATCAGCAAGCTTTACATCATACGGAGAATTCATGAGCCAACAGGATGATCTTCAGGCTGCGGAACGCGAACGCGCCAACCGCCGACGTATCCTTTCCATCGCTTTCGGCAGCGGCATCGTCATTGTTGGCGTGCTGGTGATTTTGTATGCCTGGCAGCTGTGGCCGTTTACCAGCACCGTTCAATCAACGGAAAACGCCTACGTACGCGGTCAGGTCACCTTCATCAGCCCGCAGGTCAGCGGTTATCTCACCGATGTACAGGTGGTGGATTTGCAACCCGTCACCAAGGGACAACTGTTGATGACCATCGACGATCGAATCTATCGCCAGCGGGTGCATCAGGCACAGGCGCAGCTGGATATGAAAATTGCGGCGCAAAATAACAACCAACAGCAGCGTCGCAGCGCCGAGGCCACCATCCTCAGCAATAAAGCCGCTCTGGAAAATGCCAAAGCGCAGGCGTTGAAGAGCAGTCTCGATCTTAAACGCGTTGAGAATCTGGCGGCGGATGGATCATTGTCGGTACGCGAACGTGATGCAGCACGTGCGGCAAATGCGCAGGCTCAGGCGCAGTTGCGTCAGGCCGATGCCCAGGTGGCGGTATCGCAGCAAAGTTTGCAGACCGTGGTGGTGAACCGAGGCTCGCTGGAGGCGGATGTGGCAAGCGCCCAAGCTGCGCTGGAGTTAGCCAATATCGATCTCGCGAATACGCGCATCATTGCTCCCGACAGTGGTCAGCTCGGACAGTTATCCGTGCGCAAAGGCACCTACGTGACGGCCGGTACGCGGTTAACCTCAGTAGTGCCGGATAACAAATGGGTAATTGCCAACCTTAAAGAGACGCAGTTGGCGCGGGTGCGACCTGGTTTGCCGGTGACGTTGCGTGTCGATGCGCTTGAAGGTAAGCGTTATGAGGGCCGGGTTGAGTATATTTCTCCGGCTGCGGGCTCTGAATTCAGTGCCATTTCACCCGATAATGCCACCGGTAACTTCGTGAAAATTGCGCAGCGTATTCCGGTACGTATCCGCATTCTCGGTGACACCCATGAGCTGCGTCCGGGGATGTCGGTGGAAGTGAGTATTGATACCGCTGCCGAGCCGCATAAGGACGCCCCATGAAGCGGGTAATGTTGGCGTCCATTATTGCGCTGATGGTAAGCGGTTGTGCCACTGAAGTCGAAAAAGCGCCGTCGTCATTACCGATCCCTGATAGCTGGCGGCAGCAGGTGGGGCCGTCAGCCGCGCCAGAAGCACAGTGGTGGCAAAGCTTTGGGGACGATAATCTTAATCGGCTGGTCAATCAGGCGTTGCAGCACAATAGCGATATCCTCACTGCGCGATCGCGAGTAGATCAATATCGCGCCCAGCTAAGGGCAGCACAGGGCGATAACTTCCCCACGTTGTCGGCGGGGGTAGCGGCAACCCATCAACGCGCCTTGTCGGCGGTGACAGGGCAGCCATATGAAAACGCCGTATTCCAGGGGCTGCTGCAGGCGAACTATGAGGTCGATCTGTGGGGCAGCCGCAGCAACAGTATTCGTGCCGCGCAGGCCTCGCTGGAGGCGCAGCGTGCCGCAGCCTCAGCCGCGGAACTCACTGTTGCCAGTTCGGTGGCATCGGGTTATCTGAGTCTGTGTGCGCTGGATGAGCAGTTGCGGGTGACCATCGCGACCCTGGCAACCCGTGAAAACTCGCTCAATTTGGCGCAGCGTCAGTTTGAAACCGGCTACACCTCGCGCCTGGAGTGGATGCAGGCGGCATCGGAATATCAGACCGCCAAAGCGCAAATCCCCCAGTTGCAGCATCAAATTGAGCAACAGGAGAACGCGCTGAGCGTGCTGGTGGGCATGAACCCACGTGAGATTGCCCGTAACAGCCAGTTTGACCATATCAAACCACAGACGCTGCCGTCGTTACTGCCGTCTCAGCTCCTTAATCGCCGCCCGGATATCGTACAGGCTCAGCGCCAGCTGATCGCCGCTGATGCCTCACTGGCCTCAGCTCAGGCCGATTTGTTACCGTCGCTGAATCTCACGGCCAGCGGCACGCTGCAAAGCTATCAACTTCATGAGCTACTGGATAACCCGTTCCGCCTGTGGAGCATTGGCGGCAGTATTCTGGCGCCGCTGCTCAACCGTGAAGCGCTGACGGCGCAGGTCGATGTGGCGATGGCCACGCGTAATCAGGCACTTTACGGCTACGAAAAGGTGGTGCGAAGTGCCTTCTCCGAGGTGGATACCGCCATTGATGCCATTCGTCGCAGCCAGGAGCAGCTGGTTGAGTTGCAGAAGCAGGAAGGCTATGTATCTGAAGCGTATCGTATTGCACGGAACCGTTATCAGAATGGTTACGCCTCTTACCTGGATGAGCTGGATGCGCAACGCACGCTGTTCAGCACGCAGTTGAACATCGTCTCAGTGAAAAATACGCTGCTGCTGGCGCAAATCGATCTTTATCGTGCCTTGGGCGGCGGTTGGCGAGGTTAAATTTCATGCCGCAACCCCATTTTGCGGCATTTTTTTCGCTGTAAAGCGACCAAATTCAGCTTTTCCCGTGGTATGAGAGCGTTCTTAAGTTATTCGTGCTTTTTTTTACTTGTCTTTACATATAGTGGTATTATTTGCGCGCTTTACAAAGTCTGAACGGAATTGTGCATGTAGGTTTACCTGCACGGTCGCCGCCATGTGCGACTTGCTATGACAAGGGAAAAAAAGGAAATGATGAATAAAAAAGCTGTTTTTGCATTAGTCATTACCGCCGCGCTGATGAGCGGTTGCGCACCACGCACTGCGCCGATTCAAAATGTGAGCCAGACCGTGGGTCAGAGCTACTCCGATAGCCAGATGCAGCGTGCGATTGTGGAAGCAGGAGCGGCCAACCACTGGGTGATTTCCCCAGCGGGACCTGGCGTGATGAACGGCCAGCTGGCAGAGCGTGGTCATACTGCTGATATTCGTATCACCTACACTGCCAACAGCTATCGTATTGATTATGTCAGCAGTACCAACCTGAAAGCAGGCAGCGGCCAGATTCATCGCAATTACAACCGTTGGATTCAAAACCTGAACCAGGGTATTCAGACACGTCTCGCCGTTCAGGCAGTAAAATAAGCACCATGCATCACGGCTGACACATTGTTGTAAAGTTAGCCGCTATGCTGCCGAAATAGAAAACAGGCGGGCCAGGTGCCCGCCTTGTTAATCGGCGACATCCGCATGAGACGGATGACGGGAATAGAAAGCAAGCAGGGAAGGGATGCCGCACAGCGAAATCTGAACATCCCCGAGGCTGAAGAAAGAATACAGGTATGAAACTCGCTTACACCTTGGTTGACTGGCACGCGATAGCGCCGGGACACAGCACTGCTGACGACTGGCAGCGTTGGGCCGGGCATGCACCGATGCTGGACGCCACACAACCCATCGCGAAACCGCAATTTTTACCAATGATGACGGCGCGCCGCCTCAGCGCGGGCAGCCGTGCGGCAGTGGAGTGCGGCCTGGCACTGCTGGCACGTCAATCGGTTGATGCCATTGTCTTCACCAGCCGCCACGGTGAGTTAGAGCGCAATCTGCGGATTCTCACCGCGCTGGCTGAGCAACAGGCGCTGTCACCGACAGATTTCGCCATGTCAGTGCACAACTCGGCGGTTGGCAGCCTCACTATAGCTGCTCATCAGCCGCTGGTGTCGACCTCAATTTCCGCCGGTATCGACAGTTTCCAGCAGGGATTAGTCGAGGTAACCGCACTACATCAGGCAGGATATCAGCAGGTATTGCTGGTGGATTTTGAAGGCGTGGTGCCGGACTACTATCGTCCCTGGCTGCCAGAAATCGACCCGTTCAATGCGCCCTATGCAGTGGCGCTGCTGCTGAGTGCCGGAACCGACTGGCGTTGCGAAAGCCAGGCGTCAAAGCCTGCAGCCTCCTCTTTACCGCAAAGTTTACAGTTCCTGCACGCCATACTGCAGGGGAGCGATCGCGTCACTATACCAGGTGAGCGCCATTACTGGCATTGGGAGCGCGATAATGGCGGATAACGCTCTGTCTCAGCATCGTCGTGCTGGCTTCAATTACTATTGGCGGCTGGTGATGACCGCCGTCAGTTTCACGCTGTTCAGTGTGGGCGGCTTATTGCTCTCGGTCACCTGGTTCAATCTACTGCTGTTACTCCAGCGCGATGGCTTACGTCGCCGGCAAATTGCCCGTAGCAGCATCGCCTGGAGCTTCCGCTGCTTCCTGCGCTTTTGCCGCTTTGTCGGGGTTTACGATTACCAGATTATTGGGGCGGAGTTGCTGCGCAAGGATCGGGGATGCCTGATTGTGGCTAATCATCCCTCATTGATTGATTACGTGATGATTGCCTCGGTACTGCCAGAAATGGATTGTCTGGTCAAAGCTGAGTTACAGCGCAATGTCTTTTTTCGCGGCGTCATCAAGTCCGCAGATTACTTAATTAATAGCGAAGCCGACACGCTACTGCCAGACAGCCAACTGCGCCTGGCGCGGGGTGACACTATCCTGATTTTTCCTGAAGGCACGCGCACGCGCTACGGCGAGCCGCTGAAGTTGCAACGCGGTGCCGCCAATATTGCGGTGCGAGCGGGATGCGATCTGCGCGTGGTACATATTAGCTGCACACAGCGTATGCTCGATAAACAGAGCCGCTGGTATCAGATTCCGCTGGTTAAACCCCTTTTTACTGTACGCGTACAATCGCGTATTGATAGCCATGCCTTTTGTGAAGCCGATGAAGATGCGCAGCCGCTGGCTGCACGTCGCCTGACGCGTCACCTGCAACAGGCGCTGGTCCCTGAAGAGACGACATAAGTTATGCAAGCACTGATTGACGATATCAAACTGATGATTATCGACACGCTGAATCTGGAAGATATCAACCCGGACGATATTGAAACCGATGCGCCACTGTTTGGTGAAGGGCTTGGCCTCGATTCGATCGATGCGCTGGAGCTAGGACTGGCGGTGAAAAATCGCTTTGGCGTTCAGCTTTCAGCCGAGAGCGAAACGCTACGCGCGCACTTTTTTTCCGTGGCCACGCTGGCCGCGTTTGTTGAACAACAGCAAGCCTGAGAACAGTCAAAATGATGAACAAAGACGAAATTTACCAGGAAGTGGCTTCGCTGCTCACCTCGCTGTTTGAAATTGATGCCGATGATATTCGCCCGGACGCGCGTCTGTATGAAGACCTCGAGCTCGACAGCATTGATGCGGTCGACATGGTGGTCCATCTGCAAAAACGCACGGGACGCAAAATCAAACCTGAAGCGTTTCGCGCCGTGCGTACCGTGCAGGATGTGGTGGACGCGGTTTACCAACTGATGCACAACGAAGCCTGATGCCTTTACTCCTGCGCCTGCTCAATGCAATGGCGCTGCTGGCCTGGCCATTTCTGGTATGGCTGGCGATCACGCATCCACAATGGCGTGGGGTGATAGTGGTGCTGGCGCTGGTTTTTGGCTGGCGCATCTGGAGTTTGCGCCATGCGCAAGGGGCGATGGGCCGCGTTATGCTGCTGCTGGCGCTGGTGGGATCGCTGTTGTGCCTTGCCAGCCTGCTGCTGCGCAGTCAGCACTTGCTGCTGTGGTATCCGGTGGTGGTGAACGGCTTGATGCTGCTGCTGTTCGGGGGCTCCCTGTGGAGCCCGATGCCGCTAGTGGAGCGCTTAGCGCGGCTACGCGAGCCCGAATTGCCACCGCGAGCGGTACGTTATACCCGTCAGGTGACGCAGGTGTGGTGCGTTTTTTTTATCTTCAATGGCAGCGTGGCGCTGGTCACCTGCCTGCTCAATGATGTCACGCTATGGACACTCTGGAATGGGTGCATCAGCTATCTGCTGATGGGGTCGTTGATGGGCGGCGAATGGCTGCTGCGTCAGCGTTTGAGGAACAAGGCATGAAGGTTCTGAGTATCCGCGACTGGTTGGCTGCGACTGATCGCGTGGTGGCCTGGCAAGGCCAGCAACAGCACTGGCTATCAGAGATGCGCCAGCAGGTGCAGGCGCTCGCGGAAAAACTGCGCAGCCAACCCGGTCAACACTGGGCGTTGTGCTTCGACAATAGCTACCACTTCACGGCGGCGCTGCTAGCCGTGTGGTACGCCGGTAAGACGCCGGTGATCCCCGGTCACTGTCGCGCGGCGCAACTCGAAGAGATGGCCGAGCACCTTGACGGTGTGATCAGCGATATGTCGCTGGCCCTGTCAATGCCGCATCTCCGCTGGGATGGTGCTTTGGCGCTGGGGGAACTGCCTGCGATAGCGGATGACGCAACCCTGGTCCTGTTCACTTCGGGGTCGACGGGCACACCGCGCCGCGTGGTGAAATCACTGCGTGCGTTGGATCTGGAGTCGCACTGGCTTGCTCACCTGTGGGGACAGCGCTTACAGCAGTGCCACGTGATCGCATCAGTCAGCCATCAACACCTGTATGGCCTGACCTTTCGTATTGTGCTGCCAATGGCGCTGAGCTTGCCGCTTGCGGCGCAGCAGATCTTCTACGGTGAGCAGTTGGCCGATCAGCGCAGCGATCGCCGCTATGCCTTTATCAGCAGCCCGGCTTTTCTGCGCCGTCTCGATCCTTCGCTCACTGCCCCGCATTGTGCATTGGTGGTGTCAGCCGGTGGGGCGCTGCCCTGGCCTGCTGCCCAGCAGGCTGAAAGTGCTCTGCACTGTGCTGTGGATGAAATCTACGGCAGCACTGAAACCGGTGTGATTGGCTGGCGCTGTGCCAGTGTTGAACACGCGGCGTGGCAGTGTTTCCCCCTCGTCACCCTCTGCGAGCAACAGGCCGGGCACTGGCGAGTCTATTCTCCCTTGCTGGAAACCGATGAGGGCTGGCCGCTGGATGACCGCATTGTGCAGCAGCCATCGGGTGCATTTCAGCTGGCGGGCCGTCAGGATCGCGTGGTGAAGATTGAAGATAAGCGTGTGTCACTGAGCGAAATTGAACGCCGCTTGCTGGCGTTGCCTGGGGTAACAGATGCAGCGGCGCTAGCGATTCATCGCCATGGTCGCCATGCGATTGGCGTAGTATTGGCACTGTCAGAAACGCTGGATGCCACGGCATTATCGCTGCGAAAAAAACAGTGGCGAAGCGAATTGCAACCCTGGCTGGAGCCGGTTGCCATGCCGCGCTACTGGCGCGTCGTCACCACCATTCCGGTGACGGCACAAAGCAAACGTGCGTGGCCACAAATTGAGGAGTTGTTTGATGTTGCCGGTTGAACTCAACGCCCAGCAGCAGGGTGCGATGCTGACGTTGCGCCTGCATGCTAAAGCGGATCTGTTTTGGTTCCGCGGCCACTTTCCCACGTTACCCATTTTGCCCGGTGTGGCGCAGCTCGACTGGGTTTTGCACTACGGTTTAACCCGATTGGCGCCTGGCAAAGCCTTTGCCTCAATTGACAACATCAAGTTCCAACAGCCGGTGCCGCCGGATGCCGAACTGGAATTACAACTCAACTGGCAGGAAGACAAATCACTGCTCAGCTTCAGCTATAGCCTGATTCGTCAGGATGGTGCCGACATCGCCAGCAGTGGGAAGATTCGCCTGTGTTGAGTGCTGCGTTCATGCCCTGCGTGCTGATTCCCTGCTACAACCACGGTGCCATGCTGGCATCGGTACTGGCTCGTCTCGCACCTTTTAATCTGCCGGTGATCATTGTGGATGATGGCAGCGATGTGCAGACCAAACAGCAGATCGCTGCCCTGAATGCACCGCACCTGGATATCCTCACATTGCCGACCAATCAGGGCAAAGGGGCGGCGGTGATTGCCGGCCTGCGCAAAGCGGCAGCGGCAGGATACAGCCATGCACTGCAACTCGATGCGGATGGTCAGCATCAGGTTGAAGATACGCCTCGCATGCTGGCGGAAGCGCAGCAATATCCCGACAGCCTGATTTCGGGCCAGCCGATTTACGATGCCTCCATCCCCAAATCGCGATTGTATGGCCGCTATATCACCCATTTTTGGGTGTGGGTCGAGACACTGTCGTTTTCGTTAAAAGACAGCATGTGTGGCTTTCGCGTGTATCCGCTGCAGCCTTCGCTAAAGCTGTGCGATCGCCATCCGATCGGGCAGCGCATGGATTTCGATACTGAAATCATGGTGCGATTGTACTGGCAAGGTACGCCAAGTCGGTTTATCAGCACGCGCGTAACCTATCCAGAAAGTGGCCTGTCACACTTCGACGCGTTACATGACAATCTGCGCATCTCATGGATGCACACCCGTCTGTTTTTTGGCATGTTACCGCGCATCCCGCAGCTGCTGCGCCGCCGTCAGCAAACGCAACACTGGTCTGCCACGCCGGAACGTCGCGGTCAACATGGGCTGCGCTTTATGCTGTGGCTGTATCGTCGTGCCGGGCGTCTGCCATTTGTGCTGCTGCTGTGGCCGGTGGTGGCGGTTTACTGGCTGAGCGGTCGCAAAGCACGCGCCGCATCCCAGCAATGGCTGAAACAGGTGCAAGCAGAAGCCAGCAGGCAGCAAACCGCCTTGCCAGGACCGCTCACCAGCTATCATCACTTTTTGCGCTTTGGTTACAGCATGCTGGATAAAGTCGCCAGCTGGCGTGGTGATGTGCAATGGGGACGTGATATTGATTTTGCGCCGGGTGCCGAAGCGGTGATCCGTGCAGCCGACGGCCAGGGGCATTTGATTCTGGCCTCGCATCTTGGTGATATCGAAGCCTGCCGCGCCATGGCTAAGCAAGTCAGTGGCCTGGTGATTAACGCGCTGGTGTTTACCGACAACGCCCAGCGTTTTCGCGAGGTGCTGGAGAGCATTGCCCCTCAGGCGGGGGTGAATTTGATGCCGGTGACGGATATTGGCCCGGACACGGCGATCCTGTTGCAACAGAAGTTGGATGCCGGTGAGTGGGTGGCGATTGTTGGTGACCGCACGGCCGTCCATCGCCAGCGCGGCGGAGAACGTCGTGTGGTGTGGAGTGAGTTTATGGGCCGTCCGGCTCCGTTTCCACAAGGCCCGTTTGTTCTGGCTGCTGCACTGCGTTGCCCGGTGTTGCTGATGTTTGCCTTGCGTGAGCAAGGGACCTTGCGCGTGCACTGTGAACCCTTTGCCAATCCGTTAGTGCTGCCACGCGCCCAGCGCCAGCAGGCACTGCAGGCAGCGGTGGATCGCTATGCCGAACGATTACAACAGCATGCGCTGATGGCGCCGCTGGACTGGTTTAACTTTTACGATTTCTGGACCTTACCAGAGGAGGAGAGCCGCGATGAGTGAACGCACCTGGCGCGCTGAAGTGGCATTAACCGTGTCGTTCCATGATTGCGACCCAATGGGCGTGGTGTGGCACGGCAACTATTTCCGCTTCTTCGAAGTGGCACGGGAAGCCTTGCTGCGCAGCATCAACTACAGCTATGGCGAGATGACCGCCAGCGGTTTCGTCTGGCCGGTAGTGGATACGCGGGTGAAATATCGCCAACCGCTGCGTTGTGAAGAGGTCATCCGCGTCGAAGCCAGCATCACGGAATATGAAAACCGCCTGCGCATCGATTATGTGATCCGTAACGCTGCCGGGCAGGTCACCACCAAAGCGCATACCTTGCAGGTGGCGGTGGATGCCGCGAGCCAGGAGATGAGTTTTGTTTCACCGGATATTTTGTTTGAGCGCCTGGGGGTGAAGCCGTGATCAGAGCTTTTTGTCTGTTATTGATCCTGACCACCGCCAGTGCCCATGCGGTGACGCTCGATCAGCTTCAGCAGCGGTTTGCCAGCCAGGCGGTGATCCGTGCCAACTTTGAGCAGGTGCGCACCATTGCTGGCATGTCCCAGCCGCTGGTATCGCGTGGTCAGTTGATCATTGCCCAGCAACAGGGATTGTGGTGGCATCAGGCCACGCCCTTTGCCATGACGTTGATCCTGGATGACAAACGTATGGTGCAGAGCATGAGTGGCCAGCCGCCACAGGTGATTACGGCGGACAGCAATCCACAAATGTTCCAGTTCAACCACCTGTTACGCGCGCTGTTCCAGGCGGATGAAAAAGTGCTGCGTGAAAACTTTGACCTCGATTTCCATGACCGTGGCAACAACAGCTGGCAGCTCAGCCTGACACCCAAAGCGGCGCCGCTGAATAAAATCTTCAACCGTATCGATTTGCAGGGCGCGGCGTTTCTCAATGGGATCACGCTGGATGATAAGCAGGGCGACAAAACCCTCATAACCCTGAGCGATACCCGCACCGAACCGCAACAACTGACTGATGAAGAGCGAGCGCGTTTTGCCCCAGCGCAGTGAAAAAATTTCCGCGCTACTGTGGCTGAGCGTGTGCCTGGCACTCGCCGTGGCACTGGCGGTGCTGTTACCGCGTAGCCAGTTGAACAGCAGTGTACTGGCCTTGTTGCCTCAGCAAAATCTCGGGCAGGCTCCGGCTGAGATTCAGCAGGGCTTTATGCAGCGCCTTGACCGCCAACTGGTGTGGCTGGTCAGTGCTAAAGAGCAAGAGGGTGATGCAGTGGCGGCATGGTGGCAAAGCCAGTTGCAGGGATTGCCGATGCTCAGGCAGGTGAGCGGTGCGCTGGATGATGACCAGATGCAACGTTGGGGCACGTATGCGTTTCAGCATCGCAATGGATTAATTGATCCCCTGACCCGTGCGCGCTTGCAAAACGGCGGTGGTGCGCAAGCTGACTGGATTTTGGCGCAGCTGTTTTCGGCCTTTGCCGGTGTAGGCAGCAAAGAGATCCACAACGATCCCCTGTTGCTGGTGCGCGGTGCGCAGCTGGCGCTGCAACAAAACGCCAGCAAAATGGTGCTGCATAACGGCTGGTTAACGGTGAATGACGCCGAGCCACGCCGCTGGTATTTCCTGCACGGTGAGCTGTCCAGCAACGCCTTTAGCATCCAGCAAAGTCATCAGCTGGTGACGGCGTTGAATCAGTTAGAGCAGCAGTTGAAAACCCGCTGGCCAGATGCGCAAGTGTTAACACGCGGCACGGTGTTGTTCAGTGATGACGCCAGCCAACGCGCCCAGCACGATGTGGAAACCCTTGGCAGTGTCACGCTGGGTGGTTTACTGGTACTGGTTTGGCTGGTGTTTCGATCGCTGCGACCGCTGGCGCTGTGTGCGCTGTCGGTGGCGATAGGTGCCATGGCGGGAACGGTACTGACCTTAATCTGTTTTGGTGAGCTGCATCTCACTACGCTGGTGATGAGCCTCAGTATTGTCGGTATCTCTGCCGATTATACGCTGTACTACCTGACGGAGCGGATGGTGCATGGTGAGCAATCTTCGCCGTGGCAAAGTTTGCACAAAGTCCGCGCGACGCTATTGCTGGCGCTCGGTACCACCGCCATCGCGTGGTTGTTGATGTTATTAGCGCCATTCCCCGGCTTGCGTCAGCTGGCGGTGTTCGCCGCCAGTGGGTTGAGCGCATCTTGCCTGACGGTGATCTGTTTCTATCCTTGGCTGGTGCGAGGGCTACCGGTGCGTCCGATCCCGGCCATGGTGTGGCTGGCGCGCTGGTTAGCCGCGTGGCGTCGTAACAATTTACTGAAATTTGGTTTGCCGCTGCTGGTGGCCGTTTATGCCATTAGCGGCATGGTCCAGCTACGCATCGATGATGATATTGCCCATTTACAGAGTGCTCCCGCCCGTTTACTGGCCCAGGACCGCCAACTGGCGCAACTGACCGGCCAGCAGGCGGACCAAACCTGGTTTGTCGTCTGGGGGGAGAATGAGCAGCAAGCGCTGCAGCGCCTGAGTACGCTGGCGCCCAAATTACAACAGGCGCAGCAGCAGGGCTGGTTAGCAGGCTACCGTGTTTTGCCGCTGAACTCCCTGAAGCAGCAACAACAAGATGTGCAACTGTTGCAGCAGGCGGCCCCCACTATTCTTGAACGCTTAAAGCAGGCGGGGATCACCGCAGCCAGTGCTGATCTTAATGCTATGCCAGTAAAAGCCAGTGACTGGTTGGCGAGCCCGCTCAGTGAAGGCTGGCGTTTACTGTGGTTGTCGTTGCCCGATGGGCGCAGCAGCGTACTGGTCCCGGTGAACGGGGTGAAAAACAGTCTGGCGCTGCAAGAGTTGGCGACACAGCAGCCCGGTGTGAGTTGGGTCGATCGTAAGGCCAGCTATGATGAATTGTTCCGTTTCTGGCGCACCTTGTTAAGTGGGTTACTGGCACTGGCGCTGTTACTGATCACGGTCAGTTACACCGTGCGTCTCGGTTTGCAGGCGGGTTTGCGCAGTGCCTTGCCGTCATGGTTATCACTGGCGGCGGCACTGGCCACGCTGGGCTGGATCGGTGCCAGCCTGAACTTGTTTGCACTGCTGGCGCTGATCCTTGTGCTCGGGATTGGGATTAATTACACGCTGTTCTTCAGTAATCCGCGCGGGACGCCGCTGACATCGATGCTGGCAGTGACGCTGGCGATGATGACCACGCTGCTCACGTTGGGCATGCTGGTGTTCAGTAGCACGGCGGCAATCAGTGGCTTTGGTACGGTACTGTGCAGCGGGATTTTTTGTGCATTTTTGCTGGCGCCGATGGCGTTGGCTCCGGGCAAAAGGAAGCAACGATGAAAACGAGTGCCTTATTGCTGGTGTTCAGCCTGCTGTTGAGTGGCTGTGCCCAACAGGATAGCCAATCGAACCGGCCCACTGCATGGCTGAAACCGGGGGTGCGTGTCACTTTGCCTGCTCCGGGGATTTCGCCGGCTTTTCAGCAGCAACAATTGTTGACCGGTCACGCGAAAGGGAAAACCCAGTCTCTGCTGGTGTTGTTGAACGCGGATGCACAGCAGATTAGCCTGGCGGGTTTGTCATCGCTGGGTATTCGCCTGTTCCGCGTGACCTATGATAAAACCGGCATTCATACGCAACAGATGATGGCGCTGCCAGAAATGCCTCCCGCCAGCCAGGTATTGGCGGATGTGATGCTCAGCCACTGGCCGATCAGTGCCTGGCAGACGCAGTTGCCGCCGGGTTGGCAACTGGTGGACAGCGGCGATCGTCGCGAACTGCGCGATCCTGCTGGCCAGATCGTGACACTGATTCGTTATCTGCAACGCGGGGACGTGCGCGAGCCGATTAGCATCGATCAACGCGCCTTCGGTTATCAAATCCAAATCCAGCATCTGGATGCTTCTTCATGATGTACATTTCAGCGTTCGGCATGATGAATGCGCTGGGCAACAGCCTCGCGGAGATTGCTACCCAGCTCACCTCAGGGTATGCGCCAGGCATGCAGCCGCGAGAAGGGTGGTTACAGCACGGTAAAAGCTGCTGGCTGGGGGAAGTGCAGGGCACGTTGCCAGCAATCCCCGCTGAACTGGCGGCGCATAACACCCGCAATAACCAACTGTTGCTGGCGGCACTGGATCAGATGCGCCCAGCGGTGGAGGCGGCGATTGCGCAATTTGGCCGTGAGCGGGTTGCCATTGTACTCGGCACCAGCACCTCCGGCGTGGATGAGGGCGATCGTCAGCGAGATACGGGTTTACCCGGTTATGACTATCGCATGCAGGAGTTGGGCGATCCTTCACGCTTTCTCGCGCACTATCTCGACCTGGACGGTCCGGCTTATACCATTTCAACCGCCTGTTCCTCCAGCGCACGTGCGCTGATCAGCGGCCAACGTCTGATCGATGCCGGTCTGGCCGATGTGGCGCTGGTCGGCGGCGCGGATTCATTGAGCCGTATGCCCATCAATGGCTTTGCCAGTCTGGATTCGTTATCGGAACATCACTGTGCACCGTTCAGCGCCGAGCGTGACGGCATCTCGATAGGCGAAGCCGCTGCGCTGTTATTGCTGACGCGTGAACCCCAGCCGCTGGCGCTACTCGGTTCGGGAGAGTCATCGGATGCCTGGCATATGTCAGCACCTCATCCGGAAGGGGTGGGCGCTGAGCGCGCGATGCAGATGGCGTTGCAACAGGCCGGATTGCAGCCGCAGGATATTGGTTACATTAATCTGCATGGCACCGCGACACCGCTGAACGATCAGGTAGAGGCCGGGGTGATACATCGATTGTTTGGCGATCGCGTGCCCTGCAGTTCGACCAAACATCTTACCGGTCATACTCTGGGCGCAGCGGGTGCTACAGAAGCGGCGCTGGCGGCGCTAATTTTGCAGTACAACTTGCCGTTACCGGCGCAGGATTTTAGCGCGACCACACTGGATAGTAGCTTGCCTGCGTGTGGAGTACTGACGTCGCCACAACCGCTGGCGCGTCCGATGATTGCCTCAAACTCGTTCGCTTTTGGTGGGAACAATACCTGCCTGATTGTAGGAAGGCCTTATGACTGATTTTCTGCCGGTGAGCCATTATCTGCCGCACCGGGCACCGATGCTGTTACTGGACCGCGTGATTCAGGTCAGCGAAGACCGCGTGGTGTGTGAAGTCACCCTCAATCACTCAGGTGTGCTGGCTCCGTTTCTCAACCCGCAAGGCGCATTACCCGCGTGGTTTGGCGTTGAAATCATGGCGCAAACGGTAGGCGTCTGGTCAGGATTTCATGCGCACCAGCGCGGCGATACGGAAATTCGTCCCGGCATGTTGCTGGGTGGACGCGGTTATCGTGCAACGACGCCGAGTTTTGCAGCGAATAGCACCTTACGTGTTGAGATGCACCTGTTGATGCGTGATGACAAACTCGGCAGTTTTGAAGGCGAAATCCGTTGTAATGACGTAGTGATCGCCAGTGGCCGTCTGAATACCTATCAGCCGGATGAACAAGAATTAACCCAATTAGCACAACAAGGAACTCAGCCATGACACGCAGCGTATTAGTGACCGGTGCCAGTAAAGGGATTGGCCGCGCCATCGCACTGCGTCTGGCGCAGGATGGATTTGAGGTGGTGGTTCACTATCATCGTGATGAGCAGGGCGCAGAACAGACACTGGCGTTGATGGCCGCAGCAGGCGGCAGCGGGCGTAAACTGCAGTTCGATGTCGCACAACGCGATGCCACACGAACCGCCATCGAACAGGATATCGAGGCTCACGGCGCTTATTATGGCGTGGTCAATAACGCGGGAATCACGCGTGACGGCGCTTTCCCGGCGTTAACAGAAGATGAGTGGGACAGCGTGATCCACACCAACCTCGACAGCTTCTATAACGTGATTCATCCGTGCGTGATGCCAATGATTGGCCTGCGCAAAGGCGGCCGCATCATAACCTTGTCATCGGTGTCTGGCCTGATGGGGAATCGTGGGCAGGTCAATTACAGTGCTGCAAAAGCAGGTATTATCGGTGCCACTAAGGCGCTGGCTATCGAACTGGCAAAACGCAAAATCACCGTGAACTGTATCGCGCCGGGTTTGATCGATACCGGCATGACCGATCTTGAACCGCTGGTGATCGATGAAGCGCTGAAAATGATCCCGATGAAGCGAATGGGGGCAGCGGAAGAGGTGGCCGGGCTCGCCAGCTACCTGATGTCAGATATCGCGGGCTATGTGACACGCCAGGTGATTTCAATCAACGGAGGTATGCTTTGATTCAGCGTGTAGTGGTAACCGGCATGGGGGGCGTCACCGCCTTCGGCGAAAACTGGCCAGCCGTGGCGGCTCGTTTGAAACAGGGGCAAAATGCAGTGCGTAAAATGCCTGAATGGCAGATTTATGACGGGCTGCATACACTGCTCGGCGCACCAGTGGATAACTTCGAGCTGCCTGCGCACTACACGCGAAAACGCATTCGCGCCATGGGCCGTGTGTCACTGATGGCCACACGTGCCACTGAACTGGCGTTAGAACACGCGGGATTGATAGACCATCCAGTGCTGACCAACGGTGAAACCGGCATTGCTTATGGTTCGTCAACCGGCAGTACCGGACCGGTGAGCGAATTCGCCACCATGTTGACCGAAAAGCATACCAACAACATTACTGGCACCACCTATGTGCAGATGATGCCACACACCACCGCCGTCAATGCCGGACTGTTTTTTGGCCTGCGCGGCCGCGTCATCCCCACATCAAGCGCTTGTACGTCAGGTAGCCAGGCAATTGGTTATGCATGGGAAGCGATTCGTCACGGTTATCAGACGGTGATGGTGGCGGGCGGCGCCGAAGAGCTGTGTCCATCTGAAGCTGCGGTGTTTGATACGCTGTTTGCCACCAGCCAACGCAACGATGCTCCCCAGACCTCTCCTGCGCCGTTTGACCAGCAGCGCGATGGTTTAGTGATTGGTGAAGGTGCGGGCACCTTGATACTCGAATCACTGGAGCATGCGCAAGCGCGCGGTGCGACGATTTATGCCGAGCTGGTGGGTTTCCACACCAACTGCGATGCGGCACATATCACCCAACCACAGCGTGAAACCATGCAGATCTGTATTGAGCGGGCATTGAAGAGCGCAGGCGTGACGGCGGATCAGATTGGTTATATTAACGCGCACGGTACCGCTACCGATCGCGGGGATATCGCTGAGAGCCAGGCAACGGCAGCGATTTTCGGCAACAGCACGCAGATTTCGTCATTGAAAAGCTACTTTGGACATACCCTGGGCGCCTGTGGTGCGCTGGAAGCCTGGATGAGCATTGAGATGATGCGCGAGGGCTGGTTTGCACCCACGCTGAATTTGACCCAGCCCGCTGCAGAGTGCGGCGATCTGGATTACATCATCGGCGAACCGCGTCATCTTGAAACCGATTATATCCAGTCCAACAATTTCGCGTTTGGCGGCATCAATACCTCATTGGTGTTTAAACGCTGGCGCGATGCCTGACACGTCTTTGCGTCACGGCTTCATTCACCGAAGCCGTGACTATTTCATTTTTATCCGGCCTCAAATCCCTACTTAAAATGCGTGAAAATGGCTGAATTGATACGCTATCTCCGCAATCTTTACCCTTTCTTAACGCTTCTCCCTGCCAGACCACACCTGACTAAGAAAGTTCAGCGATTTTTCTTGCTTTCTTATTAGCAGAACGCATAATCGCAAACCGCAATAATAATGATTATCACTTTACTTCTTATCAGGGGTTTTCCATGCGCATGACGCCTTTCAATCCCGGACTGAAACCGACGCTGCTCGCTGTTATGGTCAGTGCCGGTTGTTTGCCAGTGATGGCTGCCACCACCAACACCACAACCTCAACGGCTGATGCGAAAAAAGATCAGCCGACCCTCACCGTCACGGCGACACCACAAGCGGATTTCAAGCCAGGCGGCAATGATTTAGTGCCTGCCTATCTTGATGGGCAGATTGCCCACGGTGGTCGCTTAGGCATGCTGGGTGAACAAAATGCCATGGACGTGCCGTTTAACGTCATCGGTTTCACCTCGAAGATGATTCAGGATCAGCAGGCTAAAACCATTGCTGATGTGGTGAAGAATGACGCAAGCGTACAGAACGTGCAGGGCTACGGTAACTACGCAGAGACGTATCGCATCCGTGGTTTTGAACTGGATGGCGATGACATGACATTTGGCGGTTTGCCAGGTGTGGTACCGCGTCAGGTTATCGATACGCAGTTGATTGACCGCGTTGAAGTGTTTAAAGGGGCGAACTCACTGGTTAACGGTGCGGCGACTTCGGGCGTAGGCGGGATGATTAATCTTGAGCCAAAACACGCGGAAGATACACCGATGGCGCGCGTTGGGCTGGATTACAC
Organism: Pantoea vagans; assembly: GCF_001506165.1. NCBI lineage: Bacteria > Pseudomonadati > Pseudomonadota > Gammaproteobacteria > Enterobacterales > Erwiniaceae > Pantoea > Pantoea vagans. The sequence goes on along the minus strand of NZ_CP011427.1, from coordinate 2,471,328 downwards.
CTCGTCTTCTCAGGTTGGCGGATCTATGGATGCCGGTCGCCGCTTTGGCGATAACAACCAGTTTGGTGTGCGCGTGAATGTGTTGGATCGTGAAGGCGATACCGCGGTTCATGGCGAAAAGCGCCGCACTACGGCAGCATCACTGGGACTGGATTACCGTGGTGACCGTTTACGTACCTCTCTGGATGTCGGCTACCAGAAGCAGACTTTCCACGGTGGTCGTATCGGTGTGAACGTCAGTGGCCTGGACTTTATCCCTGATGCGCCGGACGCAACACATAACACCAGCCAGCCTTGGGTCTACAGCAATATCGAAAGCGAATTCGGTATGGCGAAGGCAGAGTATGACCTCACAGATAACTGGACGTGGTACGGCGCTCTTGGCGCACAGCACTCACATGAGATTGGCCTTTACGCCAGCCCGGCGGTGTCCGATGCCAGCGGTGATGCGCAGTACGCTCGTTTAGATACCAATCGTATTATCGATGGATTCAGCGGCATGACCGGCATTCGTGGCAATTTCACCACTGGTTTCGTGACGCATAAAGTTAACTTTGGTTATTCCGCCATCACTAAAACGGACAAAACGGCATGGCGTTACGGCGCAGGATCGGTTGATACCAACATCTATGACACCCCAACCACAGTGGTACCTGTTACTACTTCCGGCAGCGGTGATTATCATGATCCATTAACCACCGGCCGCACACGCACTCAGGGTTATCTGCTGAGCGATACCTTAGGCTTCTTTGATGATACCGTGCTGTTCACTGCTGGCGCACGTCATCAGAAAGTGGTGGTACGCAGCTACGATAACGACACAGGTGCCGAAGATACGGATTCTCGCTTTGATGCCAGTCGCTGGATGCCAACCTATGGTGTGGTCTATAAGCCGTGGAAAGAAGTCTCTTTCTATGCCAACCATACCGAAGCGTTGCAACCGGGTAGCGCGGCGCCAAACACCGCAGCTAACTACGGTAAAACCACCGGCATTGCGCACTCTAAGCAGAATGAAGTGGGCGTAAAAGTCGATTTCGATCGCGTAGGTGGTGCGCTGTCACTGTTTGATATTCGTAAGCCAAATGCCATCACCAACAGCGATAACGTCTACGCGCTGAATGGTGAGCAACGCAATCGCGGTGTTGAGCTGAACCTGTTTGGTGAGCCGGTCTTGGGCTTCCGCCTTAACGGCAGCGCGACCTGGCTGGACGCACAGATCACGGAGTCAGCAAACGGTAGCTTGAACGGTAAACAGGCGATTGGCGTGCCGCGTTACTACTTCGTGCTGGGTGCAGAATACGATATCAAGCCGGTGGATGGCCTGACGGCAACAGCGTATGTGAATCACTCGGGTTCACAATATGCGGATTCACAAAACACCAAGTCGCTTGATAGCTACACCACTCTGGATTTGGGCATGCGTTACCGTACCAAGCTTAACGATCACGACATGGTCTGGCGCGTCGGTGTGGATAACGTAACCAATGAGAAATACTGGTCCAGCGTAGAAAGCTATGGCTATTACATCTTCCAGGGCGAACCACGTACCCTGAAAGTCTCTATGAGCTACGATTTCTAATCTGCTGTTTACGGGGCGCAATCGCGCCCCGTTGTCATTTCATGCTGAAATAATCCTGTACCTTATCCTGCATTTCATTACACTCAGTGCGGCAATCCTGCGCTTAAAACGTCTTCTTGTTATTGAGTCAACATGAGTTCACCCGCGCCACCTGACGATCACGATGAACCGTTAAGACAGTCGCTCGACGACGCACACTTCGCCATTGTGGTACTTGCAGTGACCTCTGTTACCCTTATAATCTTCGTCCTGATGGTGACGTTATGGATGAGCTAAGGTCAGCAACGGTTCATGGAAGCCTGCAAGGAGATGTCGATGGAAGCCCGAGATGACAAACTGATCGCCATAATTGGCCTGCTTTCCGCCTGTTTAATTGGCGTGGTATTCCTGTTCACCATGACCTGGCTGACTGATGTTCGCCATCCCGCCGATCCCACACTCGATGTGCAAACCTGCCCGCCCAAGACCGTGCCAACGCAACACTCTTAAGGCTGCTTTTCCCGGTTTTGCCATTTAATCTGTTGACTGCGTAATTCCAGCGCCAGCGCTTCATGCAGCGTGCGATTGCCATTCGGATCCCCCAAGCCAAACAGGGCGCCCGGTGAACGACGGTCGTCGGCCCATGCTGGATACTCCACCACCGGATAGAGCGATATCCCTTCCAGTGCGACCCCTTCATCCAGTGCTAACCGTGCCTCTTCTGTGACATGCCGCAGCCAGGATGCGCGTGCATCGCCCTCCGCTCCGGTTTCTGCCAGCAGCATCGGCCGCTGGTAGCGTTGCCAGCATTGCAACATCAAACGATGCAGCGGCTGATACGCGCTGTGATCGGCCGGGATGGTGTCTCCTGAGAAGAACCAGTGATTGTCGGGATAGTAGTTCAGCCCAAGGATATCGAGAAAATCCTCGCGTCCGCCCAGTTCCGGCGCATCCCGTCCGGCGATCCAATCCCAGGCTTCAAATTGCGCCTGATGCTGTGCATCGGCGTAAGGTTTGCTGTCAGGGTTCTCAGGATCGGTCGCGATCTGTACCAGCGGATCGGTCAACACAAAACGTGCATCGGGATAGACATCACGGATGGCGTGCATGGCCGCTAACGAGGCGCGCACCAGTTGCCGTTTAAGTTCACGCCCGCGCTCGCTGGCGTAAGGATCGAGCCAGGAAACGTCCGCGCCCGCCCATGACCAAAAGGAAATCTGGTTGATGGGGGTAAAAAAGGGGTGCTGTACGCCCTCATCGCGCATCAGTTGTGCCATCGCGCGCGCAAATCGCTCAAAGTGGTCGATGAAAGAGGCGCGCCAGATATCCAGATGGTCGGGATAGCCAAAGTGCGCCAGCTCCCAGATAATCTGTATATCATTGCGCGCCGCCGCGTGAACCATAGGCAAGAAACTGCGCCAGTCGTACTCATTGGGCGTGGCTTCGATAAGGTGCCAGCGCGCGCCGTCACGGGCGGTGAGCAAACCTTCCTGTGCCAGCGAGGCGTAATCTTTTTCCAGTAGCATGTCATGCCCGCTGCTGATCACCATATCCATGCGGCGCCCGCCGCTGCGACGGGCGGTAGAGCAGGGGAAGCTTCCCTGGAAGAAACTGCGGAAAAGTTGCGGGTGATGGCGCGGGGATTGCTGAGTCATAATCCTCTCCTCACGGTAAACGCCGGATGCAGAACGCAAGCCTAAGTCTAGACTTTAAATGCATGTCGCGTTAGCGGGCGGATGCAGAAGCCTCTGATTGCCGTGAGGCGCGGTCATACCAACAATAATAGATCCAGCGAATTCAGGGATTCGATATGAGTGAAGCAGCACCTGTGCAATACCCATCGCCGGCAGGAGAGGGGTTACGAGAAATTATTGATGCGCGCTGTGCGCTGCATCCGGATATGAGCGGTATTCATCCGCTCAACGATGGGCTGGATGCGTTTGCTGCGCGATACCTGGTGATGGGCATGGCGCAGCACACTATCGATGTGCAGTACTACATCTGGCACAACGATATGTCGGGTCGATTGCTGTTTAGCGCATTGTTGGATGCCGCTGAACGTGGCGTTAAAGTACGTTTGCTGCTGGATGATAACAACACGCCAGGCCTCGATGACACGCTGGCCGAGCTCGATCGCCATCCCAATATTGCCGTGCGGCTATTCAACCCCTTTTCATTTCGCACATTGCGTGCGCTGGGTTATTTAACCGATTTCGCTCGTCTTAATCGCCGTATGCATAATAAGAGCCTGACGGTAGATGGCGCGGTGACGCTGGTGGGGGGCCGCAATATCGGCGATGAATATTTTGGTACCGGTGACGAGCCGCTGTTCACTGACCTGGACGTGCTGGCAATAGGGCCGGTGGTGCAACAGGTGGCGCACGATTTTGAGCGGTACTGGAACAGTAAAGCGGTTTCGCCATTGCGCAGCGTGGTCGATGTCTCCGGCGATGCGCATCAAGCGGTGCGTTTACCGACGGAATGGCAGCAGAGCGAGGCAGTGCAGCGCTATCTTGCCAGGCTGGAACACTCATCTTTTGTCAGTCAGATGGAGCAGGGCTCTATGCAGATGACCTGGGCAGAATCGCGGTTGTTAAGCGACGACCCGCGCAAAGGGTTAGGTAAGGCCAAGCGCTCCAGCCTGCTACCGCAGCGTATGCTGGAGGTGATCGGCACTCCACAGCAGCAATTCGACATTATTTCAGCCTATTTTGTGCCGACGCGCGCGGGTGTGGCTCAATTGCTCGCCTTAAAAAGGCGTGGTGTAAAAATTGCAGTCCTGACCAACTCGCTGGCGGCAAACGATGTCTCGGTCGTCCACGCCGGTTATGCGCGCTGGCGCAAAAAATTACTGCGCCACGGCATTGCGCTGTATGAGATGAAGCCTCAAGACAATGCCAGCGAAGCGCCGCACGACCGCGGTTTGACCGGTAACTCAGGTTCAAGTTTGCACGCCAAAACGTTCACCGTGGATAACCGAAAGGTGTTTATTGGCTCGTTTAATTTTGATCCGCGATCGGCGGTGTTAAATACCGAGATGGGCTTGGTGATTGAAAGTGAAACCTTGGCGCAGCAAACCCATCAGCGCTTTATTGCCGGGATGCGCGATCGTGCCTGGACATTAAGGCTGGATAGCTGGGGCCGCGTGAACTGGGTGGAGTACGAGGGGGAGTCAGGCGAAGTGGTGCATAAACACGAACCGCAGTGCACCTTGATGCAACGACTGCTGGTGCGACTGGTGTGGCGCTTACCGGTGGAGTGGTTGCTGTAGCGACGCGATTTATTGCGCATCACTCATGTAGTGCGTAATGCTCGTCAGTTAAGCACTCAGGCTGCTTATTAATAAGTGGCCTTTGTTTTCAGTGCGGGCTCTGCCGCCACTACTGCCCCCTCTGGGCCGTCCTCGCGCCGCTAAAGCGGTACCTTCGACTTCCACGTCGTGCCGGACGGACCGTTCGCGGATGACCATCCATGGTCGGCCGCGAACTGCCCCACGCCTCCCCGCGTGGGGCTCCTGGCCCAACGTAAAAGTCTCAGCGCTGCGGATAGCCCTGAGGGGGCAGTAGAGGCGTCATGGCCTCAGACAACGTGCCCTTTTTTACAACTCGCACTGAAGCTCATGAGCAGGCTGGGCAGTGGGTGATATAACTCACCAAGTCACTATTTACGTTGCGGTTTACCCGAGAACAGGAAGCGCAGTAGCGGGATACGAAGATGGATTTCATACAGGGTAAAGGCGATACCAAACACCATAGCCAAACCGACAAAGAAGCCCAGCGTGTTGCTGCTGATGTGCGGCACAACGTAAATACCGTACAAAATGGTCAGTGGATGGTGCACCAGGTAGATAAACAGCGAGGCATTGACCAGATACATAATGCGCGGTGAATGGCTGTTCAGCAGCTTGTGACCAAAGCTAAAACAGACATTCAACATGCACAAGCCCATCAGAGTCGAGACAATGGCATCAATTTCATATAACCAACCGTCGCCGCTGCTGTAGCGCTGATTCAAGCTGTAAGCAATAAACACGGCGATAGCACCAAAGCACATCACCGGGTTGAAACGTACAAACAGCGCTTTCAGTGCCTGATGCTTCCAGGCCAATGCACCCAGCATAAAGAACGGCAAGAACGTCAGAGTTTGCATCACGGCTACGCTAAACAAACCGTCGGCGAAAACCGCGGGTACGGTGTAAAACAGGGCGCGGCGGAACAGGCACCACAGCAGCGCATAAGCCAAAAAGGCCAGCGTCAATTTCCCCCAGCCAACCTGCTGATAATCAATGCGGCGTTGCTGGGTACGTAACCAACGGAACGTCAACATACCCAGTGCTGTCAGGATCACCAGTACCAGCAAAAACCACAGGTGAGAAATCAGTTCCCAGGCCAGGGTGTTGTACTTGTCATACAGCGAAAAGCTATCCCAATTCCCTACCTTATCCGTGAGGTTTTTTAGCATAAAAAACTGCGGCAACGTAATCAGCGGAATGGCTGTCAAAAGGGGGATGCCAACACGCTCCATGCGCACCTTCAACCAGCGTTGAGGCTTGTAGCGCAGATAGAGCATGTAGGAAAAATAACCGGATATAACGAAGAAGACCTGCATGCGGAACGCGTGAATAAAATCATTCAACACCGTCAACCACATAGAGGCATCCTGGCTGTTAACAGCCCAGCGCTGAGTGGAGTAAATCAGAGAGACGTGAAAGGGTACGCCTAATAACATCAAATATGCTCGGATGGAGTCGAGAAAATATTCGCGTTCGGGTTTTGCTGAACTCATAAGCTTCCAATTTGTCAGTTTACTTGCCGGTTTCGCCCTGAAACCAGATTATGCTGGATGAAAATCCTACCGCCTGTAAACAGCGTATACTATCAGGTGATTCTGTATCTTAACCTGAAGGGTTTAATTATCCGAAAAGCACGCTTTTAGCTTACAAATCAGCGGAACAATCTTATGCATATGCTGTCGGAAAACCGAATAATCCTTTAAGATAAACAGGTTTGATTTGAGCGCACGAAAGGGGGGGATGTGCTAAATAAAGT